>CAZRLO010000010.1:0-39609 GCA_964600965.1 uncultured Rhodobacter sp.
CTGAAAAGAATGCACTGGTGACCGGTGCGTCTGGTGGGATCGGCGGCGCGATTGCCCGCGATCTTCATGCGGCGGGGGCGACGGTTGCCTTGTCGGGCACGCGGATCGAACCGCTTGAAGCGCTGGCGGGCGAGCTGGGCCCGCGCGCCCATGTCCTACCGTGCGATCTGTCGGACCCCGAGGCGGTCGCCGCGTTGCCGAAGGCGGCGGTCGAGGCGATGGGGTCGCTCGACATTCTGGTGAACAACGCGGGCATGACCAAGGATAACCTGTTCATGCGCATGTCGGACGAGGATTGGGGCCGGGTGCTGGATATCAACCTCAATTCGGTGATGCGTCTGTGCCGGGGCACTTTGCGCGGCATGATGAAGGCACGTTGGGGCCGGATCATCAACATCTCGTCCGTGGTCGGCACGACGGGCAATCCCGGGCAGGCCAATTATGCCGCCAGCAAGGCCGCAATGGTGGGCATGTCGAAATCGCTGGCAGCCGAGGTTGCATCGCGCGGCATCACGGTGAATTGCGTGGCACCCGGCTTTATCGCGACCGCGATGACCGACAAACTGAACGAGACCCAAAAGGCCGCGATCCTGCCGGCGATCCCCGCGGGACGCATGGGCGATGCAAGCGAAATCGCGGCGGCGGTTTTGTTTCTGGCATCCAACGAGGCGGCATATGTCACCGGCCAGACCTTGCATGTGAACGGCGGAATGGCCATGATCTGAGGGGCGGAATTCCGCGGCGAAAGCCGGGCGGAATTCGTTTGCCAAGGGCGCAACTTGTGCTATAGCGCCCCAAGAATTGCCGGGGGGTATTCGCGCTGGTTGCCGTAAATCCGGCAGCGCGGCCTGACCGCGCATCAAGGCCAGTGAACCGGGAGCAGTTCCCGCCAAGATGAGGACCAAAAACATGAGCGACATCGCAGATCGCGTGAAGAAGATTGTTGTCGAGCACCTGAGTGTTGACGAAGACAAGGTGACCGAAGGCGCGTCATTCATTGACGATCTTGGCGCAGACAGCCTGGATACCGTCGAACTGGTCATGGCGTTCGAAGAAGAATTCGGCATCGAAATTCCCGATGACGCGGCGGAAACGATCCAGTCGTTCGGCGACGCGGTAAAGTTCATCACCGAAGCTTCCTGACGCCGGAGCGGTTTCAGAGATTTGAAAAGGCGCCGGTAGCGGCGCCTTTTTTGGTTAGCACCGATGACGGGCGATTTTTCGGCCGGGGTCGGATTGTCGAGTATTTTCAGAACGATGCGGCGCGCGCGGAAATTGGCCGGTCGGTCGCTTGTCTGGCCGGGGTGTCCATATTTGCGCTTGGGCGTCGTTTCTGGGATAATAGGCCCCGTGACGAGGGGTCATATCAACGCTGATTTGAAATCCGGAGGTCCCCGATGATCATCTATCCCACGATTGAATTACAAAACGGTCGCTGCGTCAGCCTGACCCGCGGTGACCTGGACAACCCGCAGATCTGGCATGTCGATCCGGTCGAAAAAGCCCGCGAATTCGCCGAGGCGGGGGCGACATGGATGCAGGTCACGGATTTCGACGCGGTGGCGGGAACCGGCAGCAACGAAGACATCGTGCTGGACATCATTCGGCAGGCCGGATTGTCGGTGCAGGTCGCCGGAGGCGTGCGTACGCTGGAACAATTTGGCGCTTGGGTTGAAAAAGGGGCCGGACGGGTCGTTGTCGGCACCGCCGCCGTGATGAACCCCGATCTGATCCACCAAGCCGCGCACGCCCACCCGGATCAGGTGGTGCTGGCGGTCGATGCCATGGAAGACCGGGTGATGACCAACGGCTGGAAGTCGCAAAGCGCGATCACGCCGGGTGATTTCGTCGCGGCGTTCTCGACCGCGCCGCTGGCGGCGATCCTGTTCACGGATATCGACGGCGATCTGGTCGAGGGCGAGGCGTCGCTCGGGCGGGTTTCGGCGTTGGCGGGGGCGGCGAAGTCTCCGGTGATCGCCAGCGGACTGGTCAAAAGCGCGGACGACATTTCGCGGCTGAAATATGTCGGGAACGTCGCGGGCGCGATTGTCGGGCGGGCCCTGTTCAACCGGTCGGTGGAACTGGCCGACGCGCTGAGCCTGGCCCAACCCGAGCCGGAGCCGGTCGCGGCGTTTATCTGAGGGGCGCGCATGCTTTTTTGGCGGATTGCGCTGGGACTGGTCCTGAGCCTTGGCGCCGGCATGGCGGCTGGCCACCCGATTTGCCGGAATGCGGATTGGTACCGGATCGGCACCACTGACGGCGCGAAGGGTGCGCCCGCGTCGCGCATCGGCTGGTATCGGAAGAATTGCGGCCATCTGGCTGTCGTCCCGGATGCGCCGGTCTGGGAACAGGGGCGCAAGGCTGGCATGAAAACCTATTGCCGCCCGGAAAATGCCTATCTGGTCGGGCGCGCGGGCCGGCAGATCGGCCCGGTTTGCGGCGCGGTTGCGTTGAAGAAAATGCGCGCCGCGTTCGAACACGGGCGGCAATATCATGAGATCGGCAAGGAAATCCGCGTGTTGGAATGGCAGTTGGCCGATGCGCGCGGCGAAATGAATGCGGCGTGGCTGGGCAGCAACCGCGCGACGATGATCGACTTGATGTTTCTGCGGCCCGAGGTTTTCAGGCTTGAAAACCAATTACGCGATTTGAGAAAGAAACGCCGCGCATTTGCGCATTGGCAATAGACGCCGCAAGGCCGCGCGACGGGCTTGCCCCGATTGGCCAAGATTGTGTAACAGTGCATCAACGGGGCAGCCTTGCTAAGGGGAATTCATGCGGCGAGTGGTAGTGACGGGTCTGGGGATGGTTTCACCTCTGGCCTGCGGGGTCGAGGCGAGCTGGTCTCGGCTGCTGGACGGCAAATCGGGCGCGAGCACGATCACACGGTTCGACGCCTCGCATCTGGCGACGGATTATGCGTGCGAAATCCCGCGGGGCGATGGCAGCGACGGCACGTTCAATCCCGAGGATTGGATGGCGGCAAAGGACCGGCGCAAGGTCGATGATTTCATCCTTTACGGGGTTACGGCGGCGGAACAGGCGGTGACCGATGCAGGCTGGAAGCCCGAGGCCGAGGCGGATCGGGTGCGCACCGGGGTGATGATCGGTTCCGGTATCGGCGGGCTGACGTCGATTGCCGAAACGGCCATTCTGCTGAAGGAGCGGGGACCACGGCGGGTCTCGCCGTTTTTCATTCCCGGCGCGCTGATCAACCTGATCAGCGGTCAGGTTTCGATCCGATTTGGCTTCAAGGGGCCGAATCATGCGGTGGTGACCGCCTGTTCGACGGGCGCACATGCCATTGGGGATGCCGCGCGGCTGATCATGCTGGGCGATGCCGACGTGATGGTGGCGGGAGGCGCGGAATCGCCGATTTCGGAAATCGGGATCGCCGGTTTCAACGCCTGCAAAGCCCTGTCCACCAGCCGATCGGCGGCGCCGGAGACCGCGTCGCGCCCTTATGACCGGGACCGCGACGGATTTGTGATGGGCGAGGGCGCGGGGGTCGTGGTTCTGGAAGAGCTGGAACATGCCCGCGCACGCGGCGCGAAGATACATGCCGAGGTTCGGGGCTATGGTCTGTCGGGCGACGCCCACCACATCACCGCACCCGCCGAGGACGGCGACGGCGGATTCCGGGCGATGCAGGCAGCGCTGAAGAACGCCGGGCTGGAACCGGCGGCGCTGGATTACGTGAATGCGCACGGCACATCAACGATGGCGGATACGATCGAGCTGGCGGCGGTGGAGCGGTTGCTGGGCGACGCGGCGGCTTCGGTGACGATGTCGTCGACCAAATCGGCAACCGGGCATCTGCTGGGGGCCGCGGGGGCGGTGGAGGCGATCTTTTCGATCCTGGCGATCCGGGATCAGGTGGCGCCACCGACGCTGAACCTGGAAAATCCGGCGGTGGAGGCGAAACTGGATCTGGCGCCGATTGTGGCGGTGCGGCGGGATATTGACGTGGCGCTGTCGAACTCGTTCGGATTTGGCGGCACCAATGCGTCGGTCATTTTCGCCAAGATCGACGGATAGGCACGATGGTACGGCACATAGCCTCGAACGCGATGACGCTGCTGATACTGGCCATGACGATGGTCGGCGGCGTGATCGCGTGGGGCGCGGCGCAGATGGAAAAACCCGGAAGTTTTCGCGAAGACGTGATTTTTGAAGTTCATGCCGGCGACCGACTGAAAGCGGTGTCGGAACGGTTGAAGGAAAACGGCCTGATTTCAAGCAGTTCCATTTTTCGGATCGCGGCGCGACGTGCGGGTGACGCCGGGCACCTGAAGTTTGGCGAATACAAAATCCCGGCCTATGCGTCGATGGAAGAGGTGCTGGATCTGGTGACCTCGGGCCGGGCGCTGGCCTATCAGGTGACGGTGGCCGAGGGGCTGACGTCGTTTCAGGTGATTGCGCTCCTGAAGGAAAATCTGCTGCTGGACGACGACTGGACGGGGATCGAGCCGCCCGAGGGATCGTTGGCGCCCAACACCTATTCGGTCTCCAAGGGCGACAAGGTTACGGCGTTGGTTCGGCGGATGACGCTGGCGCAGCACCGGATATTGACCGAGGCCTGGGCCCTGCGCGCCGAGGGGCTGCCGCTGGAAACGCCGGACGACGCGCTGACGCTGGCGTCGATCATCGAAAAGGAAACGGCGGTGAAATCAGAGCGCGAACTGATCGCGTCGGTGTTCATCAACCGGCTGAACCGGGGCATGAAATTGCAGACCGATCCGTCGGTGATTTATGGCGTAACCAAAGGCAAAGGCAATCTGGGCCGGGGGTTGCGGCAAAGTGAGCTTCGCAAGAAAACCGATTGGAATACCTACGTTATTGACGGTTTGCCGATAACGCCGATCGCAAATCCCGGACGGGCGGCGATCGAGGCGGCGCTGAATCCGGCAACGACGAATTTCGTGTTTTTCGTGGCGGATGGCACCGGCGGGCACGCCTTTGCCGAAACCATCGGCGAGCACAACAGGAACGTGCGCGCCTGGCGGAAGATCGAGGCCGAGCGACGGGCGCAGTCGGGCGATTGAGGCCCCGGTGCAAGCGCCTGCAACCCGCTAAAATTGGATCGGCGTCCAAGCCGGGATCGCGCGGACGGTCGCAAGGAATGGCCGCCGTGATCTGATACCAATGGCCCGAATGCTCGAAACATATCGCGTGGCGGGGATCGGCCGCGCCTTCGCTCTGCATCACGGCCCGTCGGCACATGGTTCTGTGTTCAGCGGTCCAGGATCGCCTGCAATGGTGCGAGGTGGTGCTCGTATTTGCGCCAGGCCTCGGAACTGCCCTGATACAGGCCCTGACGCACCTGAACGGCGCTGAGGCTGCGCACCATGCGCTTGGTCCCGGCGAAATCGAGGCATTGCGCCTGCCAGTCAAGGCCACAGAACGCCAGAATCTGCCGGGTGACCGGTTCTTGATTTTCGGTAAGGTTCTCGTAGTTCACATCCAGAAACCGGTTGGGCAGGGCGCGCTGCCAATAGTCCATCAGGTCGCGGTAGAGGCGGTAGTAATTGCCAAGGTCGGTCTGATCGAACGCATAATTCAGGCCGCCATCGGTGAAGTAATGGCGGTAATTCGACCAGCAGGTCGCCATCGCATCGCGGCGGATGTGCAGGATGCGGGCCTCGGGCATGGCATCAAGGATGAAGCCGATCCAGCGAAAGTTGAGCGGCATCTTGTCGACGATGTATGGTTCCTGCACCTGTAACTGGGCCAGCGCGTCAAGGTAGGTGTCGCGCATATCCGCAGGTGCCGCATGGGACATGCCGCGCGGATCGGTGGCCGCCAGCAAGCGCGGGTCCAGCGCCGCCCGGAGTGCGTAGAGTTCGCCGGCACCGTAAACGGCAGAATGGCTGGCGAGGATCTGTTCGACCAAAGAGGTGCCGGAGCGGGGCATGCCCACGACGAAAATCGGCGTCTGGGCCGGTGGCGGATGGGCGGCGGTCCCGGCCTTGCCGGGGTGGGTCACCTCAAAGGCGGCCTTGATCGCCGCCGCCACCCGCCGGTCGACGGAAAGATCATAGGGGTTCTGCTGGCGAAAGGCGCGGTTGGCGGTGCTGAGGGCTTCGAAGGACTGATCGGGTTCGCCGATATCGTCCAGGGCCTTTGACAAGGCGAAACCGATGCCGATCTTGTCGGAGTCGGTCACGGCGGGTTCGCGCATCAATTGCCGCATCTGCAGAAGGTGAAGATCGTCGGGCCGGTATTTGACATGGGCTGCAAGGTTGTTGTGCAGGTTGCCGTTGGTGGGATTGGTGCGCAGAACCTTGCGATAGTATTCCGCCGCCTTGGGACTGTTGCCCAGATAGCCGTGCACGTTCGCCAGATTGAGAAGCGCAGGTTCAGCATCGGGCTTGAGGTCCAGCGCCTGTTCGTAGTGCCCGATGGCGGCGGTGTGATGGCCCATCTGCTCGGTCACGTTGCCGGAATTGAAATGCGCGTCGAACATGGCGGGATCGATTGAAGCCGCCCGCTGGTAGCTTGTCAGGGCATCGGCGGGCCGGTTGAGCTCTTTCAGAGCATTGCCAAGATTGTTGTGCGCGCCGGCATATTCCGGGTCCAGTGCCAGAGATTGCCGAAACGCCGCCATCGCGTCGTCGATCTGGCCGGTCTTGGTCAGCGCCGCGCCGATGATGTTGTGGAGTTTTGCCGAATCGGGATGTTGCCCGGCGAGTTTCCGGGCGGAATCAAGCGCGGTCTGGAACAACCCCGCCTGAAACAGGGCGACGATATCGTCCAGACGGCTGTCGAGATCAGGGGCATCTGTCGCGGTCATCATGTGGGTCCGGTTGCTGGTGGGGCCTTGTGTTTCCTGCCCGAGAAGACCGGTGAACACAAGACCGGCAAACCGGTGAAAGGGCTGGCAAATACAATCTAAAAGAAAGTTCTTGACTTTCCGAACTCCCGTAGGTATAACTTGGGTCAAGCTGGAATACGTGGGAAAGCGACACATCCGAAAGGGTGGGTCGCTTTTTTGCGGCGCTCGAACGGAGCATCAGCGGGTTATTGAATACATGACAGCAGACACACCCCAAGGGGAGTCGCGTTCCAAGGATCTGCTTGGGAACGCAAGGCGGCATTATGCCGATATTACCGAGGCGTTGGAATCGGCGCTCGGGCAACTGGCGACAAGCGACGACAAGGCTTTGCGGGCGTTTTCAACGACGGCGCAGACGCATTGGAAATCGCTGTTGAGCCTGCATGAACGGGAGGTTGAACTTGAAAAACGCGACCTTGAACGTGCTGGAATCGTCGAAGGTTATGCCATCGACCTGGCCCGAGCCCGATCTGAGGTCGGGCGCAGGATTGCTTGCCTGCGTGCCGCCGGAAACGTTGAAGACGTTTCTGGCGAGCCTGAGTGAAAACGCGGTTCTGGCGCTGCCTTATCTGTTCGATCTGTGGGCGATGCCGCATCAGTTGCCGCCCGGTGGTGACTGGAAGACCTGGGCCATTCTGGGCGGACGCGGGGCGGGAAAAACCCGGGCCGGTGCGGAATGGGTGCGCGCGCAGGTCGAAGGGGCGCTGCCGCTCGATCCGGGCAGGGCGACGCGGGTGGCCCTGCTGGGCGAGACCGTGGATCAGGTGCGCGAGGTCATGATTTTTGGCGACAGCGGCATTCTGGCCTGCTCGCCGGCGGACCGGATGCCGAAATGGGAATCCGGCCGCAAGCGGCTGATCTGGCCGAACGGCGCGGTGGCACAGGTCTTTTCTGCCCATGATCCGGAAAGCCTGCGCGGCCCGCAATTCGATGCCGCCTGGGCCGACGAACTGGCCAAATGGAAACGGGGGCGCGAGGCCTGGGACATGCTGCAATTCGGGCTGCGGCTGGGGGATTGCCCGCAGCAGGTGGTCACGACGACGCCACAGAATGTGCCGGTGCTGAAAGAGATTTTGGCGGCGGCGTCAACGGTTTCAACCTCGGCCCCGACACGCGCCAACCGGGCCTATCTGGCGCGGTCGTTTCTGCAAGAGGTGACGGGCAAATACGGTGGCACGCGGTTGGGTCGCCAGGAGCTTGACGGTGAAATGCTGGCCGAGAGCGACGGCGCGCTCTGGAGCGGCACGATGATCGACGCGGCGTCGATCGATGCGGTGCCCGATCTGGACCGGATCGTGGTGGCGGTCGACCCGCCCGTCACCGGCAAGCGGGATTCCGATGATTGCGGGATCGTGGTGGCCGGCGCGGTCACCCTGGGGGCACCGCAGGATTGGCGGGGCTATGTTCTGGCGGACCGGTCGGTCGCGGCGGCATCGCCCCGGCAATGGGCCGAAGCGGCGGTTGCGGCGTATCACGATTTCGGGGCCGACCGGCTGGTGGCGGAGGTCAATCAGGGCGGTGATCTGGTGGAAACGGTGATCCGGCAGACCGATCCGCTGGTGGCGTATCGCGGCGTGCGGGCGTCGCGCGGAAAATCGGCGCGGGCCGAGCCGGTGGCGGCGCTTTATGAACAGGGGCGCGTGCGGCACCTGCCGGGGCTGGGGGCGCTGGAAGATCAGATGAACGCGATGACGCGGCATGGGTTTGAGGGGCGCGGCTCGCCCGACCGGGTGGATGCGCTGGTGTGGGCACTGCGCGATCTGATGCTGGATGCAGCGGCGCGTTTTCGGGCACCGCGGGTGCGGGGACTTTGAGGCCGCGGCTGCGGCCACGGGGTTTTTGAGTATTTTTGAACAATGAAGATTGCAGATTTGAAATATCCGGAGCTTTTTCTATGGGATTGAACATATTTCGACGCAACCTGGCCGGGGCCGGCGAGGTGAAAGCCAGTGCCGCCGGGCCGGTCATCGCGTTTCATGGAGCGGGCCGCGTTGCCTGGTCGGCACGGGATACGGTTTCGCTGACGCGCAGCGGTTTTGCCGGAAATCCGGTCGGATTTCGCTGCGTCAAGATGATCGCCGAGGCGGCGGCGGCGCTGCCGCTGGTATTGCAGGATGCCGAACGCCGGTACGACGTGCATCCGTTGCTGGCGCTGCTGGCGCGGCCCAATGCGGCGCAGGGGCGGGGCGATCTGCTGGAAAACCTGTTCGGGCAGTTGCTACTGAGCGGAAACGGATATCTGGAAGCCGTGACCGGCGCGGACGACCTGCCGGTGGAGCTGCATGTGCTGCGGTCGGACCGGATGGCGCTGGTGCCGGGAGGGGACGGATGGCCGGTGGCCTATGAATACAAGGTCGGGGCGAAGAAACACCGTTTCGACATGACGGGCGCGCGGGTGCCGGTGTGCCATGTGCGGGCATTTCATCCGCAGGACGATCACTATGGGCTGAGCCCGATGCAGGCGGCGGCGGCGGCGCTGGATGTGCATAATGCGGCCTCGCGTTGGTCAAAAGCGCTGCTGGACAACGCGGCGCGGCCCTCGGGGGCAATCGTCTACAAGGGGGCGGACGGCGCAGGGCAGTTGGGGCAGGATCAATATTCGCGTCTGCTGGACGAGATGGAGAGCTATCATCAGGGCGCGGCCAATGCCGGGCGGCCGATGTTGCTGGAGGGCGGGCTGGACTGGAAACCGATGGGGTTTTCGCCCAGCGACATGGAATTCCAGAAGACCAAGGAAAGTGCGGCGCGGGAAATCGCGCTGGCGTTCGGGGTGCCGCCGATGTTGTTGGGGCTGCCCGGCGATGCCGCCTATGCCAATTATCAGGAGGCGAACCGCGCGTTTTACCGGCTGACGGTGTTGCCGCTGGCGACGCGGGTTCTGGAATCGATTTCGGGCTGGCTGGCCGGGTATGGCGACGACGGGGTGGCATTTTCCCCCGATCTCGACGGGATTCCGGCGCTCTCGGTCGAGCGGGACGCGCGTTGGAAACGGGTCAGCGAGGCGGAATTTCTGAGCGGGGCGGAAAAACGCGCGTTGCTGGGATTGCCGAAGATTGCGGATGAATGAAGCGGGGCGAAGCGGGTCGCGGTTCTTGTACGAACCTTTCGACCGGGCCTCGGCGCGGATCGAGGCGAACGAACGGGTGATCGAGGAGCGCTGGTCGGGGCTGGAGCGGCGGCTGCATTCGATCGAGACGATGCTGGAGCGGCTGGAAAAGCGGCTGTGGTTGGCGGTTTACGGCGTGGCGGGGTTCATCCTGGCGCAGGGTGCGCTCGCGCTGGTGGAATTGGCACCGAAATAAGGGAAATCAATATGTCAGAGGCAAAATCGGCGGCGGAACTGGAAACCAAGTTCTGCCGTCTCGAGGAAGGTATCGGCGTTGGCGACGGGGGGATTATCAGTGGATATGCCTCGGTTTTCGGGGCGGCCGATCAGGGTGGCGATGTGGTGCAGAAGGGGGCGTATGCCGCGTCTCTGAAGTCACTTGGCGCGCGGGGTGGCGCGGTCAAGATGCTGTGGCAGCACGATCCGGCGCAACCCATCGGAGTCTGGGACGAAGTGCGCGAGGACGCGCGGGGCCTGTTCGTGAAAGGGCGGCTGCTGGACGAGGTGCGCAAGGGCGCCGAGGCGCTGGCGCTGGTCGGGGCCGGTGCGATTGACGGCCTGTCGATCGGGTATCGGACGCGGCGCGCGGAAAAGAATGCCAAGGGCCAGCGGCTCTTGCATGAGCTGGAATTGTGGGAGGTGTCGCTGGTGACATTTCCGATGCTTCCGGAGGCGCGGGTTCAGGGCAAGGCCGACGCCATTGCCGGCGAGCTGGTGCAGGAAATGGCCGACGCTTTTACCGAGGCCAGGATCATGCTGTCGGAATTCCGGCAGTGAATGTTTTCGTCGAAGATTAAGGTGGATTTGATGAGCAAGACCGAGACCAAAGCGAAGGGCCAGGGCGCTTCGCCGGGGGGGAGTCCCGCTATGGAAGTGAAAACGGCCCTGGCAGGATTTTTGAGTGATTTCAACACTTTTCAGGCCGACATTACGTCGAGAATTCAAAAACAGGAAGACCGATTGACCATGATGGATCGCAAAAACATGATTTATGCAAACCGCCCCGTTCTGAGCCAGGGCGCCGAGACCGACGCGCCGCACAAAAAGGCATTTGCCGCCTATCTGCGTTCGGGCGACGATGATGCGCTGCGCGGGCTTGAAATCGGGGAAAAGGCACTGTCCACCAGCGTCGCCGCCGATGGCGGCTATCTGGTTGATCCGGTGACCGCGGAATCGATTGCGGGCGTGCTGCGCGATGCGTCCTCTATCCGGTCGATTGCCAGCGTCGTGCAGGTCGAAGCGACTGCGTTCGACGTGCTGGTCGATCACACCGATATCGGCGCTGGCTGGGCGGACGAGACCACCGCCAGCGCCGAAACCGGCACGCCCCAAGTGGAGCGGATTTCGATCCCGCTGCACGAGCTTTCGGCGCTGCCCAAGGCAAGCCAGCGTCTGCTGGACGACAGCGCGTTTGATGTCGAAGGCTGGCTGGCCGGGCGGATCGCCGACAAGTTCGCCCGCGCGGAAGGTGGCGCGTTCATCTCGGGCGATGGTGTGGACAAGCCGACGGGCTTTTTGAACTATGCGGCGGTGACCGAGGCGACGTGGACCTGGGGCAATATCGGCTATGTCGCGACGGGTGCGGCGGGTGATTTCAACGCGACCGATCAGGCGGACGCGATTGTCGATCTGGTCTATGCGCTGGGCGCGCGGTACCGGGCGAACGCGACGTTCGTGATGAACTCCAAAACCGCCGGTGCGGTGCGCAAGATGAAGGATGCCGACGGGCGGTTCCTGTGGTCGGACGGTCTGGCGGCGGGGGAACCTGCGCGGCTGATGGGCTATCCGGTGCTGATCTCTGAGGACATGCCGGATATCGGGCTGGATGCGACGGCGATTGCCTTTGGTGATTTCGGTGCCGGTTATACCGTGGCGGAACGCCCGGATCTGCGTATCCTGCGCGACCCGTTCAGCGCCAAACCGCATGTGTTGTTTTATGCAACCAAGCGTGTAGGCGGCGACGTGAGCGATTTCTCGGCCATCAAACTGTTGAAATTCGCGATCAGCTAGGGGGCAACCCTCTTGGTTGAAGCGATGACCTTTCGGCCCTTCGGGGCCGGGGGTCTTGCGCGCGCGTTCGCATTGTCTAGCTGCTCCCCCTCCGTCCGAGCAATGCGGGCGCGCGCGTGAAAAATTCAGAGTGGCGGCGGGAAATTCTTGGAGACATTACATGATGTTAGTGGAACTGACGCCGGTGCCGGCGGTGGCGTTGCCCATTGCGGAATTGTCGGCGCATCTGCATCTGGGGACCGGGTTTGCGGATGATGGTTCGCAGAATTCGGTGCTGGAATCGTATTTGCGGGCCGCCATCGGTGCCATCGAAACCCGGATCGGCAAGGCGCTGATCACGCGGGAATTTTCGTGGCAGATCACCAATTGGCGCGACGGTGGTTCGCAGGGATTGCCGGTGGCGCCGGTGGCGGTGGTCAACCGGGTGCGCCTGAGTGATGCGGCGGGAACGCAAACCATCGCCGACGCGGCGCTGTACCGGCTCCGGAAGGATTTTCAACGCCCGGTACTGGTCGCGACCGGGCATTTTTTGCCGGCGATCCCGTCGGGCGGATTTGCCGAGATTGATTTTGACGCCGGTTTCGGGGCGACCTGGGGCGATGTGCCGGTCGATCTGGGGCAGGCGGTGCTGTTGCTGGCGGCGCATTATTACGAGAACCGCAATGGCGGGGCCGGGCAGGCCGATCCGATGCCCTTTGGCGTGATGGCGTTGATCGAGGCGTATCGCGTGGTGCGCGTTCTGGGGGGGGGCACATGAGGCGCGGCGTCAATCTGAGCCGCAAGCTGGTGCTGGAAGCGGTGACGCGTCAACCCGACAATGCCGGAGGATTTGCCGAAAGCTGGGTGACGCGTGGCACGCTCTGGGCGGATGTTCGCGCCGGTGCGGGTCGCGAACGCGAGGCGCGGGTGGCGACGCTGTCGTCGGTGCCCTACCGGATATGGGTCCGCGCGGCGGCGGTGGGTTCGTCGTCGAGACCGGCGCCGGGTCAGCGGTTTCGCGAAGGTGCCCGGGTATTTGCCATCGAGGCGGTGGCGGACGGGGACCGCAACGGGCTTTATCTGGAATGTTTCGCACGCGAAGAGGTGGCGTCGTGACCTATGCAATTTCCGGGGCATTGCAGGCGGCGGTATTCACGGCGGTCGCGGGCGATGCCGGGGTGCTGGCGGTGGTTGGAAGCGACGTTTTTGACGAGCCCCCCACCGGCAACCTGCCGCTGACCTATGTGGTGGTCGGTGAAGAGGATGTACGCGGGCGCTCGGATCTGAGTGTCCACGGTGCGGTGCATGACCTGATCGTTTCGGTGTTCTCGGATGCGGCCGGGTTTGCCGATGCCAAGGCCGTGGCGGCGGCGATCTGTGATGTGCTGGTGGACGCGAACCTGCCTCTGGCGCGCGGTACGTTGATTTCGCTGTTGTTTTCACGGGCGCGGGCGCGCCGCGGCAAGGCGCCGGACGGGCGGCGGATCGACCTGCATTTTCGGGCGCGGGTGGATGACGGGTGACGCGGTTGGCGGTCGAATTCATATAAGTAACAGATTTGAAGAGGAAAAATCATGGTTGCCCAAAAAGGCAAGGACCTGCTGGTCAAGGTCGATCTGACCGGATCGGGTGCGTTTACGACGATTGCGGGGCTGCGGGCGTCGCGGATCTCGTTCAACGCGGAAAGTGTTGATGTGACGACGCTGGAAAGTGCTGGCGGCTGGCGCGAATTGCTGGGCGGGGCGGGCGTGCGCTCGGCGGCGATCAGCGGCTCGGGGGTGTTCCGCGATGCCGATACCGATGAACGCGCACGGCAAATCTTTTTTGACGGCGAGGTGCCCGATTACCAGGTGGTGATCCCGGATTTCGGCATCGTCGAAGGGCCGTTTCAGATCACATCGCTGGAATATGCCGGCAGTCACGACGGCGAGGCGAGCTATGAATTGTCGCTGGCATCCGCCGGTGCGTTGACGTTCACCGCGATCTGATGAGCAATCCGTATCGGGGCGAGGTTTCGCTGATGATCGATGGTCAGGCGCATGATTTGCGCCTGACCCTTGGGGCGCTGGCGGAACTGGAGGCGGAATTGGCGACGGAATCGCTGTTGGCGCTGGTGGAACGGTTTGAGAGCGGGAAATTCTCGACCGCCGATCTGCTGGCGCTGCTGGGTGCCGGTTTGCGGGGCGGGGGCGGGGACGTACCCGATCTGCGCAAGGCCGAGATCAGGGGTGGGCCTGTCGCGGCGGCGCAAGTGGCGGCGCGGCTGCTGGCGGTGTCGTTTTCGGTGCCCGATGCAGGCGTTTGACTGGCCGGCATTGATGCGCGCGGGTTTGCGCGGGTTGGGGTTGAAACCGGGTGAATTCTGGGCGCTGACGCCTGCGGAATTGTTGTTGATGCTGGGGCTGGAAAGCGGGGGCGCGGCGACTTTGACACGCGATGGACTGGCCGCGTTGCGCGCCAAGTTTCCGGATGATTTGAACGAATAGGGTTGAGTGATGGCAGATTTGGAAGGTGAACTTGACGCGCTGGATGCGCAGATCGGCGATCTGGAAGTGACGATCGGTTCCGCACAGGCGGTTTCGGCGGCGTTTCAGGCGGAACTGGCGACGATGCAGGTGACGATGGCCGCGGCGGGCGCGCAGGTTGGCGGATTGACGCGCTCGGTCGGTTGGGGATTGCGCCGGGCGTTTGATGCGCTGGTCTTCGATGGCGCGCGCCTGTCGGATGCGTTGCGTGAACTGGGGAGCAGCATGATGAATTCGGTGTTCACCCAGGCGTTCAAGCCGATCCAGAACACGCTGGGCGGATTGTTGGTCGGCGGATTGGAAAGCCTGATCGGCGGTGCCGTGCCGTTTCAGAAGGGCGCGGGTTTTTCCGGCGGGCGGGTGACGCCGTTCGCGCAGGGCGGTGTGATCTCGCAGGCGACGACTTTTCCGATGCGCCGCGGCGTCGGGCTGATGGGCGAAGCTGGACCCGAGGCGATCATGCCGCTGGCGCGGGGTGCGGATGGCAAGCTGGGCATTCGCGGCGACGGCGGGCGTTCGGTCCATGTGACGATGAATATTTCGACGCCTGATGCCGACGGTTTCCGGCGCTCGAGAACCCAGATCGCAGCGCAGATGAGCCGGGCGATATCGCGGGCTTCACGCAATCAATAGGGGGTAGGGGTATGAATTTTCACGAAATCCGGTTTCCGGCCAATCTGAGTTTCGGTTCGGTCGGCGGACCTGAGCGGCGCACGGAAATCGTGACGCTGGCCAATGGATTTGAAGAGCGCAACAGCCCCTGGGCGGATTCGCGTCGCCGATATGATGCCGGGGTCGGGATGCGGTCGCTGGATGACATCGAGACGTTGATCTCGTTTTTCGAGGCGCGACACGGGCAGTTATACGGCTTTCGCTGGAAGGACTGGACAGACTACAAATCCTGTGCACCCTCGGGCAGTGTTGCCGCCGACGATCAGGTCATCGGCGAGGGCGACGGTGCGAGGCGCAGTTTTCAACTGGCCAAGACCTATCGATCGGGGGGAAACGAATATACCCGCCGGGTCAGCAAGCCCGTCGCCGGTACGGTGGCGGCGGCGATTTCGGGCGACGTGCAGGTCGAAAGCGTGCATTTCACGCTGGACCCGACGACCGGGTTGATCACGTTCACCGATCCGCCGGGCATTGGTGCCGAAGTGACGGCGGGGTGCGAATTTGACGTGCCGGTGCGGTTTGATGCCGACCGGATCGAAATGTCGCTGGCCAGTTTCTCGACCGGTGAAATCCCGACGGTTCCGGTGGTCGAGGTGCGGGTCTGATGCGCCGTTTGGCGGAAAATCTGGGCGCGCATCTTGCCGGGGGTGCCACGAATTTGTGCCGCTGCTGGCAGGTGGTCCGCGCTGACGGTGGCGTTCTGGGATTCACGGACCACGACCGCGATATTGAATTTGACGGGGTCACGTTCAAGGCGCGGACCGGGCTGGACGCGGCAGCGATTCACTTTTCGACCGGGCTGGCGGTGGACAATTCGCAGGCCGTTGGTGCCCTGAGCGATTTAGGTCTGGAAGAGGCCGATATCCGGGCCGGGCGTTACGACGGGGCCGAAGTGTTCGCCTGGCTGGTGAACTGGCGGGACGTCGCGGCGCGCATCCTGCAATTTCGCGGATCACTGGGGGAAATACGGCGCAGCGGCAACCATTTCGAGGCCGAACTGCGCGGTTTGAGCGAAGCGCTGAATGCGCCGCAGGGGCGGGCCTATCACAAGAATTGCAGCGCGGTGCTGGGGGATCGGCAATGCGGGTTCGATCTGAACGGGGCCGGCTATTTCGCAGAAGAGACGATCTGGACCACGACCGGACCCGGGCATTTCGAGTTTTCCGGGCTGACCCAATTTGAGGCAGCATGGTTTGAGCGCGGCTCGCTGCGGGCGCTGGACGGGCCGGCGGCGGGACTGGTCGCGGTCATTCGGAGCGACGCGTACCGGAACGGGACCCGCAGCATCGATTTGTGGGAAGCGCTGGCGATAACGCCGCTTGCGGGGGATCGGCTGCGCCTTGAGGCGGGGTGCGACAAGCGTGCGGAGACCTGTCGGCTGAAGTTCCACAACTTTTTGAATTTTCGGGGTTTTCCACACATTCCGGGTGACGACTGGGCCTTGGCCTACCCCAATGATGCGCGCGTCAATGATGGCGGGTCGCTGTTGTGAGCGGGCGTGCGATCGTGTCGATGGCGCGGGGCTGGATCGGCACGCCCTATCAGCATCAGGCATCGCTTGCAGGCGTCGGCACCGACTGCCTGGGGCTGCTGCGAGGTGTCTGGCGCGAGTTGCTGGGGTGCGAACCCGAGGTGCTGCCGGCCTATACGCCCGACTGGTCGGAACCCGGTGGCGACGAAGTGCTTTGGCGCGGGGTGTTGCGGCATTTGCGGGCCAAACCGCTTGAAACGGCGGCACCGGGCGATGTCCTGCTGTTTCGGATGAGCGAACGGGCGGTCGCGAAACATCTGGGCATTGCGGCCGAGGTTGGGGCGGTGCCGAGTTTCGTTCACGCCTATGCGGGTCATGGCGTGGTGGAAAGCGCGTTGTCGGCGCCCTGGGCGCGGCGCATCGTGGCGCGGTTTCAATTTCCGGAAATTTCAGAAGATCGGGGCGTCTGATGGCGACACTTGTTTTATCGGCGGTCGGTGCTTCGGTCGGGGGCGCGATTGGCGGCTCGGTTCTGGGGCTGAGTTCGGTCGTGCTGGGGCGGGCGGCTGGCGCGACCTTCGGGCGGTTGATCGATCAGCGCATTCTGGGGCAGGGCTCGGACGCGGTCCCGACGGGTCGGATCGATCGGTTTCACCTGACCAGCGCCGGCGAGGGCGAAGCGATTGCCAAGAGCTTTGGCCGGGTGCGGATTGGCGGTCAGGTCATCTGGGCGTCGCGGTTTCGCGAGGACATCGTCAAGAGCGGCCGCGCCGGCAAAGGCGGCGGCGGATCGGCGAAAAAAACCTATGGTTATTCGGTAAGCCTGGCGCTGGCGCTGGGCGAGGGTGCCGTCTCGCGCATCGGGCGGGTCTGGGCCGATGGCAATCTGGTTGCGAAGGACGATTACAACATCCGGTTCTATCCGGGCGACGAGGATCAGTTGCCGGACCCGAAAATCGAAGCGGTCGAGGGTGCAGGCATGGCCCCGGCGTTTCGCGGGGTTGCCTACGTCGTGTTTGAGGATCTTGACCTTGCACCATTCGGCAACCGGGTGCCGCAATTCAGTTTCGAGGTGTTTCGTTCCGCGCAGCCGGCGGCGGGCAGCGGGGATCCGGCGGCCAGGATTCGCGGCGTCGCGCTGATACCGGGGACGGGGGAATACGCGTTGGCAACGACGCCGGTTCACTTTGATCTTGGTCTGGGCGTAAACCGTTCGGCCAACGTCAACAGTGCAAACGGAAAGACGGATTTCGTCGTGTCCATCGATGAGATGCGGGCGGCGGTGCCGAATTGTGGCGCGGTATCGTTGGTGGTGAGCTGGTTTGGCGATGATCTGAGATGCGGCACCTGCACGGTTCGCCCAAAGGTCGAGCAGACGGATTTCGACGGGGTGGGCATGTCGTGGTCGGTTTCCGGCGTACCACGCATGGCCGCGACGCAGGTGAGCGAAATCGCGCAAAGGCCGGTCTTTGGCGGCACGCAGGCGGATGCCTCGGTGCTGGAGGCGATTGCGCATCTGACGGCCGAGGGGCAGGAAGTGATGCTCTACCCCTTCATGCTGATGGATGTGCAGGCCGGGAACGGATTGCATGACCCATGGTCGGGCGGCGTGGATCAGGCGGTGATGCCGTGGCGCGGGCGGATCACGCTTGGCGATGCCCCGGGGCAGGCCGGATCGACCGATCAAAGTACCGCGGCAGAGGCTGAAGTGGCGGCGTTTTTCGGAAACGCGGCGGTCGCGGACTTTTCGGCCACGAATGCGGGGGTCGATTACACCGGCCCGGCGGAATGGTCGTACCGGCGGTTCATTCTGCATTATGCGCATCTGTGCGCGCAGGCGGGCGGAGTCTCGTCATTTTGCATCGGCTCGGAGATGCGCGGGCTGACGCAGATACGCGGGGCGAACGGTTCTTTTCCGGCGGTCGAAGCGCTGATTCAGCTTGCCGCGGACGTCCGCACCATTCTGGGCAGTGGCACCAGGATCGGTTATGCGGCGGACTGGAGCGAATATTTCGGCTATCACCCGCAGGACGGCTCGGGCGATGTGTTGTTTCATCTGGATGCGCTTTGGGCCGATGCCAATATCGATTTCATCGGGATCGACAATTATATGCCGCTTTCGGATTGGCGCGACGGGGCGGATCATGCGGATGCCGGGCACGGGTCGGTCTATGCGCTGGAATACCTCAAGGGCAACGTCGCGGGCGGCGAGGGATTTGACTGGTATTACGCCAATGAAACCGCGCGACAGCATCAGATCCGCACACCGATTGCCGACGGTGCCCATGGCGAGGACTGGGTATTTCGCTACAAGGATATCCGCGCGTGGTGGTCCAACGAGCATTTCGAGCGGATCGGGGGCGTTCGGCAGGCTGCCGCAACCGGCTGGATACCGCAAAGCAAGCCGATCTGGTTTACCGAGTATGGCTGTGCGGCGATCGACAAGGGTACGAACCAGCCGAATGCCTTTGTTGACGAGAAATCCTCGGAGTCTCGGGAACCCCATTTTTCCAACGGGATACGCGACGATCTGATCCAGACCCAATATTTGCGGGCGACGCAGGAATTTTGGGGCAATGGCACCAACAATCCGGTTTCCGGGGTCTATGCCGCGCCGATGGTGGATATGGCGCACGCCCATGTCTGGGCATGGGACGCGCGGCCATGGCCGGATTTTCCCGGCAACCTGGATTTGTGGAGCGACGGCGTGAATTACGCGCGCGGGCACTGGATCAGCGGGCGATTGGGCGCGCAGTCGCTGGGCGATATCGTGGCGGAGACGTGCGAAGCAAATGGCGTGACCGCCTATGATGTTTCGGCGCTCTATGGCAGCGTCACCGGCTATCTGATCAAGGATACCGAGACCGGACGCGGCGCGTTGCAGCCATTGCTGACGACCTATGCCATCGACGCGGTCGAGGAAAACGGCGTGCTTGCCTTTCGCAACCGTGCATCGGCGCGGGTGGTTTCGGTGGCGGCCGATCAACTGGTCTGGACCGGCGAGGAAAGCGGCGATCTGGTTTCGATCCGCCAGCCGGATGCCGAGACCGCGGGGCAGGTGCGTGTGCGGTATATCGAGGCGGATGGCACCTATGAGGCCGGCGCCACCGAAGCCGTTTTTGCGCAAGAACCGGCCCTGACGGTAAGCCAAAGCGAAATTCCGGTCGTGCTGTCGCAAAGCGAATCCCGCGGCGTGGCAGAACGCTGGCTGGCGGAATCGCGGATCGCACGGGAAACCGCCGCCTTCGCATTGCCCCCCTCGTTGATGGAAATCGGGGCGGGGGATGTGGTGGCGCTGCCGGAAGGTTCGGGCGGCGGGTTGTATCGTATCGATCGGCTGGAGGATGTCGGCGCGCTGCGGGCCGAGGCGGTGCGGATCGAAAAGGCGGTTTATCTGCCGTCTCGGAACCCGGATTCCGGTGGCTCGGTCAGCGATTTCGTGGCGCCGGTTCCGGTCTATCCGCTGTTTCTGGATCTGCCGCTGATCCGTGGTTCCGAAATCGAGCACGCACCGCATGTCGCGGTGACGGCGACGCCCTGGCCGGGGTCGGTTGCGTTGTTCGCATCGCCGACGGATGACGGGTATGTGCTGAACCGGCTGATCGAAAGCAGTGCGGTGATCGGCGTGACCGAAACGCCGCTTTGGTCGGCGATGCCGGGGCGCTGGGATAACGGCGCGGGTTTTCGGGTCAAGATGTTCGGCGGTGCGCTTGCCTCGGCAAGTGCCCAAAACGTGCTGAACGGGGCCAATATTCTGGCGATCGGAAGCGGTAACGACGATGTCTGGGAGGTGGTGCAGTTCTCGGATACCAATCTGGTGGCGGCGGATACGTACGAGCTGCGCGTGCTGTTGCGCGGGCAGGCGGGCACGGAGGCGCTGATCCCCGCAAGCTGGCCGGTCGGCAGTCAGGTGGTGGTCTTGGACGGGCACCTGCCGCAGGTCGAACTGGCAATGTCCGCGCGCGATCTTGCGCGGCACTATCGGATCGGTCCGGCGGCACGACCGTATTCCGATATATCCTATGTACATGAAATCCGGGCTTTTTCCGGTGTCGGGCTGCGCCCCTATGCGCCGGGGCATCTGCGGTCGGTGAAACAGTCGAACGGGGACCGGACGTTTGACTGGGTGCGCCGGACGCGCATTGACGGCGATCGCTGGGGTGCGGGCGACGTGCCTCTGGGCGAGGCGTTTGAGGCGTATCGGGTGCGGGTCATCGAGGCGGGCGCCATCGTGCGGGAGACCGACGTTGCCGCACCGGGCTGGACCTATGCCGGCACGCAGAAAGCGGCCGACGGAACCGGGGCGGCATATGCCGTTGAGGTGGCCCAGATTTCAGAGCGTTTCGGCGCGGGATTATTTGCAAGGATCGACATAAATGAGTGAGACGAGCCAATTCAAGCTGCCGCTGGTCGCGGCGGCGCAGGCGCAAAAACATGTGACCGTGAACGAGGCGCTTGCGCGACTTGACGCGGTGGCGCAGTTGCAACTGGTCTCGGTCAGCGCGACCGTTCCGCCGCTCGGCGCTTCTGATGGCACGGCCTACGGCGTGCCGGCCGGAGCGGTCAACGACTGGAACGGGCATGCCGGCGAGGTGGCGGTGCTGGCCAACGGGGGCTGGGTGTTTCTGACGCCTCTGGCCGGGTGGCGGGCCTTTGTGATCGACGATCACAAGACCGCTTTTCACGACGGAACCGCCTGGCGGACCGACGCGCTGGTGGTTTCCGCGGGGGGGGCGGCGACGATCCACCGGATTACCGAGATTGATCATGTGATCGGTGCCGGTGCGACCTCGACCACGGCCAACGTCATCGCCAATGGCGAACAGGTCATCGGGATCACCGGCAGGGTTGTCGTCGATCTGACGGGAACCGGCCTGACCGGGTGGGAACTGGGCGTTGCCGGATCGTCCAACCGCTATGGCAGCGGGCTGGGGATCAGCAAGAATTCGTGGGTGCGAGGGCTGAGCGGCGCGCCGGTCACCTATTGGGCGGACACGCCGCTGGTTCTGACCCCGACGGGTGGGAATTTCGCCACCGGCACGGTGCGGCTGGCGGTGCACAGCGTCGCGCTGGAAGTCCCGGCCAGCGTCTGATGCGCCCGGTGCTGCACGGCGACGCCGTGAGCGCCGCACGGGCATTGCTGGCGGTCCCGGAACCGGCGCGGCGCGCGATGATGGAACGGTTGATCCGGGCGGCGTTCGCGGCGGACGAATATCGGCGCGAAACCGGGAAATGCCACCCGATGTGGGGGGACGGAACGCTGGAAGTGGCGGCGCGAAACGCGCGGCTGGCGCCGGAACCGTATCTGGATGACCCGGATTATTGCGCCTGCCTGATCCTGGTGTTCGAGGCGTTGCTGGCCTGCCGGATCACCCGCGCGTGCAGTTGATGCAGCGCGGCAGGGTCGGATCACTGTCAAGCCGGGCGGGGCTGATATCGTCGCCGCATTCAACGCAGACACCGTATTCGCGGGCCCTGATCCGGGCGAGCGCGGCCTTGACACGCAGGCGCTGCTGTTGGCGTCGAGAATGCGTGGCCTGCGCCATCGCCTGCCGTTGCAACGCGTCCATCCGAGACAGGCGACCGACGCTTTGCTGATCAAGCGCTACCACGGCACGACCTTCGCGGGTCTCGTGGTCGGCACTGTCCAATTCTGCAAGGATTTCGCCGAGCCTTACGTGAAATCCGGCAAGTCGTTGTTCGTCCATCAAAGAATTCCCGCGACCACGCCTTTGACTCGTGACACTAGACGCCTATCTGTAGTAAGGAAAGTCAGCCGTTGAGGAAGAGAAATGCCGGAAAAGCAACCTGCCGTCGCCGGATTTGACCCGGTCTGGAGCCGCATTCGCGACGAAGCGCGCGATATCGTCGATCAGGAACCGATTCTGGGCGGGTTGGTGCATTCGGGGATTTTGCACCATGATGCGCTGGAGCGGTCGCTGTCCTATCGGATGAGCCTGAAACTTGCCTCGGGTGAGATGACGGATCAGATATTGCGCGAAATCGTGGACCTTGCCTATCAGAGCGACCCCGCGCTGGGGCAAGCGGCGCGGGCGGATATCGTGGCGATCTATGAGCGCGATCCGGCATGCCACAGGTTCATTCAGCCGCTGCTGTTTTTCAAGGGATTTCAGGGCGTTCAGGCCTATCGCGTGGCGCATTGGTTGTGGATGAGCGGGCGCCGCGAAATGGCCTATTTCATTCAGATGCGCGTGAGCGAAGTGTTCGGGATCGATATTCACCCCAATGCCCGGATCGGGCAGGGCGTCATGATCGATCACGCGCATTCGATCGTGATTGGCGAAACCGCCGTGGTCGGTGACAATGTTTCGATGCTGCATTCGGTCACGCTTGGCGGTACCGGCAAGGCCGATGGCGACCGGCATCCGAAAATCGAAAACGGCGTTCTGATCGGGGCCGGGGCCAAGGTTCTGGGCAACATCACGGTAGGCTATTGTTCACGCATTGCGTCGGGTTCGGTGGTGCTGGAAGCGGTGCCGCCGTGCAAGACCGTGGCGGGCGTGCCGGCGCGGATCGTCGGCGAAGCGGGGTGCGAACAGCCGTCGGTGATGATGGATCAGATGATCACGAAGAACGACTGAACCCGGCGGCCCGAAAACCCAAAACCATCACATGGCGGGGATCGGCCCCGCGCATTCTGCGCCGAAGACCAGCCGATTGCGAGGGACAATAGGCCGCACGCCCCATTGGGCCGTCCGTTGGCACGGTGATTTGTGGCTTTGTGGGAGCCAGGGATAAGGCCCGCCAAAAAGCCCGAACCATTCGATGGAGAATGGTCGGTCTTTGGTGCCGCTGGCGTGCACGCCGCATTGCGGCGTGATTTCGCCTGCGGCGAGAGTATTTCGGGAACCATGAAAGGGCGGGCGCGCGGCGAAGGTGGCACGGTTCCGCCGGTCAGGCGAGCATCGAAATCGGGTCTTCGAGATAAGTTTTGACGGCGGCCAGAAACTGCGCACCGAGCGCGCCGTCGATGACCCGGTGATCGACCGACAGGGTGACCGACATCACGGTGGCCGTGGCAAGCGCCCCGTCGGGCCCGACGACGGGTTTCTTTTCGCCCGCACCGATCGCGAGGATCGAGCCGTGCGGCGGATTGATGACCGCATCGAAATTGGTGATGCCGAACATGCCGAGATTGCTGATGGCGAAAGAACCGCCTTGATATTCGTGGGGTGCGAGTTTGCGGGTGCGTGCGCGAGCGGCGAGGTCTTTCATTTCGGTCGACAGCGTCGAGAGCGTCTTGGTGTCGGCGTCGCGCAAAACCGGCGTGAACAGGCCGCCCTCGATGGCGACGGCGACGGCGACGTCGGAGGGCTTCAGTTTCAGGATGCGGTCGCCCGCCCAGACGGCATTGCAGTCGGGGACGTCTTGCAGGGCCATGGCGCAGGCCTTGATGATGTAGTCGTTGACGCTGAGTTTGATGCCGCGGCTTTCCAGACCCTTGTTCATCTGGCCGCGCAGTTTCAGCAGCCCATCAAGGTGGATGTCGCGGCGCAGATAGAAGTGCGGGATGGTTGATTTCGCCTCGGAAAGGCGGGCGGCGATGGTTTTACGCATGCCGTCAAGCGCCACGCTTTCGAATTCGCGGTCGGCATAGAGTTTGAGGATGGTTTCGGTGGCAGGGCCGGAGGGTGGTGCGACCGGCGGCGCGGCGGTTGCGGCGGCAATGGGGGCTGCGGTTGGTTTGGCGTCGGCCACATCTGCCTTGACGATGCGCCCATTGGGGCCGGTGCCGGTGATCGTGGAAAGATCAAGCCCCTTGTCCGCAGCGATGCGCCGGGCGAGGGGGGTCGCAAACAGGCGGGCGCCGGTGGGTTTGCCGGGCATTTGCGCCGGCGCGGCCGGGGCGGTCGCCGGTGAAGACGGTGGCGGGGTGGCGACGGGTGCGGCGGCGGCAACGTTGGTGGGGTCATCGGGGCTTTCGCCCTCTTCGATCAGGACGGCAATCGGGGTGTTGACGGTCACGCCCTGCGTGCCTTCGGCGACCAGCAATTTGCCGACGATCCCCTCGTCGACCGCTTCAAATTCCATCACCGCCTTGTCGGTCTCGATTTCGGCCAGCAGGTCGCCCGATGCGACGGTGTCGCCCTCTTTCACCAGCCATTTTGCAAGCGTGCCTTCCTCCATGGTCGGGGAAAGGGCGGGCATCAGGATTTGGGTGGGCATTTCAGCTTTCCTTGACGAGGATGATCTGGTCGAACGGCGTCTTCAAGCGGGTTTCGCCACGGGCCAGACGGGTGATTGCATTTTCGATCCGGGCCTTGTTTTCGGCCATCCAGACATAGGCGGTCTGGTGCGAGGGTCGCGCACCAAACAGGCGGAAATCGTCGGCGAGGCGCTCGGGCACCAGCGCCGTGATGCGGCGGCCGTCAACATCGAGCGTGACGCGGTAGCATTCGGTTGCGGGGTCGCGGCCTTTGATCTCCATGGCATATTACCGGTAAGTCACTGATTTCACGGCGTCGATTACCTCGACCGTTGAGGTCAGCGCCAGTTTTTCGAGATTGGCGGCATAGGGCATGGGGACGTCCTTGCCGGTGCAGTTGAGGACCGGCGCGTCGAGATAGTCGAACGCCTGCGTCATGATTTTGGCGGCGAGGTGGTTGCCGATGGAACCGACGGGGAAGCCCTCTTCGACGGTGACACAGCGGTTGGTCTTGCGGACGCTGGCGAGGATGGTTTCGTAATCGATCGGCCGGATGGTCCTGAGGTCGATCACCTCGGCGGAAATGCCGTCGCCTGCCAGTTGGTCGGCGGCATCCAGCGCGTATTTCATGCCGATGCCGAAACTGACGATGGTGACATCGGTACCCTCGCGCCAGATGCGGGCGCGGCCCAGCGGCACGGTGAAATCGTCAATGTCGGGCACGTCGAAAGCCTGACCGTAGAGGATTTCGTTTTCAAGAAAGATGACGGGGTTGGGATCGCGGATCGCGGATTTCAGCAGGCCCTTGGCGTCAGCGGCCGAATAGGGCTGCACGACCTTGAGGCCCGGAATCTGCGCGTACCAGGCGGCATAATCCTGGCTGTGCTGGGCCCCGACGCGGGCGGCGGCACCGTTGGCACCGCGAAAGACGATCGGGCAACCCATCTGGCCACCGGACATATAAAGAGTCTTGGCGGCGGAATTGATGATCTGGTCGACGGCCTGCATGGCGAAATTGAAGGTCATGAATTCGACGATGGGTCTGAGACCCGCAAAGGCGGATCCGACCGCGATGCCGGTGAATCCATGTTCGGTGATCGGGGTGTCGATCACGCGTTTGGGGCCGAATTCGTCGAGCAGTCCCTGGCTGATCTTGTAGGCCCCCTGATATTCGGCGACCTCTTCGCCCATCAGGTAGACGTCGGCATCGCTGCGCATTTCCTCGGCCATGGCGTCGCGCAGGGCCTCGCGGACCGTTTGCGATCTGAAGGTGGTTCCGGCGGGGATTTCCGGCGTCGTTGGCGCTGGCGCAGTGGGTTGCGGTTGCGGTGATGGGGCCACGGCGGGTTGCGGGGTGACAGGCGCAGGCGCGGTTGCAGGCACCGTTTCGGGCGCGGCGGTGACGCTTTCGCCGTCGTCGACCAGAACCGCGATCGGCGCGTTGACCTTGATGCCTTCGCTGCCTTCAGCGACCAGAATTTTGCCGATGACGCCCTCGTCAACGGCTTCGAATTCCATTGCCGCCTTGTCGGTCTCGATCTCGGCCAGAATGTCGCCCGAGGCAACGCGGTCGCCCTCTTTCACCAGCCATTTCGCCAGCGTCCCTTCCTCCATCGTGGGGGAAAGCGCGGGCATCAGGATATTGGTCGCCATTTTCCCGCTCCTTATGCGTAAATATCGGTCCAGAGCTCGGAGAGTTCCGGCTCGGGGCTGGCCTGGGCAAAGGCAGCGCTTTCGCTGACGATGGCCTTGATTTCCTTGTCGATCGCTTTCAGATCATCCTCGCCCGCGTGATTTCCAGCCACCAGCAGGTCGCGGACATGGTCGATCGGATCCTTTTCACTGCGCACCTTCTGCACCTCTTCGCGCGTGCGATATTTGGCGGGGTCGGACATGGAATGGCCGCGATAGCGATAGGTTTTCATTTCCAGAATATACGGTCCCTTGCCCGCGCGGCAGCGTTCGACCGCGGTCTGACCGGCGGCTTTCACCGCCAGCACATCCATGCCGTCCACCGCCTGACCCGGAATGCCAAAGGCCTGACCACGGGTATAGATGTCGGGCGTCGACGTGGAACGTTTCATGGCGGTTCCCATCGCGTATTGATTGTTTTCAATGACGAAAATCACCGGCAGGGCCCAGAGAGCCGCCATGTTGAAGGTTTCGTAGACCTGCCCCTGATTGGCGGAACCATCGCCAAAATAGGCGAACGAAACGTTGTCGTTGCCGCGGTACCAATTGGCAAAGCCAAGGCCCGCCCCCAGGGGCACCTGCGCGCCGACAATGCCGTGGCCGCCAAAAAAATTCGCCTCGCGCGAAAACATGTGCATCGAACCGCCCTTGCCCTTGGAATAGCCGTCCGAGCGACCGGCCAGTTCGGCCATCACCCCCCTGGGGTCCATGCCGCATGCCAGCATGTGACCGTGGTCGCGATAGGACGTGATGCGCTGGTCGCCCTCTTTCGAGGTGGCTTCGAGCCCGACTACCACGGCCTCCTGCCCGATATAGAGATGGCAGAACCCGCCGATCAGACCCATGCCGTACAATTGGCCCGCCTTTTCCTCGAATCGCCGGATCAGCAGCATCTCGCGGTAGAATTCCAGCAGTTCCGCCTTGGAAGTGTTGGATTTTTTTGCCGTTTTTTTGGCCGCCATACGCGGATTCCCCCACATTCCAAAACTAGTTTAATATTAAACTAGTTTATACACGATCCGGAAATCAATTGCAAAAAAAATCCCCTCGCGGGGATTTTCGCCGATTGTCGACTGAGATTTGGAGGATCAGCGGATCACAATTTCGTCGCCCCGGGCCAGCCCCAGCACCTTTCGGGCCTGCTCGTCCAACAGGTCGAGATCGAGATAATGATCCGACATGCGGCGCGTCTTGTTCTCCATTATGGCGAGTTGGGTTTCAAGCTTTGCGAGTTCTTGGGACAAGTCGCGCTCCTGCGCCTGGACTTCCACCCTGCGAAACAGCCCGAATTCGCCCTGAACAGCGGCAAACGCAAAATAGGCGGCCAGGGAAAACGTTGTGGCAAAGATTGCCACAGCACTTACCGCCGGATTTCTGCGCTGCTTGGTCATTCGTGCTCTGCTTGCCTGCGGCCGCTCTTGAACGGCGGCCTGACGCGACCTTGGCACATATGCGCGGCGATGGGAATCCCAAAATGGCGCGGAATTGCGCAAAGCGTCGGGAACGTGTCAGCGCCAGACGGCCATCATGTCGATCAGCGCCATTACCTTGCGGGCAATCTCCAGCGGCAAATTCCAATCCAGCCACACCAGATCGACGACCAGGAGGGCGACAATGGCCAGGGCCAGAAACAGGGCGGTCTTGTTTTCCATGGTTGGCGTTTCCCGCATTGATTTGGCTTGATAGCGTGGTTCGGGCCCGGAATCGACGTTAATCGGGTGTCGGAAACGTCAATTCAGGTTGCCGGCCCGGTGGAACCGGGGCGCATCGATCGCGAATATTTCGGGGGAAGCATTTTGCCGTGACATTGGTTAAAATAATGAGACGGACAACAGGGCGATTCGACGATGACGGATATCGACGGCGATAAAATGGACAGGATCGAAGCCTATCAGGCGCGAATTTTTGCGGCGCTCGACAAAATTTCACGTCTGGAGGCGCAATCTGCAACCAACAGCAAGGGCGACGATCGGGTGCGCGAACGCGACGCCGCATTGATCGAAGAGCTTGAGGCCACGCTGGCCGAAGAGCGCGCGGATATCGAGGCGGAACGCCGCGAGGTTCAGGCGCTGAAGGGGCGGCTTGCGGCGGCGGAAAACGAATGCCAGACCGCCAGCGCCGCCCGTCTGAGTGCTGAATCCCGGCTGGCACAGGCCGAAAAGGCCCAGGTCGAAGCGGAAACCGCGCTGGCGCAGTCCAAAAGTGCCGCGACCGAGGCGAACACCCGGATGCGGGCCGCCGAGGCCGCCCGCGGCCAGGCCGAGGCCCGATTGCACGGAGCCACGTCTGACCCGATCGCCGAAAGCGCTGGCAGTGATCCGATGCAGGACGTGAAGATCGACCGGCTGAAGGCCCGGATCGAAAGCCAGGACGTGCAATTTCAGCGGCTGAAAAGCGCCAATGCGCAGTTGCGCGAATCGGTCGCAATCTTGCGCGACCGGAACGCGGAATTCCTGCCCGATGCCGACGCCATCGATCAATCGATGCGGGCCGAGCTTGAAAGCCTGCGGTCCACCCGCGCGGCGGATGTCGACGAAATGGACACGATCCTTCAAGAGCTGAAACCGCTGGTAGAGGGGCAGATTCATGTCTGAAATCGAAATCCTGATCGGGGGCCGGTCGTTTCAGGTCGCGTGCCAGCAAGGCGAAGAGCATTTCCTGAAATCCGCGGCCAGCCTGCTGGACACCGAGGCACAGGCGCTGGCGGGTGCGCTGGGGCGCGTCCCCGAAGTGCGGATGCTGCTGATGGCGGGGCTGATGCTGGCCGACAAGACCGCGGGGCTGGAGGAAGAACTGCGCCAGACCCAGGCCAAACTGAATGCCGCCGGAAACGGGGCTGCCGCCGCGTCGGAAGTTGTTGAAAAGCGTGTGGACGTGCCGGTCGTACCGGCCGAACTGGTGGCGGTTCTGTCAAAAATCGCCGACCGGGCCGAAGGCGTGGCCAGCCAGATCGAGGATGCGGCGGCCGGTTAGCCCGGCAGGACCGCCGTCGCCTCGATCTCCACCTTGGCCCGATCCTCGATCAGGGCCACCACCTGAACCATCGCCATCGCCGGATAATTGCGACCCATTCGCGCGCGATAGACCGCGCCCAGATCGGTCAGCCGCGCCAGATACTCGGTCTTGTCGGTGATGTACCAGGTCAGGCGCACGATATGTTCGGGGCCGCCATGGGCTTCGGCCAGTACGGCCAGAATGTTGGCAAGGCACTGATCGACCTGCCCGACAAAATCGTCGGTCTCAAATTCCTGCCGGGCGTTCCAACCGATATGACCACCCAGAAACACCATCCGCCCCTCGGCCAGAATACCGTTGGCATAGCCGCGCGCCGGTTTCCAGTTTTCCGGATGAAGGCGTGTGTGTAGCGGGTCGCCCGGCACGGTCCGGGCGCTCATAATTCGGTCCTGACCTGCCAGAGTTCCGGGAACAGCACGACATCGAGCATCCGGCGCAGGTAATTCACCCCGCTGGTGCCGCCGGTGCCGCGCTTGCAGCCGATGATGCGTTCGACCGTGGTGACATGATTGAACCGCCAGCGGCGGAAATAATCCTCGAAATCGACCAGTTTTTCGGCAAGTTCGTAAATCTGCCAATGGGTTTCGGGGTCTTCATAGACCCTGCGCCATGCGTCGACCACCGCGTGATTTTCAACATGGGTCACACGGACATCCCGGTTCAGCACTTCGCCCGGTATCGCGATCCCCGAACGATCCAGCAGGCGCAATGCCTCGTCATAAAGGCTGGGCCGGGCCAGTTCGTCGGTCAGCAGTTCCAGAATGCGCGGGCGGTGTTCATGAGGTTTCAGCATCGCGCCATTGCGGTTGCCAAGCGCGAATTCGATCAACCGGTACTGGTGCGACTGAAACCCCGAGGACTGGCCCAGATCGTCGCGGAACCGGGTATATTCGCTGGGGGTCATGGTGCGCAGAACATCCCAGGCAGTGTTCAGTTGTTCGAATATCCGCGCAACCCGGCTCAGCATCTTGAAGGCCGGTTGCAGATTGCCGGACCGGATCGCATCCCGCGCGGCGGTGACCTCGTGCAGGGCCAGTTTCATCCACAATTCCGAGGTCTGATGCTGGATGATGAACAGCATTTCGTCATGGGCATCCGTGCGCAGGGTCTGTGCGTCAAGTATTTGATTCAAACGCAGGTAATCACCGTAGGACATACGGCCATCGAACGACATCTCTGCGCCGTCATCGGCTGGGTCGATGCTCATGTCACCCTCGATCGGACCTTGTATTCCTGTCGGTCCCACAGGTTGTTGTTCAAGACATCCGCCACGACCCCGGCCGCGGCCAGCACGTCGTTCCGGTCGATATATAGCGGCGTGAAACCAAACCGCATCGTGTCCGGTGCGCGAAAATCACCAATCACACCACGCGCGATCAGGGCCTGCATGGCGGGAAATCCGTTCTCGAACCGGAACGAGACCTGCGAGCCGCGTGCGGCGGCGTCGCGCGGGCTGCCCAGCCGTACCTGCGGGCAGTTCGCTTCGACCTCGTGGATGAACAGTTCGCACAACGCCACGGATTGCGCCCGGACATCCGCCATATCCACCATGTCCCAGATGTCCAGCGCCGCCATCAGCGGCTGAAAGGCCAGCACCGGCGGCGTGCCGACCCGCATCCGGTCGATCCCGGCCCCCGGACGATAATCAAGATCGAACGCAAACGGTTCCTCGTGGCCAAGCCAGCCGGAAAGCGCAGGGCGCACGGTTTCGGCGTGGCGCGGGGCGACGTAGATAAAGGCCGGCGCGCCCGGACCGCCGTTGAGGTATTTGTAGGTGCAGCCAACGGCGAAATCCGCATTCACGCCGGCCAGATCAACCTCGATCGCACCGGCGGAATGCGCCAGATCCCAGACCGTCAGCACGCCAGTGGCGTGGGCCCGTTCGGTCAGCGCCGCCATGTCATGTCTGCGCCCGTCCCGGTATCCGACCTCGGTCAGCATGAGCACGGCGATGTCTTCGTTCAGGTGGTCGGCCACCGCTTCGGGGTCGACCACGCGCAGCTCGAAATCTTCGCCGAGCGATTTCAGCAGACCCTGTGCCATATAAAGATCGGACGGGAAATTGCCGTTGTCCGACAGCACGACCCGCCGGTCCGGGTTCAGTTCCAGCGCCGAAGCCACCGCCTGATAGACCTTGATCGACAGCGTGTCCCCCATCACGACATGGCCGGGCTCGGCCCCGATCAGCCGGGCAATCCTGTCGCCGATCTGTCTGGGAAGTTGCTCCCATCCGGCCTTGTTCCAGCCGGTGATCAGCATCTCGCCCCAACCGCCCTCAATCATGTCCGACACCATGGTGCCAGCGGCTTTGGGCAGCGGGCCAAGCGAGTTGCCGTCAAGATAGATCACGCCCTCGGGCAGATGGAACATGGCTTTGGTTGCTGTGAAGTCGCTCATTCCGTTTCCTCTTGTCGCGGCGGGATTGCCGAGCATCCCGACCAAATCTCTTGCAAGCGTTCCCGATCAGGCGCCATGTGTCGCGCGACCGAACGCATATTTCCCCCGAAAAATATTCGCATCACAAAGGGCTGTGAAACCCTGTTCAGGGCGATCGGGGCCGCGTCTGCCAGAAGAGTTTTCGGGAAAATTCTTCGTTTGGCGGCGGCGATCGGCCCCGAAAATCCGATCCACGGCGCGCCCGGATCAATCTGAAGCTCGATGTTCATCCGTCCCCCTTCAGCCGGAATCGCTGGATCTTGCCGGTTTGGGTCTTCGGCAACGCGTCGACAAACCGGATCGAACGCGGGTATTTGTAAGGGGCGATATCCGCTTTAACATGGTCCTGCAACGCCTTGATTGTTTTGGGCGATCTTGCGGCGAGACTTTCCAGCACCACATGCGCCTGGACGATATGACCACGCGTTTCGTCCGGCGCGCCGATCACGGCGCATTCCACCACGTCGGGATGCGACAGCAGCGCCGCCTCGACCTCGGGGCCCGCGATATTGTACCCGGACGACACGATCATGTCGTCGTTGCGCGCGGCAAAGTGATACGTGCCATCCTTGCCCTTCACGAAAGTGTCGCCGGTGATGTTCCAGCCGCCGCGAACATATTCGGTTTGTCGCGCGTCGTTGAGATACCGGCACCCGGTCGGCCCGCGCACCGCCAGCCGTCCGGGTTCGCCGTCGGCAACCTCGTTCATGTCGTCATCGACGATTTTCGCCTCGTAACCGGTGACAGGACGCCCGGTCGAGGCCGGTTTGCTGTCGCCAAACCGGTTCGAGATGAAGATATGCAGCATTTCGGTCGCGCCGATGCCATCCAGCATCGGCTTGCCGGTTTTTGCCAGCCAGTCGGCATAAACCGGTGCCGGCAGGGTTTCGCCGGCGGAAACCGCGCACCGCAATGTTGAAAGATCGGCGCCTTCGTCCATTGCGCGCATCATCGCGCGGTACGCGGTTGGTGCGGTGAAGCAGACCGTGGCTTTGTAGGTTTCGATGATCTCGATCATGTTTGGAGGGCTGGCGGTTTCCAAAAGTGTCGCCGTTGCGCCGAACCGCAGCGGAAATACCGCCAGACCACCAAGGCCAAAGGTGAATGCCAAGGGTGGCGAGCCGACGAACACGTCATCGGGCGTCACGCCCAGCACTTCGCGCGCATAGCCGTCGGCAATGACCAGAAGGTCGCGATGAAAATGCATCGTGGCCTTGGGCGTGCCGGTGGTGCCCGAGGTAAAGCCAAGCAGCGCCACGTCATCGCGACCCGTGCGTATGGCATCGAACCGCACGGGTTTTGACAGCGCGGCCCGGTCAAGCTCGGCGTCATGATTGGCGGTGCCGTCAAAAGAAACGATGGTTTTCAAATGCTTGGAGGTTTTGCCGCAGGCAACGATCTCGTCCATCATGCGGCTGTCACAAAGCGCGAATTTGACCTTCGCGATGTCCACGATCTGGCCCAGTTCGCCCGCGCGCAGCATCGGCATGGTGTTGACCACCACCGCGCCCGCCTTGGTGGCGGCCAGCCAGCAGGCGACCATTGCCGGGTTGTTGGCGCTGCGGATCAGCACCCGATTGCCGGGTTTGACGCCGTAATCCTGCACCAGCGCATGGGCCAGCCGGTTGGTCCAGTCGTCGAGTTCCTTGTAGGTGCGCTGGCGGCCATTGCCGATCAGGGCGGTATGGTCGCCAAACCCCTTGTCCACCATCGCGCCGGTCAGGGCAACGCCGACATTCAGGTATTCGGGATAGGGAAAATCCTCGAGCAGGAAATCGGGCTGCTGGTCGGCGGGCGGCAGGTTGTCGCGTGTGAAGGTGTCAAGATGAGCAGTTGGGCCCAGTGTCATGAATTCTCTCCCATGATTTGGCGCGCGATGATGATCTTCTGTACGTCCGAAGCGCCTTCGTATATGCGCAACGCCCTGATTTCTCGGTACAAACCTTCCACGACCGAGCCTTTACGCACGCCGTCCCCGCCGTGGATCTGAACCGCCGCGTCAATCGCCTTTTGCGCAATTTCGGTGGCGTAAAGTTTGGCCATTGCCGCCTCGCGACTGATCCGCGCGGCGCCCTGGTCTTTTGCCCAGGCGGCGCGGTAGATCAACAACGCCGCGGCATCGATTTCAAGCGCCATGTCGGCAATATGCGCCTGCACCATTTGCAGATTGCCCAGCGGTGCGCCGAACAATTCGCGCGATCCCGCCCGGTTGAGCGTTTCGTCAAGCGCGCGGCGCGCCATGCCAAGCGCAGCCGCGCCCACGCTGGGGCGAAACACGTCAAGCACGCTCATGGCGATGCGAAAGCCCGCCCCGCTTTGGCCGATCAGCGCGCTTTCCGGCAGGCGCATGTCCGTGAACGTCAGGCGCGCCAAGGGGTGCGGTGCGATGGTTTCCAGCCTTTCGGCAATCGCAAGCCCCGGTGTGTCGGCGGGCACCAGAAAGGCCGAAAGCCCGCGCGCGCCCGGGGCTTCGCCAGTGCGCGCGAAGACCACGTAAACATCTGCGATGCCCCCGTTTGAGATCCAGGTTTTTTCGCCGTTCAACACATACTCATTGCGCGACTTTTCCGCCCGCGTCGAGATGTTGGCGACATCCGAGCCCGAGGCGGGTTCGCTCAGCGCGAAGGCGGCAATCGCCGTGCCGGTGCGGGTCCGTTCCAGCCACTGCCGCTGGTCGGGAGAGCCAAAAAGGCTGACCGCCCCCATGCCAAGCCCCTGCATCGCAAAGGCGAAATCGGCCAGGGCGTCGTTTCGCGCCAGGGTTTCGCGGATCAGGCAAAGCGTGCGCACATCAAGACCGTCCCCGCCGGAATGCTTGAGGAACCCGGCATCGCCAAGCGCGCTTACAAGCGTGCGGCAGGCGGCATCGACATCGTGGTGATCGGCCGGCAGATTGGCAGCACACCATGGTTCCAGTTCAGCCGACAACGCGCGGTGGCGGGGTTCAAGAAAGGGCCAGTCAAGGAAGGTTTTGTCAGACAACGGTATCTCCCAACAACAGAAGGGCCGCGACCGGCCTGGGGGGCGCAATCGCGCCCTCCGGGGGGAGGTCGGGCGCGGCCCGGGACGCAAAGCGACCCGGGCAAAGGGGTTCAAGCGGTCGGTGTTTCCATCGGGGCACTCGCGAGGTTGCCAATGTCCGGACCGTGCATAGTCCGTGACGGCAACCGGCGATATGAACCGAAACCTTCACCCTTCAATCCCCTGCAAAAACCGGTTTTTCCCGCGCAACGAACGCTTCGTAAGCCCGCACGAAATCCTGCGTCTGCATGCAGATCGCCTGGGCCTGCGCCTCGGCCTCGATCGCCTGATCGGGCGTCATGTTCCATTCGTGGCCAAGCTGGGTCTTGGTGATGCCGTTGGCAAATGTCGGCCCCGCGGCAATGCGCTGGGCCAGCGCCAGCGCCTCGGATTCCAGCGCGTCCGCGGCGTGAAGGGCGTTGTAAAACCCCCACTCAAACCCCTCGGTCGCGGACATCGAGCGCCCCAGATACAGCAATTCCGCCGCCCGGCCCTGCCCGATGATCCGGGGCAGGATCGCACAGGCCCCCATGTCGCACCCCGCCAACCCGACCCGGTTGAACAGAAACGCGCATTTCGCGCCCGGCGTTGCCAGCCGCAGATCGCTGGCCATGGCGATGATCGCGCCGGCCCCAACCGCAACCCCGTCGATCGCCGAAATGATCGGTTTGCCGCAGCCCAGCATTGCCTTGACCAGATCGCCGGTCATGCGGGTGAACGCCAGCAGGTCCTTCATGTCCATCGCGACAAGCGGGCCGATGATGTCGTGCACGTCGCCGCCGGAACAGAAATTGCCGCCGCTGGAGGCAAAAACCACGGCGTGAATGTCGTCGGCATAGACCATTTCGCGAAAGGTATCGCGAAGCTCGGCGTAGCTTTCAAAGGTCAGCGGGTTCTTGCGCGCCGGATTGTTCAGCCGGATCACCGCGACATTGCCGTGCATGTTCCAACCGAAATGGGTTGGGTTCAGTCCCGCCATTTTCGTCATCAATTCGCCCCCCGCACCTTGCCAAGCGTTCTGAGCCCGCCGGTGATTTCGCGGTCGTCAAGGCAATCCAGCATTTCCGCGACCCAGGTTTCATGCGCCATTGCCATCGCGGCGAAATCGTGCTCGCCCTTGGCGGTCAGGCGAACCAGCGTTGCCCGCCGGTCGCCCTTTATCGACACCCGCACCACCAGTCCGTCGGCAACCAGCCGGTCGATGATACCGGTCACATTGCCGTTGGAAACCATCAGTTCGCCGGACAATTCCGACATTTTCAGCCCGGTGCCGGATTTTGCCAGCATCGCCATCACGTCGAACCGGGGCAGCGTGGTTGCGAATTCCCGTCGCAACCGATCCCGGATGCGGTTTTCCACATGGCGCGAGGCTTTCAGAAGGTTGAGCCAGTACCGCAAGCGCAGTTTGGCGCTTTCGCCCGAGATCCGGCGAACGGGCAGGGGCATCAGACCTGGCCCCCGGCGATTTCGATGGTCTGCCCGCTGATCGATTCCGAGCCGGGACCACACAGCCACATCGCCGCCGCCGCCACTTCCTCGACCTCGATCAGGCGTTTGTGGCGGTTGTCGTTGCTCATGGCGGCCTCGGCATCCTCGCGCGTAAGGTTCGAACGTTTCATGATCAGTTCGGCGTTGCGTTCCACGATCGGGGTGCGCACGTATCCCGGGCAGATCGCGTTCGCGGTGATGCCCTTGCCCATATATTCTTCAGAGATGACCCGGGTCAGGCCGATCACGCCGTGCTTGCTGGCCGAATAGGCGGCCCCGTATTTCAGACCCCGCAATCCGGCGATCGAGGAAACGGTCACGATCCGGCCCCACCCGGTTTCCAGCATCCCCGGGATCACCGCACGGCAACTCAGGAATACGCCGTCCAGATTGGTGGTCAGGATGCGCCGCCAGAATTCCAGCGGCGTCCTTGCAAACGGCGCGGTTTCGGCGATGCCGGCATTGGCGACATGAATGGTGACGGGGCCGCGCGCTGCAATGGCGGCTTCCGTGCCCGCATTCACGCTGGTTTCGCTGTTCACGTCCATCTCCAGCGGATGCAGGCGCGGTGATTTTCGGGCCGTGGCCTCCAGCGCGGCCATCCGCCGCCCGGTGATCGTGACATCGGCACCCGCGGCGGCCAGTGCCAGCGCAATCGCCTCGCCGATGCCGGTGCCCCCGCCAGTGACCAGCGCGTGCCGGCCTTTCAAACTGTTCATACCCGCGTCTCCTTTTCGCGTTCTTTCAGGCGCAACAACTGATCGCGCCCGTTCAGGTAGGGTTTCGGCCAGAGGGCCCCGGTATCGCCAAGTTCGGCCGCCGCATGCAGGGTCCAGTAGGGATCGGCCAGATGCGGGCGTGCCAGACACACCAGATCCGCCCGCCCCGCCATCAGGATGGAATTGGCGTGGTCGGGCTCGTAAATATTGCCGACCGCCATGGTTCTGATGCCGGCCTCGTTGCGGATACGGTCGGAAAACGGGGTCTGGAACATGCGCCCGTAAACCGGTTTTGCCGCGGGCGTGGTCTGGCCCGCGCTCACGTCGATGATGTCGGCCCCGGCGGCGGAAAAGGCACGGGCGATATCAACGGCATCTGTCGGGGTCACGCCCGCGTCGCCAACCCAGTCATTGGCGGAAATCCGCACCGACATCGGTTTTTGCGCCGGCCAGACCGCGCGCATGGCGCTGAAAACCTCCAGCGGCCAGCGCAGGCGGTTTTGCAAGGGGCCGCCATATTCGTCGTCGCGACAATTGCTGAGCGGCGTCAGAAAGGACGAGATCAGATAGCCATGCGCCGCGTGCAGTTCGATCATGTCAAATCCGGCGCGTTCGGCCATTTCGGCCGATGCCACGAACTGGTCGCGCACGCGGTCCATGTCGGCGCGGGTCATGGCCGCCGGGATCTGGTTGCCCGGTTTCCACGCAATGGCCGAGGCCGACAGCACCGGCCAGTTGCCATGCGCCAGCGGCGCGTCGCTCTGTTCCCAGCCAAGTTGCGTCGAAGCCTTGCGGCCCGCATGGCCGATCTGGCTACAGATTTTGGCCGCACTCTCAGCATGAACGAAATCGACGATCCGTTTCCACGCCGCCTCGTGTTCGGGTGCATAGAGCCCCGGACATCCCGGCGTGATTCGACCCTCGGGTGAAACACAGGTCATTTCGGCGTAAACCAGCCCGGCCCCACCCTTGGCGCGCTCGCCCAGATGCACCAGATGCCAGTCGGTCGGGCAGCCGTCGACGGCCTTGTACTGGGCCATCGGCGAGACCACGATCCGGTTGGTAAGCGCCATGTCGCGCAGTTTCAGGGGCGCGAACATCGGGGCGCGGGCACTGTCGATGCCGGCTTTTTCGTTGAACCAGCGCTCGGCTCCTTCCAGCCATTCCGGATCGCGCAGGCGCAGGTTTTCGTGACTGATCCGCTGGGAACGCGTCAGCAGCGAATAGTTGAGTTGCACCGGGTCGAGATCGAGATAGCGTTCGACCTCCTCGAACCATTCCAGCGAATTGCGCGCCGCCGATTGCAGGCGCAGCACTTCGAGGCGGCGCTCGTCTTCATACTTGGTGAAGGCGCGGGCGAGATCCGGCTGATCGGTGACATAATCCGCCAGCGCGATCGCGCTTTCCAGCGCCAGCTTGGTCCCCGATCCGATGGAAAAATGCGCCGTCGCCGCCGCATCGCCCATCAGCACGATGTTCTCGTGGCTCCAACGTTCGCACAGCACCCGCGGGAAACTGATCCAGGCCGAGCCGCGAATGTGGTGCGCGTTGGTCATCAGCGCGTGGCCGTCCAGATGATCGCGGAATATGTCTTCGCAGATGGCGATGGTTTCGGCCTGGCTCTTGTCGCCAAAGCCGTAGGCGCGCCATGTCGCGTCGCTGCATTCGACGATGAAGGTCGCGGTTTCGTCGTCGAACTGATAGGCGTGGGCCCATAGCCAGCCCTTGTCGGTTTCTTCAAAGATGAACGTGAAAGCGTCGTCGAATTTTGCCCGCGTGCCCAGCCAGACGAATTTGCAGGCCCGCAAATCGATATCGGGGCGGAACGTGTCGGCGAATTCGGTGCGCGTGCGGGAATTCAGCCCGTCCGCGGCGACCACCAGATCGTATTCGTCCGCAAGTGCGCGGGTGCTTGCAACCTCGGTCTCAAAGCGCAGGTCGACACCCAGTTCGCGCGCGCGCGCCTGCAACAACAGCAACAGCCGCATCCGGCCGATCCCGCAGAACCCGTGCCCCGTGGAAACCAGTTTCCGGCCGCGATGATGCAGCGCGATATCGTCCCAATAGGCGAAATGGGTGCGGATCGACGCGGCGCTGACCGGGTCGTTGGCCGCGAGATTGTCGAGCGTTTCATCCGACAGCACCACGCCCCAGCCAAAGGTGTCGTCGGGCTTGTTGCGTTCAAATACCGCGACCTCGTGGGCCGGATTGCGCAGTTTCATGCTGATCGCGAAGTAGAGCCCGGCCGGACCGCCACCGAGACATGCGATTTTCATGCGTTTCCCCAAATCCCGAAGCTGAGTCGCCGGGCATTCTGTCAGCAAGTCCAAATGCTTTCAAGTTAAATAGTTTAAGCATAAAGAACATCGGTCACATATGCGGTGTATTCGGTGGAGCGATCGGCGCGCGCGCAGGGATGGCAGGCCCCATGGGGCACATTTTGACAAAAGCGGTACTTGCGTTGTAAGCT
>CAZRLO010000011.1:0-38278 GCA_964600965.1 uncultured Rhodobacter sp.
ACCGGTAAACCAGAAAACCAATAAACCAGAAAACCGGATTATTGGATCATTTATTGTTTTCAATCCCTTACAGGCAAATAGTCGGAGTTTTTGCCAAGGATTCGACGCGGAACATCGATCAAATACGTGAAGTATCGTTGGAAATTTCCTGGCAAGTCTGCGCAGTCCAATGCCGTCGGCCGGACAGCATTACGAAGCGTAGGCCTCGATATCCGTGCCCACTGCCAATGACACGCTGTCAAATCCATCCCGTTCGAGCAATGTATCAACACCGCGGGCGATTTCGCCGACGATGCCGATCCCCTGATAGACCATCGCCGTATAGAGCTGCACCGCCGATGCGCCGGCCTTGATTTTGGCATAAGCTGTCTCGGGCGAGCCTACGCCGCCGACGCCGATCAACGGAACCCGCCCCCGCAGGCGTTTGGCAAGCAACGCCAATATCCGGGTCGACGGCGCAAACAGCGGTGCGCCCGACAGCCCCCCGACCTCGGATTTCAACACGCTTTGCAAGCCATCCCGCGCCAGTGTCGTGTTGGTGGCAATGATGGCGTCCAGATGGTGCTCCAGCGCCAGATCGGCGATGTCGTTCAGCAGAGCATCCTCCAGATCGGGCGCGATTTTCAGAAAAACCGGCAGACCGGGCCGCACCGCATCGCGGGCCGCCATCACCTTGGTCAGCAATCCCGCCAACGCCGCCGCGCCCTGAAGATCGCGCAGGCGCGCGGTGTTCGGAGAGGAAACGTTGACCGTCACAAAATCCGCATGCGCCGCGCATGTCTTCAGGACGCGGACGTAATCCGCGGCCCGGTCAGCGCTGTCCTTGTTGGCCCCGAGGTTGACGCCGACGATACCGTCGTCGGTTCGGCGGGCCAACCGCGACGCGATCACGTCGGCACCCACATTGTTGAACCCGAAGCGGTTGATCGCGGCGCGGTCTTCGGGCAGCCGAAACAGGCGCGGTCTGGGATTGCCGGGCTGCGCGACCGGCGTGGCGGCACCGATTTCGACAAAACCGAATCCCGCGCCCAATAGTGGCCCGATGGCCTGCGCGTTCTTGTCGTATCCCGCCGCCAGCCCGATGGGATTGGCCAGATCAAGCCCCGCGATCCGGGTCTTCAGGCGCGGGTTGGCGCGGGCAGGGGAGTTTGGCCCCAGACCGGCGCGCAGTGCCAGCAGCGACAGATGGTGCGCGCGTTCAGGTTCCAACCGGTGCAGCAGGCCAAGGACGGCGCGCTCGGCCAGTCTCATTCGATTCCTTCCGGGAACTGCCAGCCGTCCGAACCGGGTAGCAGCGGCGTACACCACAATATGTCGCCAAGCGCCAAATCGCGATAGAGGTGCGGAAACAACGCCCCGCCGCGGGACGGTTCCCATTTCAGCGCGGCCCCCAGTGGCGCCGCCTCGACCGCCGCCAGCCACAGCCCGGTCTCGTCGGCAAAGTGGCGCGAAACGGTTTCACGGACCTGGGCCCCGGTCGAGAAATGGATGAACCCGTCGGATACATCGACCGGCGCGCCGGCGGTCGTGCCGGATTCTCCCAGCTCTGCCCATTCCGTTTGGCGAAAAATCTTGTAAATCATGGTGCAAGCACATGCGCCAATCCCGACATTCGGTCAAGCGCCCAAAATGCCGGTTGTTTTCGGGACCATGATCACCGTTCCGATTGTTTTTTTGACCACGAAGACAAAAAATGTTATCCGGAAACGGTGCCCGGTCAAATGGGGGGCGGGCGCAACACCGTTGCCAATTCAACCAGAATTCCCATCGGAGCATCCATCATGTCCATCATGCGAATCTCGATTTTCGGAGGCATTTTCAGCCTCGTCGCCGGCGCTGCGCTTGCCGATTATCAACTCACGATATTGCACACCAATGATTTTCACGCGCGGTTTGAACCGATCAGCAAATACGACAGCGGCTGTTCCGAGGAAAAAAATGCCGAAGGGAAATGTTTCGGCGGCTCTGCCCGGCTGAAAACCGCAATTGACGCGGCGCGTGCGCGGGCCGGAAACTCGATCCTTGTCGATGGCGGCGATCAGTTTCAGGGCACCCTTTTCTACACCTATTACAAGGGCAAACTGGCCGCCGAGATGATGAACTCCATGGGGTACGACGCGATGACCGTGGGCAACCACGAGTTCGACGATGGTCCCGAAGTGTTGCGCGGGTTCATGGATGCGATCGACTTTCCGATCCTGATGTCCAATGCCGATGTCAGCCGCGAACCGTTGCTGGCAGGTGTACTGCAAAAATCCACCGTGATCGAGGTTGGCGGCGAAAAGATCGGCCTGATCGGCCTGACGCCGCAGGATACCGACGAACTGGCCAGCCCCGGGCCGACCATCACCTTCACCGACCCGTCGGAGGCGGTTCAGGCCGAAGTGGACCGCCTGACAGGCGACGGCGTGACCAAAATCATCGTGCTTTCGCATTCCGGCTATGTCGTGGACCAGCGGGTTGCCGCCTCGACGACCGGCGTTGACGTGATCGTTGGCGGACATTCCAACACGTTTTTGTCCAACACATCGGACCGCGCCAAAGGGCCATATCCGACCATGGTCGGCGATACCGCCATCGTTCAGGCCTATGCCTACGGAAAATTCCTGGGCGAATTGGTCGTGAATTTCGACGATGCCGGTACCGTCACCACGGCGACCGGCGAGCCGCTGGTAATGGATGCGGATGTCGCGGAAGATGCCGCGACCAAAGCCCGAATTGGCGAGGCGGCAGGCCCGCTTGAGGAAATCCGTCAGCGCGTCGTCGCCGACGCAGCAGCGGCGATTGAAGGCGACCGCAGCATATGTCGGGTGCAGGAATGCGAGATGGGCAATCTGGTGGCCGACGCCATGCTGGAGCGGGTGCGCGATCAGGGCATCACCATCGCAATTGCCAATTCCGGTGGATTGCGGGCCTCGATCGATGCCGGCGACGTGACCATGGGCGAGGTTCTGACCGTATTGCCGTTCCAGAACACGCTCAGCACCTTTCACATCACGGGCGCGACCATGATTGCCGCCCTTGAAAACGGCGTCAGCCAGGTCGAAGAGGTCAAGGGCCGCTTTCCGCAGGTCGCGGGGATGAAATTCACCTGGGATCCAGCCGTCGCACCAAACGAGGGGCGGATTGGCGAGGTTCTGGTCATGGATGGCGGTGCCTGGGTTCCGATCGATCCGGCCAAGACCTATGGCGTGGTCAGCAACAATTACGTGCGCGGCGGTGGGGACGGATACAAGATGTTCCGCGACGCCGAAAACGTGTATGATTACGGTCCGGATCTGGCCGATGTGGTCGCCGAATACATGGCGGCGCAGGGCGGGTATCAACCCTATATCGACGGGCGGATCGCGCAAAAATAGCCGCCATTCCCATGCAAACCTGCCGCCGTAACCGATGCGGCGGCAGGCGCTTGATTGCCGTGGAAATCCCTTTATGTTTGTGGACCATTGTATACGGGGACGACGATGGCCACCAACTCCGAGGCACAAAAAGACGCGTATGACCTGATACTCGACGCGATCGATACCGGCATTTTCAGCCCCGGCGACCGGCTGGTCGAAAGCGATCTCGCCGAACGGTTCGGCATGTCGCGCACCCCGATACGCGAGGCCCTGCAGCGTCTGGAAACCCAGTCGATGCTGACCCGGACCGGGCGCAGTCTGATCGTGGCGTCGCTGGATCATTCGCAACTGGCGGAATTATACGTGGTGCGGGCCGAGCTGGAGGGGCTGGCGGCCAGACTTGCAGCGCAACATGCCAGCCCCGAAGAGATTCGCGTGCTATACGGCATGGTCGAACAGGACGCGAAACTGATCGGCGATCCGGCGCTGCTCAGCCGGGCCAATCGCCGGTTTCACCAACAGATTCACCTTGCCAGCCACAACCGCTATCTGATCGCGCAACTTGACCTGGTGCACCGTTCGATGGCGTTGTTGGCGACCACGTCACTGGCGGCCGATGGCCGTGGTAAAATGGCACTGGACGAGCACCGCGCGATTGTCGACGGTATCGCCAACGGCGACGGCGACGCGGCATCCGGTGCTTTGAAAACGCATTTGTCCTATGCCTTTGAAACACGACTGAAAATCGACGCGGGCGAAGCCGCCACGCGGGAATGAAGCCGTGCGCTTCAGGGCCGATGGCACCTGCGGGTCCCGATCCCGCGAGCGTCAAAAGCTACCGTCCAGCCGTGCCGTGCCCAAACTTTTGGTGAAAGTTTGGGCCAAAATCTTGGCAAGGTTTCGCGCCAGAGTTTTGTAAAACGCTGGCCGTGCGACGTTGGCTCAATCGACATCCTTGGGGGTGCTGAGGTGCCCGTGCCGGGTCTTGTCCCAGTAAAACGGTGCGACCAGCAATTCGGCGGTGGCCTTGAATACTGCCAGCGTGGCCAGCGGCCAGTATAATGGCATCGTGATTACATAGGGGATCAGATGGCGGTGCCGGGGCCCGGAGACCGCGAACAATCCGGTCACCAGCAAGACCATTTCGGCCCCGACAAAGGCCGATCCCATCATCCACCATGCCGCCGAAGGCAAAAGCGACGCATATCCGGGCGTCAGGCCAAAACTGATCAGCCATAACGACCAGATCACCGGGGCAAACAGAAAATTGGTATAGGTGCCCAGAAGCAGGATCTGAAACGCAAGGAATCGTTTGGGCCCGAGGTCCCGCCACAATTGACGGGGGTTACGCATGTGGGTGATCCAGGTCATGGCATAGCCTTTGAGCCACCGGGAGCGTTGGCGGACCCATGGCCACAGGCGGCAATTGGCCTCTTCCAGGGTCACGGTCGGCAAAAACAGACAGCGATACCCGAATCTGGCCAGCCGAAACCCCAGATCGGCGTCTTCGGTAACATTGTGGGCGTCCCATGCGCCAAGGCTTTCCAGCGCGGCGCGGCGAAAAAACACGGTGGTTCCCCCCAGCGGCACCGGCAGGCGCAGTTTTTCAATCCCGTGCATGACCACGCGAAACCACGTGGCGTATTCTATGGTGAAACACCGCGACAGCCAGTTGCGCCTGGCGTTGTAGAAATCGAGATACCCCTGAACGCAGGCCACATCGGGGCCGGAATGATGAAATGCGGTGACGATGCGGTGAATCTGGTCCGGATCCGGCGCGTCTTCGGCGTCGTAAATTCCGACGATCGATCCCTTGCAGAAATTCAGTGCGTAATTCATTGCCCGAGGTTTTGTCTGCAACGCCGAAGCCGGCACCTCAACCACACGCATCCAGGCCGGCAGCTCCATTTTCCGGGCCGCATCAATGGTTTGCGTGTCGCCGGCTTCCAACACCAGGCAGACATCCAACAGCGATTTGGGGTATTCGCTGCTGCCCAGACGTGTGATCAGGCCCGGCAGTATCGTGGCTTCGCGGAACAGCGGGATCAGGACTGAGACGATCGGCAGCCGCGCCGGAGGCAGCGCGGTTTGCGGCGCCGTCCCATTGCGATGGCGGGCGCGTATCTGCACCCGCAGCGCCGCCAGCCGCAGAAACGACGCGGCGGCGAGGTTGACCAATATCCATGCCATCAAAACCCCGACCGCAGTGCCGGGAAAGGTCAGAACCGCCGCAACCAGCACCGCAAACGCGTACAGCGACACCCGATACCCCAGGGGTGCCGCCCAGCTTCGGCAACTAAACGAGGCCGGGCAAAGCACGTTGGCGCGGTCAGACAGATAACCGACGCTGGCCTGGTGGATATGGGTTTCGATCTGGCGATGTGACGAAAGTACGAATTCCGAATGCCCGACCCAGGCGTTGACCTGTGGCCGGATCGCGGCGAATCCCGCCGGGTCGGAAATGGCGAATATGGTCACATGGCCACGCTTGCGCCACGGACATATTCCCAGTTTCAGGCAGATCTCGGCCGGGATGACCCCGTTCAGCGCCGGGTCCGGGCCATCGCTGGCAAGGTCCACGATATCAACGTCGAATTGTTGGGCGAGCGCGTTCAGCACATCCGCCGGGTCGAGCAGTTCCTGGCTGCACAAAACCTCGCCCAGTTTCAGCTCTTCGCGTCGCTGCCGCATGATCGCGCGGTCGATCTGCCCTCGATCGATGCGGCCCTGGCGTCGCAGGATTTCTCCGAGACGGGGAACGGGTGCCTCTGCGGGCCAATGCGACCCGGTTTCGGCGGCAAGGGTATTGTCGTTCTGGCGAAACGGGAGGACCGGCATGGTGTTAACTCGATTTCCTGACTTCCCCGAAAATGGTGAGGCAAAGTTAACGACGGGTTAATTTCTTTGAAAATCAGGCTCTTCAGTATCCGGCGGGAACTCCGATGCAATTCTCCATCGGCTCGTCAGACGGCAAAGCCGGCCAGCACGAGGCCTTCGCTCGTGCCGGTCCTGCCGGTGTTGCGGGGTTCGGCCACGGGCCCCAGTGGATCGAACGCGACAATTGCGCCCCTCGGCGGGTGCCACATTTCGCCCGAGCAGCTCAAATGGCCTGATAATACCGCTGGCCCGGATCGTCGAACGATCCCGCTTGACCGGTGTCGGCCATAGGTTCGGCGTTCGAGACCTGCCGATTTCGCGGAATCAAGGGTACAAGCCCGCCGCGCATCATTGGGCCGTTGCCCGGCGCGGCGATATGCCAAGGACGGTGCAACCTTTTGGCGTCGCGCGGCTTTGCCGGGACAAGGTTGCGGTCACCTGCGTAGGTTCACCGTACCACGGCCCGCCGATGTGCGGCTCTGTGATCATCAGGGATAATGACCGCCGTAAAGCCAGATCCGCTCAATCAAGAACGGCCGGCCTTTGGGGTCCATGGCGTAATATGACCCAAAATACATAACCAAGTGGATCGAGGCGAAGGATTCGCACCACCAGATGTAGGCCCCGGTGCGGGGTTTGTCGGCTACCGCCTAATGTACCAGCGCCTTCATGCCCGCCTCGATGCCCTTCAGGGTCATCGGGAACATCCGCTCGCCGAACAGTTCGTGGATCATCTGGACCGATTGCGTGTATTTCCAATGGGATTCCGACAGCGGATTGATCCAGATATTGGCGTGCCAGGTTTCGGTCGCACGTCCCAGCCAGACCGCGCCGGCCTCGGCGTTCCAATGCTCGTTCGCGCCGCCGGGATAGGCGATTTCGTACGGTGACATCGACGCGTCGCCGACGAAAATACATTTATAATCAGCGCCATAGGTGTGAAGCACGTCCCATGTCGGCGTCTGTTCGGTCCAGCGGCGGTTATTGTCGCGCCACACGCCTTCGTACAGGCAATTGTGGAAATAGAAATATTCCAGATGCTTGAATTCGGTGCGGGCCGCGGAAAACAATTCTTCGACCAGCCGGATATAAGGGTCCATCGAGCCGCCGACGTCCAAAAACAGCAACACCTTGACCGCATTGCGTCTTTCGGGGCGGGTCTTGATGTCGAGATAACCGTGCTCCGCCGTGGCCCGGATCGTGCCGTTGAGGTCAAGCTCTTCCTCGGCTCCGTCCCGCGCCCAGCGGCGAAGGCGTTTCAGCGCCACCTTGATGTTGCGCGTGCCAAGTTCGACGCTGTCGTCAAGGTTGCGGAACGCGCGTTTGTCCCAGACCTTGACCGCGCGCTGATGGCGGCTTTCGCTCTGACCGATGCGCACACCTTCGGGGTTGTAGCCATAGGCGCCAAAGGGCGAGGTGCCCGCCGTGCCGATCCATTTGCTGCCGCCCTGGTGACGGCCTTCCTGATCCTTCAGGCGCTCTTTCAGGGTCTCCATCAGCTTTTCAAAGCCGCCCAGCGCCTCGATCTCGGCCATTTCCTTGGGGCTGAGCTGTTTTTCCGCCATCTTGCGCAGCCACTCGCCCGGCAGTTCGACGGCGTTGAACACCTCGGACAATTGCAGCTTTTCCATCCCCTTGAAGGTTTCGGAAAACACGCGGTCGAACCGGTCGAGATTGCGCTCGTCCTTGATCAGGGCGGCGCGCGCGAGATAGTAGAATCCGTCGACATCGAATTGGGTCAGCCCGGTTTTGACCGCGGCCAGAAAGTCGAGGTATTCGCGCAGGGATACCGGCAGTTTCGCCGCCCGCAGGTTGGTGAAAAGAGGTAGAAACATCGGCTTACAGCCCGTCCAGCCGCGCAAACAATACCACCGCCATCAGCGCGGCCAGAGCCAGGATGATCCCGTGAACCGCGCCATAAAGCGCGATATCGGCCGCGTTGCCGCCGCGTTTGCGGGCACGGAGTACGCCAGTGATGGCGCCCAGCGTAAATGCCGCCAGCGGGATCATCCGACCACCGGTTTTACGGAACGCGGCCTGAGCGAGCCGATTTCACGCAGGCGCGCCCGAATTTCCCGTTCGCTGGCAAAGCCGTACCGCGCCCAGCCCAGCGCATCCAGCCGCACGGTGGCGGCGGCGGCGTGGCGGCCCTCGGCGTCCAGCGCTTCGGCCTTGATCAGCAGCAAAGTTGCCAGCAACGATGCATTCTGCGCCCGGTTGGCGGCGCTCAGGCTGGAATTCACCAATTCAAGCGCGGTGCCGGTATCGCCGGTCGAAAGGGCAAAGGCCGCCAGTTGCAGCGCCACATGCGCGGTGTGGATATCGTCCTTGCCGAAAGCCTCGGTGTAGACGCTGTAGGCGCGCGCGAAACTTTCCGACGCGATGTCGGGCTCGATGCCCAACGCCAGCCGGCCTTGGGCGAACAGGCCGAACCCCAGCCGGTTGTCGTGCCAGCCGGCCTCTTCGGCCATGGCGACCGATTTTTGCGCGCTGGCAAGGCGGCGCGATTGCGTGCTGCGCGGACCCAGCGCCGCCCCGACGGCATCGATCCACTGGCGCGGCGACTTTTGCAACTTGTCCGACGCAAGACCGCGTCCCGCCGGATTGACACGGTCCAGGATCGCGGGCAGGGCCGCGGCGACCGCTTCGCGGGTCATGCCGGTCTTCAGCGATTTGCTGTAATGCACCTTCAGAATCAGCATGTCGAACGGCGACAGGATCGTGTTGAGATTGTCGTCGTTGTAAACACTGTCGGGCAGCCGATAGATGTCGTTCAGTGGCCCCAGCGCCTGGGCGATTTCTTCGTGCAGGCAATCCCGCGCTTCCTGGGGGGATACGTCCTCGGGAATGAAGACGGTCACGCGCTCACGCTTTGCAAGCGTGGTCCAGTCCAGCGCCCCGGAACGACGGTTCTTGCGAAATTCGTCCCAGTTTCGCACGCGCGGCACCACGAAACAGGCGGCGTGAGGCACGGTGCGTTGCAATTTCCGCTGTGGCAGCGTTGCGACCACGATGTTGGCCTCAGAGCCGGTTTCGATCTGCCGGATGTCGATCCCGGCCTCATTGCGGAACCGGGTCAGCAGGTCGGCCAGATCGCGTTGGAACAGGGCCGGCCCCTGCTGGGCCAGTGCCAGCGTGACCGGCCCCTCGAAGCGCGACAGGTGCTCGATCTTTCGGCCGCTTTCCATTTCGAACGATAGTTCCAGAAAATCCCGCGCGATGTCGGCATTTGCGCGCGCCAGCGTGACCGGACCGGTCGCCGCGGAAAAGGTTTTCACCGGCGGCAGGGTGGTCGGCAGCGGATCGGCACGCGAAGGCAGCTCGGTCAGGGGCCCGTTGGTACATGCCGCGGCGAAAAGCAGGGCGGGGATCAGAAACCAGCGCATCCTTCAGGCCCTGTTATAGCGGATCAACGGCGTCAGCGTGCCGATCCGGTCGTATAAATGCCGCGCGGTCTTGTTGAATTCCTCGGTCAGCCAATAGACCGCTGGCGCGCCCGCCGCGTCTGCCGCGGCATAGACCGCCTGGATCAACGCCCGCCCGACCCCCGTGCCGCGAACATCAGGATCGGCGAACAAGTCCTGCAAATAGCAGACATTTTCGATTTTCCACATATTTCGGTGATACAGGTAATGGACCAGCCCCACACAGCGCCCGTCCAGTTCCGCGATCATGCCGTGAAAATCGTGTGCGTCGTCGCCCAGCAGACGCGAAAAGGCCGCTTCATAAATCTCGTCCGGTAATTCTGTCCGGTAATAGGCCAGATAGGCCATCCATAGCCGCCGCCATTCGGCTTCGTCCTTGGCCGTGATCGGGCGGATGACGAGGCCGCTCATCTTTGCCCCCGCGCCATGAAGGCGAGGCGTTCGAACATGTGAACGTCCTGCTCGTTCTTCAGCAACGCCCCGTGCAGTTTCGGCAGCGCGTTGTTGCCGTCGCGGCGCAGGTCCGCGGGGTCCAGATCCTCGACCAGCAGCAGTTTCAGCCAGTCCAGCACCTCGCTGGTCGATGGTTTCTTTTTCAGCCCCGGCGTTTCGCGGATTTCAAAAAACTGGGTCAGTGCCTCGGTGACCAGCGCCGGTTTGATGCCCGGGTGATGCACATCGATGATTTGCCGCAGCGTTTCTTCGTCGGGAAACCGGATATAGTGAAAGAAACACCGCCGCAGGAACGCATCCGGCAGTTCCTTTTCGTTGTTCGAGGTGATGATCACGATCGGGCGCTGGCGGGCGCGAACCGTTTCGCCGGTTTCGTAGACAAAGAAATCCATCCGGTCGAGTTCCTGCAACAGATCGTTGGGAAACTCGATATCGGCCTTGTCGATCTCGTCGATCAGGAGCACCACTTTTTCCGGCGCATCGAACGCCTGCCACAGCATACCCTTCTTGATGTAATTCCTGACATCGTGGACCTTTTCCTCGCCCAACTGGCTGTCGCGCAGGCGGGAAACCGCATCGTATTCGTACAATCCCTGCTGGGCCTTGGTCGTGGATTTCACGTTCCATTCCAGGATCGGCAGTCCCAGGCTGTCGGCGACCTGACGGGCCAGTTCGGTCTTGCCGGTTCCGGGTTCGCCTTTCACCAATAACGGGCGTTCCAGGGCGATTGATGCGTTTACGGCAACAGTCAGGTCGGCGGTTGCGACGTAGCTCTCGGTACCGGTAAATTTCATAATGCCCTTAAGCCTCTAGCGATTTTTTTGTGTTGTTGTGCGCCGCGACTTTAGCACGGCATCACGAAGCTGCAAGATGCGCATTTGACGGGGTGACAAAGCGCGCGCGTTTCTGTAAGCGAAGGCGCAATGACCCCCGGATTTGGGCGCAACCGCCGCCAGGAGAGTCGTCGCGTTCAACGAGTTTTGGGGATTTGGCATGAAAGCACAGGCAGTTTTGGAAAACGGCTACGTACCCTCGGACTCCGAACCGTTCATGAACGACCGGCAGCTTGAATATTTTCGCAACAAACTGAACGACTGGAAGACCGGTATTCTGGCCGGCAACCGCGACACGATCGAGGGAATGCAGGCCGGAACCCGCAACATTCCCGACGTGGCCGACCGTGCGTCCGAAGAAACCGACCGGGCGCTCGAACTCAGAACCCGCGACCGTCAGCGAAAGCTGGTGTCGAAAATCGAAAGCGCGCTTCGCCGGATCGAAGATGGGTCGTACGGATATTGCGAGGATACCGGGGAACCGATATCGCTCAAGCGGCTGGATGCCCGCCCGATCGCGACCCTCAGCCTTGAGGCGCAGGAACGGCACGAGCGCAAGGAAAAGGTCCACCGCGACGATTGATTTTGCCGCAGTCGGACGAATTGCATACGCCGGGGCTTCACGGTTCCGGTGTTTGGCGCCTATAGGGTCTTAATGGCGGTCAAGGGCAACAATATCACCATACTGGGCGCGGGTATCGGCGGGCTGACGGCGGCCATTGCGCTGGCGCGGCGGGGCGCGCGGGTCACCGTCTTGGAACAGGCCCCCGAACTTGCCGAGGTCGGCGCCGGGATCCAGATCACCCCGAACGCGACCGCGGTTTTCGAGGCGCTGGAACTGGGGCGGCGTATTCGCAAGATCGGGATCGCCCTGGAATCCGTGGTTCTGCGCGACTACCGGCGGGGCCGGCGGGTCGTGAACCTCGACATGACCGCGCCCCGGCACGACAATCCGAACCCCTATCTCCTGATCCACCGCGCCGATCTGATCGCGTTGCTGGCCGCGTCGGCCAAGCGCTATGGGGTAACGCTGTTGCTGGGGAAAACGGTGACCGGCGTTGCCATCGGATTTGATCAGGCCACGCTGCCGGTCGAAGACGGGCCCCAGCGGACCACGAAATACCTGATCGGCGCGGATGGCATCCGCTCGCTGACGCGACAATCGCTGAACACCCGCGGCAAGCCCGATTTCACCGGCCAGATCGCGTGGCGGGCCACCGTGGATGCGCGGTATCTGCCGGTCTATGACATGCCGGCACAGGCGAATGTTTGGATGGGGCCGGGGCGGCATCTGGTGACCTATCCGCTCAGAGGCGGACGCCTGATCAACGTCGTTGGCATTCAAGAGCGCGATACCTGGGCCAGCGAGGGCTGGAACCACCCAGACGATCCGGCAAATCTGCAAGCGGCTTTTGCCGACTGGGCCCCCGAAATCCGGCGGCTGCTTTCGGTCTGCGAGAACGTCCATCTATGGGGTCTTTTTGCCCATCCCGTTGCCGGCACGTGGTCACAAAGCGGCGCCGTCATCCTGGGCGATGCGGCGCATCCGACCCTGCCGTTTCTGGCACAGGGCGCCAACATGGCGATCGAGGACGCCTGGGTTCTGGCCGAGGAAATGGATGCCCATGACGACGTACAGGATGCCTATGCCGCGTATCACAAGCGCCGCGCGGCGCGGGTCCGGCGGATCGTGCGGGCCTCGCGCGGCAATGCGCGGATCTATCACCTTGCGTCGCCTCTGCTGCGGCTGGCGGCGCATCAGGCTATGCGAACCGGCAGCCGGTATTTTCCGGAACGCATGGTTGGTCGGTTCGACTGGCTGTACGGACATGACGTGACCGCCGGGCGCTGAGACCGATGGTTCGCTGCCCGGAATCTTGGACGATCGAACGCAACGTCTGAGGCCCTCATCCCGCCGGCCCGAATACCCGAACCACGTCTCGTGGCGGATATCGGCCTCACATCCGACGCTCAAGACCGGCCGATCGGCCAGGGAAGACGCAATCCGTTTTGAGTGGCAAAGGTTTGGCCGGGACAATGTGCCCGCCACTTGCGCCCGCTCACCGCGCGACGGCCCGTGATTGCGCGGCTCTGTCGCCAGTGGTGAATAGGTCCGCCGGAAAGGCAGAACCGTTCATCAGAGAAAGGTCGGACTTTGGGTCGGGTGGTACCATTTGATCCATAAAGCAAATTTCCAGCGGATCGGACCGAAGGATTGGAACCACCAGAGGTCGCAAAGCTGGTGCCACTGCGCCGCCCGGCTCAGGCGCCTTGCGCGGCCGCGTTCGCGTCGATGAAATCCAGCACCAGCGGTCGGATATTGGCCCGCCACGCGTTGCCGGAAAAGATGCCGTAATGTCCGGCACCGGGCTCCACATGACTGGCTTTCATGGAATCCGGCAGACCGGTCAGCAGGCCCAGCGCCGCGATGCATTGGCCGGGCGCCGAGATGTCGTCTTCGCCGCCCTCGACCGTCTTGACCGCGGTTCTGGTGATTTTGCCGATGTCCACCGCCTTGCCGCCGATTTCAAACCGGTTTTCGGCGATCTCTCGTCCTTTGAAAATGCGCTGGACCGTTGACAGATAAAATTCGGCCGTCATGTCCATCACCGCCAGATATTCGTCGTAAAACGTGTTGTGACGATCGTGATCCGCGGCCTCGTCCCGCGCGACCGCGCCGATCTGATCGGCAAAGGCGCGGGCATGGGTTTGCGGGTTCATCGACAGAAAACCGGCCAACTGAACCGCGCCCGGATATACCGGCCGGCCGAACCCCGGATGATTGACCCCGACCCGTTGGATGGCAAGATTTTCGAGCTGGCCCATCGTGACACGGCGGCCGAAATCGGTAACCTCGGTCGCCGCCGCGTCCGGGTCGACCGGCCCCCCGATCAGGGTCAGGGTCCGGGGCTGCTCCGCCGGGCTGTTTTCCGCCAGCCATGCGGTCGCCGCCAATGCCAATGGCGCGGGCTGGCACACGGCGATGACATGGGTATCGCGGCCAAGTTCCCGCATGAAATCAACAAGATACAAGGCAAAATCCTCAATATCGAACTTGCCCTCGGACACCGGGATATCGCGGGCATTGTGCCAGTCCGTCACGAACACATCGCAATTGGGCAACAGACTGATCACGGTCTTGCGTAGCAAGGTCGCGTAATGGCCCGACATCGGCGCAATCAACAGAACCCGGCGTTTCGCCGGATTGGGGCGATCGACGCGGAACTGGATCAGGTCGCCAAACGGGCGGCGGATCACTGTCTCGGTGCTTACGACGTATTCGCGCCCCGCCGTCACGACCGATTCAATACCCCAGTCGGGTTTGGCAATGATGCGGGCAAAGCTACGTTCGGTCACGTCGCCGAAAGCAGCGAACGCCTTGGGCAGGGGGCTGGCGGTAAGTCCGAAAGCCGGGTGCGACCAGAACGCCTTGGCGGTCGCGCCCAGCCACTCGCCGCCCTGGCGATAACTCTCAAACATATCGTAGGTTGCAAAGTTCTGGTTCATGGTTTTTAACCCGCCTCAACTCGCCTGTGGCCGGTCAAAGCCTATCCGCCTTTACACGGGATGTGTGTAAGCGCGTATAATGCACATGCAGAATGCAGGAGCAATTGGTTAAAATGCCCGCAGGAAATGTGAACCCGGAAAGCAACATGGCGCTGCTGAACGCCAATATCGAGCGGATCGAGGAACTGACCCAGCGGCTGGTTCACGCATTGGCCAACCAACGGGAAAAATCACAGGCGCTCGAAGGGCCGGGGCAAGAGCTGTATATGAAAGCCGCGGCTGCGTATTTTGCCGAAATGATGGCCAATCCGTCGAAAATCCTGGAGCAGCAGGTCTCGTATTGGGGCAAATCCCTGAAGAATCTGGTCGAAGCGCAGGAAGGGCTGGCCAGCGGAAAGGCCCCACCACCGGGTGATGGCGCGCCGGACCGGCGGTTCCGAAGCGAAATGTGGAACGCAAACCCGTATTTCAATTTCATCAAACAGCAATACCTGATGTCGTCCGAGGCGATCGAAAAGGCGATCGAGGGTCTGGACGAACTGGACGACCGGGACCGGCGGCGAGTCAATTTCTTTTCCCGCCAGATTGTGGATCTGATGTCACCGGCCAATTTTCTGGGCTCAAACCCCGAAGCCCTGGCCCGCGCGGTGGAAACAAACGGGCAATCGCTGGTGGACGGGTTGGAAAATCTTGTACGCGATGTCGAGGCGAATGACGGCACCATCGCCGTAACCCTTTCGGACCCCGACGCGTTCGAAGTTGGCGGCAACATTGGCGCCAGCGCCGGTTCGGTCATTTACCAGAATCGGATGTTCCAGCTTATCCAGTACGCGCCGTTGAGCGAAAAGGTACACCGGACTCCCTTGGTGATCTTTCCGCCGTGGATCAACAAGTTTTACATCCTCGATCTCAAACCCCAGAACAGCCTGATCAAATGGGCAGTCGAACAGGGGCACACGGTTTTCGTGGTTTCCTGGGTCAACCCCGATGCCGGTTTCGCCGATGTCGGCATCGACACCTACATCACCGAGGGATTTCTGACGGCCATTGCCGAGGTCCGAAAAATCACCCGCGAAAAACAGGTGAACGTGATCGGCTATTGCATCGCCGGAACCATGTTGTCGGCAACATTGGCCTATTTGGCCCGCAAAGGGGATAAATCGGTACGCTCGGCCACGTTTTTCACGGCACTGGCTGATTTCACCGATCCGGGTGAAACCGGGGTTTTTCTGGAACCGGATTTCCTGGGTGGCATCGAAAAAGAGGTGGCCGACAAGGGCTATCTGAATTCCTTTTTCATGCAGCGGACGTTTTCCTATCTGCGGGCCAATGATCTGGTCTATGGCCCGGCGATCAAATCCTACATGATGGGCGAGGCCCCGCCGGCGTTCGATCTTTTGTACTGGAACGGCGATGGCACCAACCTGACCGGGCGGCTGGTGCGCGAGTATCTGCGGCAATTCTGCGTGGACAACGAACTGTCCGAGGGTCGGTTTCAGGTGCTGGGCGAGACGCTGAACCTGAAAGACATCAAAACCCCGATCTGCGCGATTGCCTGCGAGACCGACCATATCGCCAAGTGGCAGGGCTCGTTTCTGGGGCTGAACAAGCTTGGCGGAACCAAGAAATTCATACTCAGCGAAAGCGGCCACATCGCGGGCATCGTGAACCCGCCGAGCCGGAACAAGTACGGCCATTATACCAACGACGCCCGAATGGTGACGCCCGAAAGCTGGAAAGAGGCTGCCGAGTTCCACGCGGGTTCATGGTGGCCACGTTGGGAATCATGGCTGGCCGGGCGTGCTGGCGCGATGATCGCGGCGCGAATTCCCGGTGATTCCGGCCATCCGGTGATCGAACCGGCCCCCGGCAGTTACGTGACAGCCAAGCCAAACACCTGATAAATAGCGGTTTCGAAAGTTTTTGCTGCATTGCAGCATTAAGGGCTTGAAATGCTGCAATGCAGCATATATCTCCGGGCCAGACGAAAAACACATCCCAGATGGAGACCGAAAATGACCAAGAACACGTTTGAAAACCCGTTCGCCAAACTGTTTAACGACCTGCCTGTCGACATGAACGCTTTCGCCGACTCGTTCAAAAGCGCGGGCGCGCTGAGCGAAAAACTCTCTCGCGTTGCGTTGGGTGCAGCCGAAAAGAATGCGGAAATCTCGAACAAATGGACCCGGGAAACCCTTGCCAGGCTGACGGTTGCTTCCAAAGCCCCGTCCGAACCGACCGACTATTCCAAAGCCGCTACCGACTTTGCTTCGGCATCGGTCGAGGCGGCGTCGGAACATGTTGCGGCTTTTGCCGAAGTTGCGAAAAAGGTTCAGATGGACACCGTTGAACTGATGCTGGCTGCTGGCAAAGAGGCCCAGGCCGAAGCCTCGGCAGTGGTCAAGAAAGCCACGGTCGAAGCGACCGACGCCGTGAAAAAGGCAACCGCGAAAGCGGCCTGAATCACCATTCCTCCCAGTTGGTGATGACCGGGGCGGGCTTGCGAAAAGCTCGCCCCTTTTGCGTCGAAGCGAGATGCAAGCAGATTTGGCCAACGCCCTCGGGTGAAGAACGCGCGTCGACATTTTCGGACGGGGCGTGCCGAAGATATCCTATATTATCTCGTAAATACATGGTCTTGGAAGTTGGTCGCTAAAGTGACTAAAATATTTTAATCACGCGGATTCCGGGTATCGAATCCATCACATCCGACACCCCAGAAAGTGCCCAGCCGCGCAGAGCGCGCGCTAAGACCCGAACCCGACCTGAAACTTTGTCCCTTGCTGCAGGCGCAATGCCGCACTAGCATTGCTGCGTTGCAACAATGGGGAACGCGATGCCGGAACGTCCATCACCCTTGCTGATCAAACGCTATGCCAGCCGCAGGCTCTATAACACCGAGACCAGCGATTACGTGACGCTTGAAGATATTGCCGGGTTCATCCGCGCCGGGCGCGATGTTCAGATTGTCGATCTGAAGACCGGCGACGATCTGACCCGCCAATTCTTGTTGCAAATCATCACGGAACACGAAAGCAAGGGCGAAAATGTCCTTCCGATCAATGTGTTGACGGATCTGGTGCGCAGTTACTCCGATCAGGCACAAAGCATCGTCCCCGATTTTCTGGCGCAAAGCTTCGAGATGCTGAAGGCACAACAGGCCGGGTTGGTCGAAAGCATCCAAAACGCGATGCCCGACCCGATGGCACCTTTCGGCGGGCTGGAAGGCTGGCAGAAGAAACAGCAGGAATTCATGGCGGCGATGCTGGGAAACTGGGGTCCAAATCAGGTCGAGGAAGAGCCAAACGAAGCCGAGGATCTTGACGCGATCAAGAAGCAACTGGCTGAACTGCAGGAAAAGCTCGCGAAATTGTAGCGCTGCACAAAAGGCACGCTATGGGTCGCTCGGGCCCAGGTGCAAAAACCGGGTTTCCGACACGACGCCAACGCGATCTTTTCCGCGATGCCCGTGACCCCGCACACCGGCCGGTCGCAATGTGCCGTTGACCCTGCGAACGCAGCGCACCAAGGGCGAGGCCAATACACGCAAAGCTCGAATCACTCGTCTGGCGGTCAAGACGTGTAGGACCGGAAATAACATGTTGATAAATAGCCGAAATATCGGAGTCACTCAGATATTTGGCAATAAACCGAGGGTGATTTCAGGGCGATCAGAATCGAAAATGATTTGCGCCACGGTCGGTGGGCGCGTCCACGAAAGCCCGGCTCAAACCGTCGCACGGTCCTTCAGCGCGCCGAGGATGTCGCAGGCGTTGTCCAGCGTTTCGGCGCGAATGCCGGCGCGTTCGTACCGGCGCGACGGATGCACCTGGGCCGGTGGCGTTGGCGTGGTCTTCAGGCCCAGCGAAGCGCCGAGTGCGGCCATGCTGGCGGTGGGTGCCTCGCAAAATCCGTCATAGTCGAAAAACACGGCGCGGGTCCCGGGCAGGGTGGCGACTTCGCCGTAGACCGCGCTCCAATACCGGACCAGATAATCCGCCGTCACCTCGGTGGGCGCAACGACGCCCGGCGCTGCGAATGGCTTGAAAAACGGCCCGAATTCGTGGTGGCCGAGCCACGCCATATATTGTGCGTCAAAGGGATTGGCGCGATGCCCGTCAAGGAATTTCCGGTGCTGCGCCAGCGTGGAACCCGCGAAATTAACCGGGTCCCGAAACGGAATCACCACGCGGGCCGACAGCGCGCTTTCCAGCAGCGCCGGGATACGGGTGACGTTGTTGTTGTTCTTGGAAAGATAGCGCCCGGCGTCTCCGGCCTGCACCACGCTGGTCATGAATCGGCGGAACTGGTTCAGGTCCTCGGCGCTGACTTCCAGGTTCCAGGGTAGCAACCCGTTGATTTTGCTGGGGTCGCCGATGGCGCGCCAGAACACCTCTTCAAACGCTTCCTCGCTTTCGAACGAATGCGTCATGCCATCGCCATGGGCGCGTTCCGCCGATATCGCCGCCTTGCGGTGCTGTTTCGACTTGCCGGACCACAGGTTTGGTGCAAGCACGAAAGGCATATGCCGATAGGTCGAGGTTGAAAACGCGCCGGTTGCCATGAGGCGGTTCAAAAGCAGGGTCGAACCGGACCGCGCCAATCCACAGACAAAGACCGGTGCCAGGGCATCCACGTCGCATTCATGGCCCTGCCATTTCTGGTGCTCCATCTGCATGGTCGCGCGCAGGATCGCCGGCGAGCCCAGCGCCACGCGGTGCAGCAACCGCGAGAAATATCCGTATTCAGCGGAGGACACGGCGCCGCGCCAGAACGTAACCGATGGCGACCAGCACCGAAACGACTTGCAGGTCCGGCCGCAGGATCGTGGCGGCGAGCGTCGCGCCCGTTTTCAGCACGCCAATGCCGGCCGCAATCGTCAGAACGAACCCGCCGAGCGCCATCGCGATGATTGCGAACAGTTTCAGCGTGTCCCCCAGGGTCGCGGCGGCGGCCCGGGCCATCTTTTCCTGTTTTTCGTCATCATCCATCGCCTTGTCGGCCATCAGCGAAGCGGATTGCCGCATGGTCGCGCTCCAATGCGCCAGCGACTCGCGGAATCTAAGACGCATGACCAGCTCGACCGCCAGAAGCGTCGCCGGAACGGCCAGAACAAGCGCGGTGTCAGGTATCATCGGGCGCGACCTCCTTTGCGGCGGGTTTGGCCCGCGTGAAAATCCGCTTCACCGGCATCCAGACGAACGCGAAAAATGCCAGCACCAGCGAAAGGAACAGCCCGGCGATCACGCCAAAGGCCCCCAGCCCCAGACCGGGGCCGACATAGGCCTGCGCCGGAACGGCGAACAGTGCGAAAACAAGGGCGGGGATCAGGATTCTTGGTTGCATGATGGAAACTCCTCAAAATAGTCCACAGGCAGGGCGATGGCTTCGGAAACCAGCGCGCGCAGCCCCTTTTGGTCGTCATAGGTATTGACGAATTCGAACACGACGCGCCCGGTTTCATCGACTTCAAAAACCCGGCCCTGTTTGGACGACGTGACCATCAGGTCACCTTCGAACGCCTGTGCCTTGCCGCGATTGATGGTGAAAAAGTCATAGTCCGCACCGTCCAGCACTGTGGTCACCCGGTTGGTCGCGGGATCGATCCTGATCAGCTTGCTGGGCGGATTGTCCCAGCGGTTGTCAAATATCATGATCGTGCCATCGGCCATCCAGTCCGGATCGTGCTGCTGCTGCGAGACCCCCTGCCGCCACCACTTGACCTTCAGATCATCGGGGTCGAACACGAAAATCAGGTTAAGTGCGCGAAAGGAAACCAGCAGGTCTCCGGCATTGAACATCGGGAAGGCGGCGGCCATTTCGGGCAACAGCGGTTCCACGTCGTTGACATGAAACGGATCGCCCAGCCACTTGCGCCCTTCTGCGTAATGTTCGCTGCGTGCCGAGAAAATGCCCAGATCGGGATTGGCGGCGATGATATCCCCCATCGAGATCGACTGCACGATTTCGCCATTCGCCGGATCGATCCGGTCGAACCAGTTGGGCGGGCCTGCGGGCATCCACAGACTGCCGTCGGCGTCGGCGGCGATCGAGTGGTTGTGATCGCGGTTCGCCGGGTTCGACCAGATGTATTTTCCGCAGGCATCGACCTTGTTGACCGATGTCCCGAAATCGAAAATGAACGTGACCGCGCCATCCGGGTCGACATGAACACCGTGCGGGTAAAGCCGGATATTCGGTTTGCTTTCAAGCAGATCGGGGTTTTCCGACAGGGTCCAGCGATGGGCGACCTTGCCGTCCTCGTCGATCAGGATCGCACCGTGCAGCCCGTCGGTAAAATCGAAAACTCCATAGATGAAGGTCAGTTGTTTCTGCCGCTCGGGCGCGATGAAAATGTGCGGCGACTGACGCCGTTCGCGCAATCCGGCAATTTCCAGCGGCACAAATCCGGCCCCGGTCGGCGCGCCGCCGGCATCGCGCGTCAGCAAACGGTACGGGGTGCGGCCCATGTCATTGGCGACCCGCTCGCGCAGGTTGCGGGTCTCCCAGCGGTTGTCGGCGACGTACTGGTACAATTCCACGATCGCCGGCGCGGGCCAGATCGCAAACATCATCGATGCCACGCCCGCGCCGTAAAGCGCGACGACCAACAGCCAGATTTTGAGCAGAGTCTTCATGCCTGATTATTGTTGTGTCTCTTGTGAGACGTTGTTTTATTGAGCCGACTGCAACGACTTGGGCCGGACCGTAAAGTGAAACGTGACCAACTTCAACAATTGTCTGCGCCCGTGATTTTCCGGGAAAATTCGCGATGAAAGGCGCTTTGCGCGTCACATTCGGTGGATCGGGTTTCGACCGCCGGGCCGATCTGCGCAAGGATCCGCAACATCTGGATCATCTGCTGGACGAGGAATCTTCGCACGTTCTGCCGGTCTGGCGCGGCAAGCCGCTGATCACCGGTCAGAATGGCGACCGGCTTGGCCTGCTGCGCGCGGATCACCCCGTCTTTGCCGATGCGCCAGACCGACCGGTCTTTCTGGGGCTCGGCGATGGGGCCGCGATGTTCGCGCGGGAAGTGTCGGCCTGGGCCGGGCCCTTGTCCGATATGTCGGCAATCGGCGCGTTCATCGATGACAGCGAACAAACGCATCCTTCGCTGACCAAAGACCATCGTTTTGCCGAGCTGCGCCAGATCATGACCCGCCTCAGCGCGCGCGATGCGGAACTGGCGGCAACCGCGAAAGGGTTGTTCGAATGGCATGCGGCGAACGGGTTCTGCGCGCATTGCGGTCACCGAACCGACGTAACACAGTCGGGTTGGCAGCGCCTGTGCGCCGCTTGCGGCCGTCAGCATTTTCCCCGCGTCGACCCGGTGGTCATCATGCTGATCACCCACGGCAACGATCTGCTGATCGGCCGGTCACCCGCTTGGCCCGACGGCATGTATTCGCTGCTGGCGGGGTTCATGGAGCCGGGCGAAACCATCGAGGCCGCCGTGCGCCGCGAAGTATTCGAGGAATCGGGGATCATCGTTGGCGACGTCAGCTATCTGGCGGGCCAGCCGTGGCCGTTCCCCGCATCGCTGATGATCGGCATGCGCGGGACGGCGCAAAGCACGGAAATCACGCTGGATCCGGTCGAACTGGAAGATGCGAGATGGGTCAGCCGCGAAGACATCGCCGACGCCTGGGCTTCCAGATCCACCACCCTGATCGCGGCACGCAAGGGCGCGATTGCGCATTACCTGATCAGGAACTGGTTGTCAGACACGCTCGATTAGGGCAAATCTGCCGGAACGCAATGGTGCAGTCCGACGGGCCAGAAAGCGATGCAATGAACTTTACCGGCAAGACCGCCATATGCGCGGGCCAGGTCGAGGCCTTCGGCGCCTTCACCGATTTCGACGCAACCGCCGAACTTGCGCGCGCCAGCGGCGCGGAAATTCGGCGTCTGGATGACTTGGCGCCGGATGCGGAAGGTGCGCGCTGGCAGGTAGAGTTTGATCTGCGTGGCACGCCGCGAACCGGGGAACTGCAGTTGGTGGAAGTCGTGGCACCGGAAAAATTGCGATTCAAATCACGGACCGACGGATTTGACGCCGACATCGTGCTGGAATTTGTCCGGATTTCGCCGGTAGAGACCCGCGCGCTGATCACCGCCGAGGTCGCCGCAACCAAACTCAAGACCCGGCTGCTGTTACAGACCGCACATTTTGCCAAGGCCCGGCTTGACCGGAGTTTCCGTAAAGGCTGGCGGCGGATTGGCCGTACGATCGAAGCCCGGCTTGTCGCCACCTGAACGCGCGCAAAGGCCGTTTGCCGCGGGTTGCCAACACCCCAGCATGCCCCCCGGGGCATTTGATTTCTGTTTCAAAAACCCGGGACCGCTGCGCCGTTTTTTGCGCGAACGCCGTCAGATGAAGCCGGTTTTTTGGCGATATAACAAGCTGTTGCGCGACAATCCATTGGTCTAGAGGGCTAGACGACCGGGCGATCGGACGGCTAACCGACGCAAGGGCTAGCCGGTGCAAGGGCTAGCCGACCAGACGACCAGACCGCTAGCCGGCCAGACGGCTAGCCGATCGGACGGTCAGATGACCAGATGGCCAGCCACGTGGTTCCGTCATGCCGGTTCATTCGCGCGGTCTGGTTCGTGGGCCAGTACGGATTGATCGGCGGCGGGCGGCCAATCAACAGTTCGACGGATCATCCGCCAACCATCGCTTGCGGTCGATCTCCGGGCGGAAATAGAGGATCGCCCGCCCCGACGGATCGGCCTGCGCCGCCGTCGCCCACGGTGCCACGCCGTGCAGCGCCATCCGGTGCAACAAATACGCCGCGCCCGGATTTGCGTGAACGACGACACGCGGGCAGGTTTCAAACGCCGTGCGCCTTGCGTCGTGATAGACGTGGGTCAAATCGATCTCCGGCCATTCGTCGGGTAGGGTACCTGCCAGCGCCGCGCCAAGCGCGCGATGCATGATCTTGTGCGACCCTTCCCAGATCACCAGCGGGGCGGCATTTTCATCGGCAACATTGATCGGAATGCCCAGCAGAAACCCCTGAAACTCGCCAATTTTCCGACGACGTTCGGGCCCGACAGGATGGAGGCCATCGACATGGGCCGCATCGCGGTCACGGCGAAAACGAAAGGCGGCGGCGCTTTCGGCGGCACCCTGTTTCGGATATCCGGGATAGAATATGGAGACCTGCGCCCGATCCAGCGCGATATCCCCGAATTCAAGGAATTCGCGCACGAACCGCATCGCCCGGCCGCCAAGCGGTCCGGATCGCCCGATGACCCCGGCGGCATCATTGGCCAGCGCATTCACGCCCACGAACCACGTCCCGGCACAACGCAGCCATTGCTGCGCCATTGCCGGATCGTGCCGCGTGGCCAGGGCTGCGGGCCCCGCGAACCTTAGCCAGTCGATCAATTCGGGATCGGGCGAAAACCGGCACCAGCCCCGGTTTTCGTAATCGGCGGTATTCATCCCAGAACCGCTTTGCGCAGCATGTTCAGCGCCATAAGGGTAATGAAGACCGCAAAAACCCGTCGCAACGGTTTTGGATCCATCGAATGCGCCAGCCGCACCCCGAACGGGGTCGTCAGCATCGTCATCGATATGATGACGAGGAACGCCGCCACATTGACCTGTCCGATCATGAACGGCGGCCGTCCGATGGTCTCGGTCGGGGTCATCAGAAACCCCGCCACCGCCGGGGCCGCGATGATCAGGCCAAACCCCGCAGCCGTCGCAACGGCGCGGTGAATTGGGACGCTGTACAGGGTCATCAGCGGCACCCCGAACGAGCCGCCACCAATGCCCATCAGCACCGACAGAAGTCCGAGAACCGGCGACACGATCCATCGCGCCGGTCCCTCGGGCATGGCGCTGCCCAGCCGCCAATGTTCCCGCCCAAAGGCCAGATATAGCCCGACCAATATGCCCAGAACGCCAAAGACCCCCATCAGGAATGTAGAGCGCAGCCCCGTCGTCGCGATCATCCCCACCACCGCGCCCATCGCGATGCCCGGCGCCCAGCGCCGCAAAATGCCCCAATCCACGGCGCCCTTTTTGTGATGGCTGTGGACGGAACGGATCGAGGTGAAAACGATGGTCGCAAGCGACGTCGCCAGACAGATCTGCATCAGTTGCGCATTGGCATATCCCAAACCGCTGAAGGCAAAATAGAAGGCCGGCACCAGAATGATGCCGCCTCCGACCCCCAGCAGACCCGCAACCACGCCCGCGAATGCGCCGATGATCAACAGCAACGCCGCCATCGGCAGCAGGACGGTCAGTTCGGGCATCCGGGTATTTCCTTTTTTCGCCAACAGGTCACGAGGCGGGCATCTCCGTCAAGTCCGCGCAGACCGAAACCGCCGCAAGCGCCTGCTCTACCAGTTCCGGCCCGGCGCCGGGCAGATGCGCGCCCTCCGACAGAATGCGCCGCCATTGCCGCGCCCCGGGCGCGCCGGTGAACAGCCCCAGCATGTGACGGGTGATCGTGGCAAGACGCGTGCCGCTTGCACGCTCGGCCTCGATATAGGGCAGCATCGCCCGGACCACTTCGTGGGCGGAAAGCCGGCGCGGCTCGCCAAAGATCCGCCGGTCCGCGTCAAGCAACATGTCCGCCGGATGGTGATATGCCGCGCGCCCGATCATCACGCCGTCCAGCCCCTGCGCCAGAAATTCCACCGCCTGATCAAGCGAACACACCCCGCCGTTCAGCACGATTTCCAGCGTCGGAAAGGCGTGTTTCATCGCCAGAACCAGCGCGTGATCCAGCGGTGGGACTTCGCGGTTCTGCTTGGGCGAAAGACCTTGCAGCCACGCCTTGCGCGCGTGGATGGCAAAGCTTTTGACACCGGTTCGGGCGACGGTTTCCAGAAAGGCGGGCAGTACCTCTTTCGGAATCTGATCGTCGATGCCGATCCGACATTTCACCGTGATTTCAGGCCCTTGGCTGGCGGCAATCATCGCCGCCGCACATTCCGCCACCAATTCCGGACGCGCCATCAGTGCTGCGCCAAAGCACCCGGACTGCACCCGGTCCGAGGGGCAGCCGACATTGAGGTTGACCTCGTCATAGCCAAAATCCCCCGCGATCCTGACCGCCTGCGCCAGTTCTGCGGGAACCGAGCCTCCCAGTTGCAGCGCCACGGGCGGCTCGATCGCGTGGTGCGCCAGCAAACGGTTCGCGTCGCCATGAATAACGGCCCGCGCGGTCACCATTTCGGTATAAAGGCGCGTCCGCCGGGTCATCCGCCGATGCAGATACCGGCAATGCCGATCGGTCCAGTCCATCATCGGGGCGACCGACAGGCGTGGGTTCCGCTTTGCAATCTTTCGCGCCAACTTGCTCAAATCTTTGCCTTTTCGCCGTGCGATCAGCCCGTCACGCCGAGCGTGCAACCCTGGTTGTCCGCGCGATTGCCTGCCAGCCGCACAAGGCGCGACCAAAGGCTTCAAAAAGCGGGCGCGAAACCGGGTCGCTGGCGGCGTTCCATTCGGGGTGCCACTGCACCGCCAGCGCGAATCCGGGCGCATCGCTCAGATGAATGGCCTCCGGGGTGCCGTCGGTGGCAAATCCGTCGATCACGATGTCGGGTCCGGGTGCCTTGATCCCTTGCCCGTGCAGCGAATTCACCAGCACTTCGTCCTCGCCGAAGACCCTCGAGAATACGCCGCCCGGCATCAGATTGACGATGTGCCGGTGTGCGAATTTTTCCTCGATGGTGCCATCGGGTGGCATCCGGTGGTTCATCCGGCCGGGCAGGTCGCGGATTTCCGGATGCAGGGTGCCGCCAAAGGCGACGTTGAATTCCTGAAATCCCCGACAAATCCCCAGAATTGGCTGGCCCCTGGCCGAGCATTCCCGAATCAGCCGGATCACCAACTGGTCGCGGCAATGATCAAATTCGCCATGCGCCTCGGTCGCTTCTTCACCGTAATAGGAAGGATGCACATTGGGGCGCCCGCCGGTGAACAGGAACCCGTCGCAGGTCTCCATCAGGGTCGGGATGTCGACGAAATGCGGATCGGCCGGCACCATCAGGGGCAGTGCTTCGGCGACCTTGGCAATGGCCTCGACATTGATCATGCCGGTGGCCTGCACACGGTAATCATCGCCGATGACGTGAAAATTGCCGATGATGCCAACAACGGGGCGGGTCATGTGCGGAAGGCCTGAACTTCGGGATATGTTTCGGGCAAGATAACGCATCCCTGATCGAGGGTCGAGACCCGGAATTGACTCGCGATATCAAACGCCGCCGCCCGATCCGGACTTGCCCCCGGCGCGCTGGCAACTAGGGTGGCCGCATCTTGCCACCGGAGCCACCATGACAACCGCCGACACCATATATCTTGCCGATTATTCCGCACCTGCGTTTCTGGTGGATACCGTTCAGTTGACATTCGATCTGGCCGCCAAAAAGACCCGCGTCACTTCGCGGATCGAATTTCACAGGAGCCCGGGCAGCACGGGCGATCTGGTGCTGCACGGCGAACACCTGACCCTGATGCGCGCCAGCATCGATGGGCGCGCCCTGGCCGAGGCAGATTACGAACGCGGCGAAACCGTTCTGACCATTGGCGGCGCGAACCTTCCCGACATCTTTGTCTGGGAGGCCGAAGTTGAAATCGCACCTGACGAAAACACCGCCCTTTCAGGGCTTTACACGTCAAAGGGCATGTATTGCACCCAGTGCGAGGCCGAAGGCTTTCGCCGGATCACGTTTTACCCCGACCGCCCAGATGTGATGGCAACCTTTACGGTGCGGATCAACGGCGACGCGCCAGTTCTGCTGTCCAACGGCAATTTGATCGCCAAGGGCGACGGGTGGGCGGAATGGCACGATCCGTGGCCGAAACCCGCGTATCTGTTTGCGCTGGTCGCGGGGGATCTTGTCAGTTTTCAGGATCATTTCACCACCGCGTCGGGGCGCGCGGTGGACCTGAAAATCTGGGTTCGCGACGGAGACCTGCACAAATGCGCCTACGCGATGGATTCGCTGAAACGCGCGATGAAATGGGACGAAGACAATTATGGTCGCGAATATGATCTGGACCTGTTTCAGATCGTCGCGGTCGATGATTTCAACATGGGGGCGATGGAAAACAAGGGGTTGAACATCTTCAACTCGAAATATGTGCTCGCCAGCCCCGAAACGGCCACGGACCGCGATTACGAGCTGATCGAGGGCATCATCGCGCATGAATATTTCCACAACTGGACCGGCAACCGCATCACCTGCCGCGACTGGTTCCAGCTTAGCCTGAAAGAGGGGCTGACCGTCTATCGCGAACACATGTTCTCGGCCGACGCACGGGGCCACGCGGTGGGGCGGATCGGCGAGGTTCAGCAATTGCGCAGCCGCCAGTTCCGCGAGGATGCCGGCCCGTTGGCGCACCCGGTTCGCCCCGCATCTTATAAGGAAATCAACAACTTCTACACGTCGACGATCTATGAAAAAGGTGCAGAGGTCATATCGATGCTGCAAGGTCTGGTGGGCAGTGACGCGTATCGCAAGGCGCTTGATCTCTACTTTGCCCGCCACGACGGACAGGCCTGCACGATCGAGGACTGGCTGCAGGTTTTTGCCGACACGACGGGGCGGGACCTTGCCGGGTTCAAGCGCTGGTACAGCCAGTCGGGCACGCCGCGCGTCGATGTCAGCGACGATTTCAGCAATGGCACCTATACCCTGACGTTTCGCCAGACCAATCCGCCAACCCCCGGTCAGGCGGACAAACAACCGCAGGTCATCCCGATCGCCACCGGTCTGCTGGGCGCAAATGGCGATGAAATCGTGCCGACGCGCGTGCTGGAACTGACCGAGGCCGAGCAGAGCTTTGCCTTTACGGGGCTGGCCAGCCGACCGGTCCCATCGCTGCTGCGCGGATTTTCCGCCCCGGTCATCCTGAACCATACCACCACCGCCCGACAGCAGACCTTTCTATTGGCGCACGACACCGATCCGTTCAACAAATGGCAGGCCGGTCGCGAACTTGCCGGTGATACCCTGATCGCGATGGTGCTGGACGGCGCGCCGCCCGCGCCCGATTTTTTGGACGCGATGCACCGTGTGGCGATGGATGCGGAGCTTGATCCGGCTTTCCGCGCGCTGGCGCTTTCCCTGCCGGCGGTGGACGAGGTTGCGGGCGCGCTCCACGACCGGGGACATGTCCCCGATCCGACTGGGATTCACGCCGCGCGCCGGAAATTGGGGATCCGGATCGCGCAAGCCATGGGCGACGATCTTGCTAAGCTCTATCGGGATATGCAGGTCGCCGGCCCCTTTGATCCCGACGCGGTTTCCGCCGGGAAACGGACGTTGCGTGGCGCGGCACTCGGCTATCTGACGTGGCGCGACGGCGTTGCATCGGCGCGCGAACAATATGCCGGTGCCGACAACATGACCGAACAGCTTGGCGCGCTAGGCAGCCTGCTGGCGTCTGGCGACGCGGCCCCTGAAACCGCCGCGTTCTATCAACAGTGGCGGGGCAATGATCTTGTGATCGATAAATGGTTCATGCTGCAATGCGGGCTGGCCCCGCCGGAAAATGCCGTCGCCGTGGCCCGGTCGCTTGCCGCGCACAAGGATTTCGACTGGAAGAACCCAAATCGATTTCGCAGCGTGATCGCCGGTCTTGCCAACATGAATACGGCGGGTTTCCACGATCCTTCGGGGGCAGGGTATACCTTTGTCACCGACTGGCTGCTGCGCCTGGATCCGGTGAACGCGCAGACAGCCGCCCGGATGTGTTCGGTGTTTGATACGTGGCGCTGGTATGATCCAGAGCGCCAGTCCCTGATGCGCGCCGAGTTGCAGCGGATCATGGCGGCACCACAACTGTCGCGCGACGCGACCGAGATGGTGGAGCGTATTCTCGGAACCTGATCCACCGGACGGACCGATCATTCGCGTAGAGTAGAAGGCGCGCGCCCCGAACCCACCGCTCGTCTTGCCCAACTCGTCTCCTTTTGGCGGCCGATTTCGCCGTCTTTTGTTGCCCATCGGCACCAAATTGAAATCTTCCGGCCATATTGATGCCCCAATCCACCCTATGATCGGGGCCAACACAAACAGGCAAGGCAACACAAGATGCAACATGTAAGCACAGGATATAAGGGGCTGGGGCTGTTACTGGACGTGAACAACGACCGGTTGCTATCGATTCTGATCATCGCGGTCGCGATGGCTGCTGTTGGTCTGGTCGGGGTCGAATATGCCTCGCGGGTGATTGTCGAGGATGCGCCGGCCGCGCTTTCGACCCTGTTGTAATCCCACCGCCGCCAAATGCGCGGCACTTCGAAATGTGATGTTTTCGGGTCGCTGTTGAAAAACAGTGACTTTTCGGGCTTTGGCGTTTTGACAAGGTGGGGGAATCAAATTATTGAGATTGCAAAGAATCCGCACTTTTCGAGGCAGGCGGGTCGTATAAAACGAGCGGTGGGATGGTGGGCCGATGAAAACGAGTTTCACGAACGGCATTAGCGCGCGCATCTGCGCGATTCTGCTTTTGTTGATGGCGGGGTTCTATACCGCCAATGTCGGCCCCCTGTGGGCGCAGGCCGCCGGGGCCGTGACCTTTCGGCAAATCGTCGTCGAGGGCAATCAGCGCATCGAGACCGCGACCATCCGCAATTTCGCCGCGATCGATACCGGCGCGCCGGTGACCCCCGGCCAGATCAACGCCGCGCATCAGCGGCTGATGGCGACGGGGCTGTTCGAAAAGGTCGAGATCGATCCGCGCGGTGCAACGCTGGTGATCGCCGTTTTCGAATTTCCGACGATCAACCGGATCAACTTTGAGCGCAACAAGCGTATCAAGGACGAAGACCTGATGGCGGTCATCACCTCGCAGCCGCGCCACACCTACAGCCCGGCCCAGGCCGAGGCCGATGTCGCCCTGATCGTCGACGCTTATCGTCAGGCGGGCCGTTACTCGGCCGAGGTGCGCGCCAAGATCATCCGCCGCGCCGACAACCGCGTTGATCTGGTATTCGAGATATTCGAAGGCGATGTCGTCGAAATCCAGCGGCTCAGCTTTCTCGGCAACCGCGATTTCCCCGACCGCCGCCTGCGCCGCGTGCTGGCGACGAAACAGGCGGGTATCCTGCGCCGGTTCATCAAAAGCGATACCTTCATCGCCGACCGGATCGAGTTCGACAAACAGGTCTTGCGCGATTTTTACCTGTCGCGCGGCTATATCGATTTCGAGGTGATTTCAGCCTCGGCCGAAGTCGTGCGCGAGCGCAACGGATTTTTCGTGACCTTCAAGGTCCGCGAAGGCCAGTCCTATGATTTCGGCACCATCACCACGACCAGCGCCCTGTCGGAAATCGATCCGGACGAGTTTCAGAAAATCGTCCGCGTCAAACCCGGCGTCACCTATTCGCCGCTTCATCTGGAACGCACGATCGCACGGATGGAAGAACTGGCCACGCAAAAGGGGCTGAACTTCATCCGGGTAAACCCACGCGTCACCCGCAATGACGCGGGGCGTACGCTGGACATCGAATTCGTGATCGAACGCGGCCCGCGCATTTTCGTGGAACGCATCGACATCGAAGGCAACACCACCACCATCGACCGGGTAATCCGGCGGCAATTCGACACTGTCGAGGGCGATCCGTTCAATCCGCGGCAAATCCGGTCGGCCGCCAGCCGCATCCGCGCGCTCGGCTTTTTCGCGAAGGCCGAGGTCAACACCCGCGAAGGCACCAGCCCGGACCGCGTGATCGTCGATGTCAACGTCGAAGAACAGCCAACCGGCAGCCTGTCGTTTGGCGTCGTCTACAGTGGCTCCAGCGGCGTCGGTGGCAACGTCAGCCTTTCGGAAAGCAATTTCCTGGGCCGCGGGCAATTCGTGCAGATCGAACTGGGCGGCGGCACCGATAACCGTAACGCGGTACTGACCTTCGCGGAACCGCATTTTCTGGACCGTCAGGTGCGCCTTGAAGTCGGTGCCTTCCGGCGCACGACCACGCAGCAGAACAGTTTCTTTGACACGAATTCGCTTGGTTTCGCCCCCAATGTCGGTTTCCCGACCAGCGAGAATGGCAGACTTCGGATCAACTACCGGCGATCCGCCGACACGATTTCGAATATCGACCCGGGCGGCACCGGTTCGTCGGCGCTGATCGTGGCGGGAACCGCGCAGATCAGCTCGGCCGGGTTCACGTACAACTATGACACCCGCAGCAAGGGTTTGAACCCGGATTCCGGGTTTCTGGTCCGGGTAAGTTCTGAGGTCGCAGGACTTGGCGGCACCGCGAAATTCTCGAAAACCACCGCCTTGCTGGGCGCACGCACCAAAATCATGAAAGGCGTGGTTGGCCTCAGCGCTGAACTGGAAGGCGGCGCACTGGTCGATTTCACCGGCGAAAGCCTGATCACCGAACGGTTTTTCATGGGCGGTTCGGTCATGCGAGGGTTCAGCACCAACGGCATTGGTCCGCGCGACAATGTGGCCGTCAACGGCGATGCCTTGGGCGGCAATTTCTTTGCCGTCGCCCGGTTCGAGGCGAATTTCCCCCTTGGCCTGCCCGAGGAATACGGGATCAACGGCGGGCTGTTTTACGATATCGGCTCGGTCTGGGGGCTGGACAATGTCGACGGTGGCCCGACCGCGGGCGATGGGTTGGATCTGGTCGATGCCAGCCTGATCATCCGGCAGGTTGTCGGCTTCTCGGTGTTCTGGGAATCGGCGTTGGGCCCGCTCCGGTTCAATTTCACCCAGTCGATCGGCGGCGCGGCCTATGACAAGACCGAAAGCTTCGCGCTGACGATCGGCAGCACATTCTGAATGTTGTCACCGCGATTTTCAGCATTGCGGACCACGCTGGCCGCGGCGGTCTGTTGCGCGATCGCGATTGCAGCGCACGCACAAAATACGCTGAACATCTACACGCTGAACCAGGAAGCCATGTTTGCGCAATCGGCTTTTGGCCAACGGGTGCGCCAGACCATCGAATCCCGCTCAAGCGGAATCGCGGCCGAAAATCGCCGGATCGAGGAAGAACTGAAGGCCGAGGAACAGGCCCTGACCGAACAGCGGCCAACGCTGGACCCCGCCGAATTCCGCCAATTGGCCGATGCGTTCGACGCAAAGGTTGAGGAAATCCGCACCACGCGCGCGAAAAAGTCGGCCGACCTGAGCGCCTGGACCGACGCTGAACGCACCCGGTTTTTCGAGCTGGCATTCCCGGTCCTGCTGGATCTGGCGAAAGAGCTGGGCGCAAGCGCGATTCTGGATATGCGCACCGTGATCATCGCCTCGGACCAGATCGACATTACCGCCACGGCGCAAAAGCGCGTGGATCAGGCCCTCGGCGACGGTGCCGAGGGCAGCGAACCCTGATCCAGAACCCCGTTGTCAGCGTTTCCGGTGATTGATAGGACATGTACGAACCGAACCCCAACGCCAGCGAGCCCGCAATATGAATACAGCAAGCCACGAAGACCTGCCCTCGGCAGATCTGGCGATGATCCAGCGGATGATCCCGCACCGCTATCCGTTTCTGTTCATCGACAAGGTCCGCGACATCCGCGAGGCAGAAAGCGCGGTCGGCATCAAGAACGTCACCATCAACGAACCGCATTTCCAGGGTCATTTTCCGGCGAAACCGGTGATGCCCGGCGTGATGATCGTCGAGGCGATGGCGCAAACGGCCGCCGTGCTGATCAGCCACACGCTGAACCTGATCGACCGCGAGCCGCTGGTCTATTTCATGACGATGGACAAGTTCCGGTTCCGTCGGATGGTGGTGCCGGGCGATCAGTTGGAATTGCATGTCAGCGTGATCCGGGGGCGCGGGAAAATCTGGAAATTGTGGGGCGATGGCCGGGTCGATGGCGAAACCGCCGCCGAGGGTGAATTCGCCGCCATGATCGACGTGCCAAAAGCCGTCGTCTGATCGGAACATCCCGTGGCAGAGACCGACACCGACATTCACGTAACCGCAATCCTCGCCGAGGGCGCAGAAATCGGCCCCGGTTGCCGGATCGGACCCTATTGCGTCGTTGGCTCCGGTGTCCGGCTGGGCGCGGGCGTGGTGCTGGACAATCACGTTTCGGTCGCCGGACTGACCGAAATCGGCGACGGGACCCGCATCTGGCCGTTTGCCTCGGTCGGCAGCGAACCGCAGGACCTGAAATACAAGGGCGAACCCACCCGGGTCATCATCGGCAGGAACAACATGATCCGCGAATATGTGACCGTCAATCCGGGCACGGATGGCGGCGGCGGCGTGACCCGGATCGGCGACAACAATCTGCTGATGATGTATGTCCACATCGCCCATGACTGTCAGGTCGGCAACAACGTGATCTTTGCCAACGCCGTGCAGGCGGCAGGGCATGTGGTGATCGGCGACAATGCGGTTCTGGGGTCCATGGCGGGGTTGCACCAGTTCTGCCGCATTGGCACCGGCGCGATGATCGGCGCGGGCGCGATCGTGGTCAACGACGTGATCCCCTATGGCACGGTGGTTTCGCAGCGGGCGTATCTGGGCGGGCTGAACCTGATCGGGTTGAAGCGTCGCGGGGTGGACAAGACGGCGATCAATGAATTGCGGCACGTTTACCGGCAGCTATTTTCGGGCGAGGGCGCGCTGTTGGAGCGCGCGAACGCGCTTGCGGCGGAACGCGGCGACAACCCGTTGGTGCAGGAATTGCTGGAATTCGTGCTGGCAAACTCTGACCGCTCGTTCTGCGTGCCGGATTAGGATGCCATGACAAATCCAACGCAAACCGGTCTGGCGATTGTGGCCGGGCAGGGCGCGTTGCCGGGCCGGATCGCAGAGCGATGCGCGCAGCTCGGGCGAAAATACCAGATCGTCCGCATGCGCGGGCAGGCCCCGGGCGGCGACGAAGAACCCTCGCCGATCATCGCCGAGTTCGAGCGTCTGGGTGCCCTGTTCGCGGCCATTCGCGCCGCTGGCTGTGGCGAAGTGGTATTCGCCGGGGCCATGACGCGGCCCGATCTCGACCCCGCGCGCTTTGACGCCGAGACCGCCCGCCTCGCCCCACGCCTGATCCCCGACATCGGCAGCGGCGATGACCGGACCTTGCGCGCAATCGCCTCGATTTTCGAGGTGGCGGGGTTTGGCGTCGTTGCCGCCCATGCGCTGTTGCCCGAGTTGCTGGCCACCGCCGGAACCATGGGCCAACTCGCACCGACCGCCGCCGATCTGGCCGATACCGAGCGCGCCGCGGTGATCGTGGCGGCGCTGGGGGCTGCGGATATCGGGCAGGGCGCGGTGGTGGCGCAGGGCCTGTGTCTGGGGGCGGAAACGTTGCAGGGCACTGATGCGATGCTGGCTTTCGTGGGCACGACGCCGCGAACGCTGTGGCCGGACCCGACCGGGGCCAGAGGCGTCTTGTTCAAGGCACCGAAACCGGGGCAGGACCAGCGGATGGACCTGCCGGCCATCGGGCCTGCGACGATCCGGAACGCGTTTGATGCCGGTCTTGGCGGCGTCGCCGTGCAGGCGGGCGGCGTTCTGATGCTGGACCGCGCGGCCACGATCGATGTCGCCGACCGGCTGGGGCTGTTTGTGTTCGGCTTGTCCGCCTGATGCCCCGCGCGCCGCACCTGTTTGTGATTGCCGGCGAACCCTCGGGCGACGGGCTGGGGGCCAGCCTGATGGCGGGGCTCAAATCGCTGGAACCCGGCACGCGGTTCAGCGGCGTCGGCGGCCCCTTGATGACGGCTCAGGGGCTGACCAGCCGCTTTGACATGAACGAACTCAGCGTGATGGGCATTACCGAAATCCTGCCACGTCTGCCGCGTTTGCTGCGCCGGGTGCGCGAAACGGCAGCGGCAATCACCGCCACGCGCCCGGACGCGGTGATCACGATCGACAGCCCCGATTTCTGCCTGCGGGTCGCGGCCCGCGCGCGGCGCGAAACCCCCGCGCTTGCAACCATCCACTATGTCGCCCCGACGGTCTGGGCCTGGCGGCCCGGTCGCGCGGCGAAAATGGCCCGGTATATCGATCATGTGCTGGCGCTGTTCCCGTTTGAGCCACCGTTCATGGAGGCCGCCGGCATGAGTTGTGATTTTGTCGGGCATCCGGTGGTCGCGGAAAAGGTGCCGACCGGGGCAGAGATTGCCCGGTTTCGCCAACATCATGGCCTTGGGGGCGACCAGAAATTGTTGCTGGTTCTGCCCGGTTCGCGCATGGGCGAGGTTGGCCGCATGGAACCGGTTTTTGCCGATGTCGCCCGAATGCTGCGCGCGGCGCGCCCGGATCTGACGCTGATGCTGCCTGCGGTCCAGGGGGTTGCGGAATTCCTTGGGCAACGGTTGTCCGGCTGGCCGGGTGGCACGATCCTGCTGGACCCGCGCGATGTGGATGCCGCGACCGGTGCTGCGCGCAAGCAGCTCGCATTCGCCGCCGCGGACGCGGCGCTGGCGGCATCCGGCACCGTGTCGCTGGAATTGGCGGGCGCGGGCACGCCCATGGTGATTGCGTACAAATTCAACCGGCTGACAACGCGGATCGTTAAAAAAACCGTCAACCTCAGGTCGGCGACGCTGGTCAATATCCTGACGGATCAAGCGGCAGTGCCCGAGTTCCTGTTCGAGGCCTGCACACCAGATCGCATCGCTCCGGCAGTTTCCGGGTTGCTGGATGATCCCGGGGCACAAAAACACCAGCTCGACGCTTCTGACGCGGCAATGCACCTGCTGGGGCGGGGGGGCGAGGCACCGGGTCTGCGGGCGGCGAAATCGGTTCTGGCGGCGCTGTGATCCCGGGAAATCAAGGCCAGCGCCGTCCGGATCATTCGGCAAAGGCACCCAAGGTTGCGCCGGTCTTTTCCGCCAGTATGTGCGGATCGATGTCAAACATGTGATTGGGCGTGCCCGCCGCCGCCCAGATGACGCCAAAATCCAGCAGGCGCGGGTCCATAAAGGTGCGGATCGGCCCGAGATGGCCAAACGGCGACACGCCGCCGATGGCAAACCCGGTCTGTTCGCGGATGAGCGTGGCGTCGGCCTTGCCCAGCGGCTCGCCCACCAGCGTTGACGCTTTGGCAACATCCACCCGGTTGCCGCCCGCAGTCAGAAACAGGATCGCCCTGCCGGTATCGGTGCCCAGAAAGATCACCGATTTGACGATCTGATCCGCCGAACACCCGATCACATCCGCTGCCTGCTGCGCGGTGTTCGTGGGTTGGTCGACATGCAGGATGTCGATATCAAGGCCAAGATCGGCAATCCGGGCCTTGACCCGTTTCAGGCTTTTGCTCATGGCGCTGTCCGGTTGTCTGCCCGTGGTTCCCAATGGATCAAACACGAAATTTGAATCCCGCATCAAGCGCTACACATTTCGCCCGGGAAACTCAAATGTCACTTTCGCTCCACTGCCGGAACCTGTCCCTGACGCCCACAGAGCCGCGCAATCACGCGCCGGTGCGCGGTCCGCGGGCGCGGGTGACGGCCACTTCTCCCGGCAAAACCCGTGTGTGCCCAACGGGTTGCAACTTCGCCGGTCAATCGCCGTACCAATGGACGGCCCCATGACGCGCGGCGGGTTTGCGCCCCTGATCCCGCGCATTGGGCTGGTCTTGCGCGCCGAAATCATGGCCGTTCCCCGCCACGCGATATGGTCCGGCTTTTCGGGCCGGTCGTCTCAGAACAGGAAGTCGCCGTTGTCCAGCAAGGCGGCATTGGTGTTTTCCAAAACCATCACCGCCCCGCCGCCAAAATCGATTTCGGTGTGCGCGCCGACCTGGGTCACCGTGAATTCGCTGATATCGTTGAAATTCAGATAGAAGATATCGATGATGTCGGTCCCATCGGCATAATCCGTAACGGTCTCGGTTCCCGAGGTGCCGGACATGACAAATCGGTCGATTCCCGCCCCGCCGGTATACGTATCGTTACCTTCGTTGCCGAAAATATAGTCATTTCCCGCGCCGCCATTGATAATATCATCGCCCAGCCCGCCCTCGAATCCGTCGTTCCCGTCACCGCCGTTCAGAACGTCGTTGCCGCTGTTGCCAAGCAAGTAGTTGTCGTTTGCGTCGCCCGTGATGATATCATCAAAATTGGTGCCGCTAACCTGCAGGAAATTGACGAAAGTGTCGTTGCCGTTACCGCCCGTGGATGTGCCCGCAATCATATCCACGATCACGCCACTGGTCGCCTGAAAGGAAAAATCCACCCGATCCCGGTTATCGCCGCCGGTCCCACCGTCAAGGTGATCGTCGCCCGCCCCGCCGAAAATCCAGTCGGCCCCGGCACCGCCGTAAACGCTGTCGTTGCCGGCCCCCGCGACCAGCCGGTTACCGATCGCATCGCCGATGATCATGTCATCACCTGAACCTGTCGTCAGGCTTTCAAATCCGGCGATGGTGTCATTGCCCCAGCCGCCGGTGACGGTGCCGGCGACCATATCGACGTAAACAGAGCCGGACGTGTAGCCAAAATTCACATAATCATAGCCAGCACCGCCGATCAGCGTATCATCTCCAAGACCACCATAGACGGTGTCGTTGCCAGCGCCCGCATCGATGTAGTCATTGCCGCCGCGTCCTTGTATGCCGTCGCCTCCGTCGCCACCAAAAATGATGTCGTCAAGGCCGCCGCCTTCAATGCGATCGTTTCCTGCACCTGCGTCAAAAGCGGTCCCGACGACGTATCCTGATTGCAGCGCTTCCGCCAAACTGTCAGGTAAATACACCTGATCATTGCCGCCCAACCCGGCATATTGCGTGCCGTCCAGAAAGCTTCCGGCAAGCAGCGTGTTGAAATCGACGACGTCCGCCCGGGCCGTAAACAGCGGCAGGGCGTCGGTTTCCCCCGTCACCGTGATCGTGACGGTTGCGGTGCCGGTATCGCCGTCGGCATCGGTCA
>CAZRLO010000012.1:0-38106 GCA_964600965.1 uncultured Rhodobacter sp.
ACCAATGGAACTTTTTGTTGGGAGGGCCCTGTTGCAGTACTGCTGCTGTTTCTGGTGGCATCCGGTCTGACTCTGGTTTTCGGCATTCTCGATTTTGTCAACCTCGCGCATGGCTCGTTGTACATGCTGGGGGCGTTCGTCGCGGCATCGCTGACATTCGTTGTTGGCAATTTTCTGCTGGCGGTGCTGCTGGCGCTGCCGGTCACGGCGCTGATCGGCTGGCTGGTCGAGCGACTGGTCGCGCGGCAGCTTTACGAAAAGGACCACCTCGACCACGTTCTGGGCACGTTCGGGCTGATCCTGGTGCTGGACACGCTGGCGCATCTGATCTGGGGCCCTGAAGGGATCGCGGTTCCGCTGCCTGCCTGGCTGGACGGGCAGGTCACGCTGTTTTCGGATGTCGTCCTGCCGACCTATCGGTTGTTGATCATCGGCACCGGGCTTTCGATCGCGGCGGGGCTGTTCTGGCTGGTGAACTACACACGGTTGGGCATGCTGATCCGTGCGGGGGCGTCAAACCGCACGATGGTCGCGGCCCTTGGCATCGACATCCAGACGCTGTTTGCGCTGGTATTCGCACTGGGCGCAATGCTGGCCGGTCTGGCCGGAATGCTGATCGCGCCCATCACCGAAGCCTCGATATCCATGGGGGGCGAGATCATCATCACCGCCTTTGTCGTGATCATCATCGGCGGGATCGGGTCGATGAAGGGCGCGTTCGTGGCCGCATTGCTGATCGGGCTGATCGACACGCTGGGACGGTCGTTTCTGGACGATCTGTTCAAACTGGTGATGAGCGCCGAGGCCGCGGAAACTTCGGCCCCGTCGGTATCGTCGATGCTGATCTACATCCTGATGGCGGTAGTTCTGGCGCTGCGCCCGCAAGGTCTGTTTCCGCCAAGGGTGCGCTGATGGCGTTGCTGGAAAGACATCGCTGGATCACCCTGACCGTCATGGCCGCGCTGCTGATCCTGCCACCGATATTCCTGTGGACGGGCAACGAATTCTATTTGCTGCTGGCGACAAGGCTGGTGATTCTGGGCATCGCCGCAACCAGCCTGAACCTCGTGTTGGGTTATGGCGGAATGATCTCGTTCGGCCACGCGGCCTATATCGGGATCGGGGCCTATGCGGTGGGCATCCCGGTCTATCACCAGACCTATGGCGGATTCGGGTTCATCGCATCCTATTCCGGTGCCTTTCACATATTGCTGGCGGTGCTGGTATCGGCGCTGTTCGCCCTGATCACCGGTGCGATCAGCCTGCGCACCAAGGGCGTGTATTTCATCATGATCACCATGGCTTTCGCGCAGATGGCGTTCTATTTCTTTTTGTCGATCGACGAATATGGCGGCGATGACGGGTTGGTGATCGACATCCGCTCGGCGTTGCCGGTTGGCAATCTCGACGACCCGTTGCAATTGTTCCTGATCAGCTATGCCGCTCTTGTCGCGGCGATGCTGCTGGTGCGCATGATCGTCAATTCACGCTTTGGCATGGTATTGCAGGGTGCGAAGGGCAACAACGAACGACTGGTGACACTGGGCTACAACACCTATCTTTACCGGCTGACCGCCTATGTGATTTCCGGCGCGATGTGTGGTTTTGCCGGCGCGTTACTGGGCAATTTCACCACTTTCATCTCACCGGAAATGATGGGGTGGAGCCGCTCGGGCGAGTTGATGTTCATGGTCATACTCGGCGGCACGGCCACCACGCTTGGCCCGGTGCTGGGCTCCGCGGTTTTCATTTTGCTCGAGGAATTCCTGTCCGGGATCACCGTTTTCTGGCACCTGCCGTTTGGCCTGATGCTGATCGGGGTCGTCCTGTTCGCGCGGGGTGGTCTGATGGGGATCGTGCAAAGGCGGCGAGGATAAGATGGCGGCCTTGCTGGAAATCGATGGCTTGTCCAAGAAATTCGGCGGCATTCGCGCCACGGATGATGTGAACCTGACCATCGAAAAGGGCCATTTCCACGCCATCATCGGCCCGAACGGTGCGGGCAAGACCACGCTGATCGCCCAACTTGCCGGGTCGTTGCAACCCGACCGTGGCACGATCCGGTTGAACGGTCGGGATATTACCGCAAAACCGGCACATGCACGGGCGCGACTGGGGATAACGCGGTCGTTTCAGATCACTTCGCTGGTGATGGACCTGAGCGTTCTGGACAATGTCGCGCTGGCCATTCAGGCCAGGCAGGGCCATTCGTTCCGCATGATCCGCGCGGCGCGCAAGATCGACGATCTGCGCGGGCAGGCACGCGCCGTTCTGGCGCAGGTCGGACTTGCCGGGCGTGCCGGGGCGGCGGCGCGCGCCCTTTCGCACGGCGAACACCGGGTGCTGGAAATCGCGATATCGCTGGCGACCGGCGCGCCGCTCATGCTGCTCGACGAACCCATGGCCGGGCTTGGCCCGCAGGAAAGCGCCCGGATGGTGGCGTTCTTGAAATCGCTGAAGGGTCAGCGCACGATTCTGCTGATCGAACACGACATGGACGCGGTGTTCGCGCTGGCCGACCGGATCAGCGTGCTGGTCTACGGGCGGATCATCGCCACCGGCCCGCCGGAAGAAATCCGCGCCAATGACGCGGTGCGACATGCCTATCTGGGCGAGGAAGAATAATGCTGGAACTGCGTAACGTGACGGCACATTACGGCACCTCGCAGGCGCTGTTCGGCATCGATCTGGCGCTTGGAACGGGCGCGGTGGCGACGCTGCTGGGCCGCAACGGAATGGGCAAGACCACCACGATCAGCGCGATCATGGGCATCGTTCCGGCAAGCGGCGGCTCGGTCACGTTCGAAGGCCACGAGTTGGTCGGCCAACCCTCGTTTGCAATTGCCAATCTCGGAATCGGGCTGGTTCCCGAAGGCCGCCAGATATTTCCCAATCTCACGCTGCGCGAAAACCTGATCGCGACGGCCAGCAACCATCTGGGCCTCGCCGATCCGTGGAACGAGGATCGCGTCTATACGATGTTTCCGGAACTGGCCGACCGTCGCACAACGATGGGCAATCTGTTGTCGGGCGGCGAGCAGCAGATGTTGGCCATCGGGCGGGCGCTGATGACCAATCCGAAACTGCTGATCCTTGACGAAGCAACCGAGGGGCTGGCCCCCATGGTCCGCCGGAAAATCTGGGACGCGTTGGCCCGTATCCGTCAACAAAATCTGTCGATCCTGCTGGTGGACAAGAACCTTTCGGACCTCTTGAAAATTGCCGACCGGAATTTCATTATCGAACGCGGCAAGGTCGTCTGGTCCGGCACTTCTGCGGAACTGAGAAACGACCGCGCCGCGTTGCAACGCTATCTGGGTGTTTGAACACGCAAAAGGAGGGCCGGTGAAACCGCCATCAGGAAACGCCGCACAGTATTTCGTCGACCGACACCGGATCGGACCAATTGCCGAAAAGCTGGCCTTTGTCGAGGGCGGCGGCGGCGGTCGCAGCCTGAGCTATGCCGATCTGGCTTTTGAAAGCGACCGCATGGCCGGACTGTACCAGCGCCACGGAATCCGGCGAGACGAGCGTGCGGCGATGCTGGTGCATGATGTCATCGAGTTTCCGGTGATATTCTGGGGCAGCCTGAAATGCGGTGTGGTGCCGGTGCCGCTCAACACCCTGCTGACCCCGGATATCTACCAGTCGATCCTGAACGACAGCCAAGCGGCGATCCTGTTTGTGTCAGCCAATCTGCTGGCCACCGTCGCATCGGTTTTGCCGCATTGCCCGGAATTACGGCAGATCATCGTGCTGGGCGGCGAAGGTGACGAAGTTCCGCAGTTTGCCAACGAACTGGCCAACAGCAATCCACTGACCATGATCGAATCCGCGCCCGACGCGATCGCTTTCTGGCTTTATTCCTCGGGTTCGACCGGGGCCCCGAAAGGGGTGCGGCACGTCCATTCCAGCTTGCAGGCGACAGCCGAAACCTACGGCGCGCAAATCCTGAAAATTCAGACGGATGACACGGTTTTCTCGGCGGCGAAGCTGTTCTTCGCCTATGGCCTTGGCAACAGCATGAGCTTTCCGATGTCGGTCGGCGCGACCGCGGTTCTGAATGCCGGCCGCCCCACGCCCGCGGCGGTTTTCGACGTCATCCAGCGAACCCGCCCGACGATTTTCTGCGGAGTCCCCACACTATACGCGGCGATGCTGTCGGAAATGGACGGCACGATCCGCGAGGGCTGCGACGGTTTCCGCCGCTGCATTTCGGCGGGCGAGGCTTTGCCCGCAGATGCGGGCGAGCGGTGGCAAGACCTGACCGGAACCGAGATACTGGACGGAGTCGGCTCGACCGAATTGCTGCACATCTTTCTGTCGAACGCACCCGACAACGTGGAATTCGGCACATCGGGCGTGGCGGTTCCGGGATATGAAATGCGGCTCGTGAACGAAGACGGCGGCCCGGTTGCGGACGACGAAATCGGCGAACTGCTGGTAACGGGCCCGTCCGCGGCGGCCGATTACTGGAACCGGCCGGAAAAAAACGACGCAACGTTTCAGGGCGGCTGGACCCGCACCGGCGACAAATACCAACGTCGTGCCGACGGGCGGCTGATCTATTGCGGGCGCACGGACGACATGTTCAAGGTATCGGGTAACTGGGTATCGCCCTTTGAGGTCGAGCAGGTTCTGGCGTCGCATCCAAGCGTGCTGGAGGCCGCAATCGTCCCGCGACGGGACAGGGATGGTCTCGAGAAACCGCAGGCTTATATCGTCCTGCAACCCGAAGCCGATCCAATCGGGCTGAAGCCGGAATTGCAGGCGTTGGTCAAATCCAATGCGGCAAAATGGAGTTACCCGCGCTGGATCGAATTCGTGGACGCATTGCCCAAGACCGCAACCGGCAAGATTCAACGCTTCAAACTGCGCGCGCAATCCCGGTGACCGGGCATCGGGCCCGACGCATCGGCCGATTTCGCGGCGCTCAGATAGGGCAGGCATGTATGCAGCGGGTTCCGAATTTGCATTGGCTTTCGGGTAATACCGCCCAAGGGCATCGCCGGTCCGCCCAGAACGCCCGGATTTTCCGGTTTACCGGGCAAACCGCCGCCGGTATATTGACACAACTGCCACATTGCCGGTCGATACGGTGATAGATTTCCAGACCGAACCCGAAAACTACCGCCACTGGCGCGTCGAATATGACGGGAACGTCGCGACCCTTTTCATGGACGTCGACGAGGCTGGAGGGCTGTTTCCCGGCTATGATCTGAAACTGAATTCGTATGATCTTGGCGTGGACATCGAACTTGCCGATATCGTGCAGCGCATGCGGTTCGAACATCCGGCGATCGGAACCGTCGTGCTGCGCTCCGGTCATCCAAAGGTTTTTTGCGCCGGGGCCAATATTCGTATGCTGGGTGGTGCAGATCACGCCCACAAGGTCAACTTCTGCAAATTCACCAACGAGACCCGGAATACATTTGAGGCCGCGGGACCGGAATCCGGCCAAAGCTATATCTGTGCGATCCGGGGTTCGTGCGCGGGCGGCGGCTATGAACTGGCGCTGGCGTGCGAACATATTCTTCTGACCGATGATGGTTCATCCAATGTCGCGCTGCCCGAAGTGCCGCTGCTGGCGGTTCTGCCCGGCACCGGCGGACTGACGCGCGTGACCGACAAACGTCGCGTGCGGCGCGATCTGGCCGACGTGTTCTGCTCGACCGAGGAAGGCGTGCGCGGCAAGCGGGCGCTGGACTGGAAACTGGTCGATGAACTGGTGCCAAACTCGAAATTCGAGGAAACCACCAGGAACCGGGCCGCCGAATTCGCGGCCCGCAATGCCAAGTCCGGCGGCGTGACCGGAATACCCCTTGACCCGTTGGCGCGAACTTTCCCGGATGGCGGTTCGATCACCTATTCTACCGTCGAAATCGCGCTTGACCGCGATCTGGGCACCGCGACGATCACGATCCACGGGCCGGACGGCGCGCCGCCCGACAGCATGACCGCGCTGCACACCGCGGGGGCGTCGACCTGGATGCTCAGGGCGGCGCGTGAACTGGACGACGCGATCCTTCATCTGCGGTTCAACGAAACCGGAATCGGGGTCGTCCTGTTCAAAACCACTGGCGACATTGGCGCGCTCATGGCGCACGAAACGTTTCTGCTTGAAAATCAGGCGGACTGGTTGGCGCACGAAATCCTGCTTTACTGGAAACGCGTGCTGAAACGCATCGATGTCACATCACGTTCGCTGGTGGCACTGGTGGAACCGGGCTCGTGTTTTGCGGGCGTTCTGGCGGAATTGCTGTTCGCCTGCGATCGAACCTATATGGCCGACGGCCCGTTTGAAGGCGACAACCGCCCCGAGGCTGCATTTTCCCTCAGCGCGATGAATTTCGGCCCGTTGCCGATGGCGAACGATCTGACCCGGCTTGAAACCCGGTTTCTGGGTGCGCCGGAAAAGGTGGCAAGGGCGCAGGCCCAAATCGGCGAGGCGTTGAAAAGTCATACCGCCGAAAGGCTGGAGCTGATCACCTTTGCGCTGGACGATATCGACTGGCACGACGAAATTCGGCTGTTTCTGGAGGAACGCGGCTCGTTCTCGCCGGACGCGCTCAGCGGGATGGAGGCGAACCTGCGTTTTGCCGGGCCGGAAACGATGGAAACCCGGATATTCGGCCGCCTGACCGCCTGGCAGAACTGGATTTTCCAACGCCCGAATGCGGTGGGCGAAACCGGCGCGCTGCAAAGCTATGGCAGCGGAAATCGCGCGCAGTTCGACCGGCGGCGAGTTTGAAATTTCGTGGGAGCGATGCAAATGAACGATGGCACCGATGTCAGCTATGACACGCTGATCCCCAACAATGTCGGCCTGTCCGAAGACCGGCGCGTGCTAAAGGCGCTGGAAAAGTGGCATCCGGGTTATCTTGATTGGTGGAACGGGATGGGGCCGGACGGATTTCAGGAAAGTCTGGTCTATCTTCGCACCGCTGTCGGCGTCGACCCGAAAGGCTGGGCCAAATTCGACTATGTGAAAATGCCGCAATACCGCTGGGGGGTGCTGCTGGCACCGCGCATAAAAGATCGGCGTATTCCGTGCGGCGAACATCTGGGCGAACCGGCATGGCAGGACGTTCCCGGCGAATATCGGGCCATGCTGCGGCGTCTGGTGGTCATTCAGGGGGACACGGAACCGGCAAGCGTCGAACAGCAGCGGTTCCTGGGCAAGACCGCGCCATCGCTCTATGACATGCGCAACCTGTTTCAGGTCAATGTCGAAGAGGCGCGGCATTTGTGGGCGATGGTCTATATCCTGCAAAAATACTTTGGCCGTGACGGCCGCGAAGAAAGCGGGGAATTGCTGAAACGTCAGTCCGGATCAGACGAAAAGCCGCGCATGCTGGGCGCGTTCAACGAGGAAACGCCGGACTGGCTGTCGTTCTTCATGTTCACCACCTTTACCGACCGCGACGGCAAGATGCAGCTTGAAAGCCTGGCCCAATCCGGGTTTGACCCGCTTTCGCGCACCTGCCGGTTCATGTTGACCGAAGAAGCGCATCACATGTTCGTGGGGGAAACCGGCGTGGGCCGGGTGATCCGCAAAACCTGCGAACGGATGAACGAGGCGGGGATCACCGATCCGTTTGACACCAACAAAATCCGTGACCTTGGCGTGATCGACCTGGCAACTATTCAGAAAAAGCTGAACCTGCATTACTCGCTGTCGCTCGACCTGTTCGGGGCCGAGGTCTCGACCAATGCCGCCAATGCCTTCAGCGCCGGCATCAAGGGCCGTTTTCGCGAAAACCGCATCGATGACGACCATCAGTTGCAGGGCGCGACGTACCCGGTCTCCGAATTCCGGGATGGCCGGATCGAGACGCGTGCCGCCCCTGCGCTGACGGTCATCAACATGCGCCTGAGGGATGATTACACGCACGATTGCCGCGGTGGCGTGCGCCGCTGGAATGCCATTATCGCAAAGCACGGAATCGACTTTGAACTGCGCCTGCCACATGCGGGATTCAACCGCCAGATCGGCGCCTTTTCCGGGGCGCCGATCACCCCCGGGGGCAAGGTGGTTGCCAAAAAATCCCACGCGGCGGAGCGCGACAACTGGCTGCCGACCAAGACGGACGGCGATTTCATTCAATCGCTGATGACACCGGTTTGGCGACCCGGCGAATATGCCGGCTGGATCGCCCCGCCGCGTGTCGGCATCGACAACAAACCGGGCGAGTTTGAATACGTTCAGTTGCACCATGCCTGATCGCGGGACGACCCCCGTTTTCCACCACCGGATCCGGGTAACATGGGCCGATTGCGACCCGGCGCTGATCGCCTTTACCGGCCGCATTCCCTATTGGGCGCTGGAGGCCATCGAAGCATGGTGGAAAGCCCATGTCGGGCTGGACTGGTACGAATTGAATGTCGATCGCGGGATTGGAACGCCGTTCGTCCGCATGGAGCTCGATTTTCGCGCGCCGATCACACCGCGCGACGATCTGGTCTGCACCGTTTGCCTTGTTCACGCTGGCCGCACGTCGGTCCGGCACGCCGTCAAGGGATATCAGGCGCAAATACTATGTTTTGAGGGCACCTTCGTTTCGGCCTTTGTGGATGGCAAATCGCTGACTTCGCGCGAACCACCGCCGGACATCGCCCGCGTGTTTTCAGATCTGGAAAACGGCAAGAATGGTGCTGCTGGAGAGAATTGAACTCTCGACCTCCCCCTTACCAAGGGGGTGCTCTACCTCTGAGCTACAGCAGCCTGATGAGATCAGGCGTTTATTTATCGGAAATCCGCGATTACGCAAGCGCAATCTGGACGGTCGGCACCCGGTGGGATAAACAGGGCGGATGACGCGAGATCAGGCAAAAAACAAGGCGGAAACGCCCCGCGACAATGGCGCACAATCATCCCGCGAAGCACGGTTGAAACAGGCGTTGAAAGCCAACCTTCGGCGGCGTAAGGCCCAAGCCAGGGATCGTGCGGAGAATGCGCGATCCGGGCGCGACTGAGGGCGGGACAAACCATGGACAGCATCATCGTCACGGGCGGCAAGACGCTGAGCGGCAGCATTCCGATAGCCGGGGCCAAGAACGCCTGTCTGACCCTGATGCCCGCGACACTTTTGACCGAAGAACCGCTGACCCTTACCAACACGCCGCGTCTTTCCGATATCCGCACCATGTCGGTTTTGCTGGCAAGTCTGGGCGTCGGGATCACCTCGCTGGAAGACGGGCAGAAACAAATTCTAAGCTCGCGCAAGATCGACAACCACGTTGCCGACTACGAAATCGTGCGCCAGATGCGTGCCTCGATTCTGGTGCTGGGGCCGATGCTGGCGCGCGAGGGGCATGCCGTGGTTTCGCTGCCCGGCGGTTGTGCAATCGGCGCGCGTCCGGTCGATCTGCATCTTCGCGGGCTCGAATCGCTGGGGGCAGAACTGGAACTGCGCGACGGCTATGTCCACGCCAGGGCACCGCGCGGGCTTGTGGGCGGTACGTTCGAGTTTCCGGTCGTTTCCGTCGGCGCGACCGAGAACATTCTGATGGCGGCCACGCTTGCCAAGGGAACGACCGTGCTGAAGAACGCGGCCCGCGAGCCGGAAATCGTCGATCTGGCCCGTTGTCTGACCGCGATGGGCGCGCAGATCGATGGTGCGGGAACCGATACGATCACGGTACAGGGCGTGGACCGGCTGCGGGGCGCAACGCATCCCGTCGTCATCGACCGGATCGAACTGGGCACCTATATGCTGGCCCCTGCCATTACTGGCGGCGAGGTCGAGCTGCTGGGCGGCCGCCTTGATCTGATCGGGGCTTTCGCAACCAAGCTGTGCGAGACCGGGATTTCCATCGAGCAAACCGCAACCGGCCTCAGGGTCAGCCGTCCGAATGGGCGGGTCGCGGCGGTTGATGTCGTCACCGCGCCGCATCCGGGGTTTCCGACCGACCTTCAGGCCCAGATGATGGCGTTGTTGTGTACGGCGGACGGCACCTCGGTGCTGGAAGAGCGGATATTTGAAAACCGTTTCATGCACGCGCCGGAATTGATCCGGATGGGGGCCGGGATCGAGGTTCACGGCGGAACCGCAACGGTGACCGGGGTTGAAAAACTGCGCGGCGCACCGGTGATGGCGACCGATTTGCGGGCGTCGGTTTCGCTCATCCTCGCAGGTCTCGGCGCGACCGGCGAAACCACGGTCAGCCGGGTGTATCATCTGGATCGGGGCTATGAACGGGTCGAAGAAAAGCTGTCGGCCTGCGGTGCCGAAATCGAGCGGGTAACGGACGATGGTTGACGATGCCAGATTCGAGGATGCGGGCGGCGCTCCCCTGCGGCTTCAGGCGCTGGATGCCGAGGACCTCAAGGTAATCTCGGCCTTGGTGCAGGACGCGGTTTTTCCCATGTCCGAAATGTCGTGGCAACCGGCCAAGCGCCGCTTCGCGCTGTTGTTGAACCGGTTTCGCTGGGAAGACCGGCAGGAAGCCGAAACCGCCCACCGGAATTACGAGCGCGTGCAGTCCATGCTGGTGATCGGCGACGTTGACAAGGTTGCGACCAGTGGGCTGGACCGGTCGCATGCGGACCTTGTGCTTTCGGTTCTGGCGATGGAATTTACGCCCGCCGACGATGGCACCGGCAGGCTGGAAATCACGCTGGCGGGCGACGGCGCGATCGCGCTGGAGCTGGAATGCGTCGAAATCCGGCTCAGCGACGTGACCCGACCGTATGGTGCGCCGTCGAAATCGGCGCCCGACCACGCGCTGGATGATTGAGCAATGCCGGTTTTCCTGAACACGGCGACCCAGGATTTCGAAACACGATTTCACGACTTCCTGAGCCAATCCCGCGAGGCCGCGCAGGATGTCGATGCAGCGGTGGCCGCGATCATTTCCGATGTCCGGAAAAGAGGCGATCAGGCCGTGATCGACCTGACGGCCAAATTCGACGATCTGGACCTGACGCAGGATACCCTGATCATTTCGCAGGACGAGATCGACGTCGCAATCGACGGCGTTCCCCCGCAGGAGGCTCGGGCGCTTGAATTGGCGGCTTCGCGCATTCGCGCCTATCACCAACGGCAATTCCCGGAAAATGTGTCTTGGCAGGACGAAACCGGGGCCATGCTCGGCTGGCGCTGGGGCGCGGTTGACGCAGCGGGATTGTATGTGCCGGGCGGGCTGGCATCTTATCCCTCGTCGGTACTGATGAACGCGATTCCGGCAAAGGTCGCCGGGGTAAGGCGGCTGATGATCTGTGTGCCGACACCGGGCGGTGTGATAAATCCGCTGGTCCTGTTGGCGGCGCGGCTAGCCGGTGTCGACACCATTTGTCGCGTCGGCGGGGCGCAGGCCATCGCCGCGATGGCCTATGGCACCGAAACCATCCCCGCAGTGGACAAGATCACCGGGCCGGGCAATGCCTTCGTGGCGGCAGCAAAGCGCCGGGTTTTCGGGACCGTCGGGATCGACATGATCGCGGGACCGTCAGAGATTCTGGTGATCGCGGATCGTGACAACGACCCCGACTGGATTGCCCTCGATCTGTTAAGTCAGGCCGAACACGATGCCACCGCGCAATCGATCCTGATCACGGACGACGCGGATTTCGCAAAACGAGTTGCCGCGGCCATCGATTTGCGGCTGCAATCGCTGGAACGGCGCTCGATTGCCGGGCAAAGCTGGCGGGATTTCGGGGCGGTGATCGTTGTCCAGTCGCTGGATCGGGCGGCGGAATTATCAGACCGGGTTGCACCCGAACACCTGCAACTTTGCGTCGCGAACCCAGAGGCTTTGGCTGAAAGGGTTACCCATGCGGGCGCGATATTCCTGGGTGCCCTGACACCCGAAGCCATCGGCGATTATGTCGGCGGCCCGAACCATGTCCTGCCAACGGCGCGGTCGGCGCGATTCTCGTCCGGGCTTTCGGTGCTTGATTTCATGAAGCGCACGACGATCGCGAAAATGACCCCGGCTGCGCTGAAATCCATCGGCCCCGCCGCGGCCACGCTGGCGGATTCCGAGGGGCTGTCGGCACACGCGCTGTCGGTCCGCCTGCGGCTGGATCCGTTGAACCAGTTGACCGATGACTGACCGAAACCGCCTGTCCCACGTCGAGATCGACGAAACCGGCCTGCCCGCACCGACGCCCGAGATCGATCAGGAACGCAAGGTGGCGATTTTTGATCTGATCGAGGAAAATTCCTTCGGATTGCCGGACAATGCCGGGCGTGATGTCGCCGCGGGCCCCTATCGTCTGCTGTTGGCGATCCGCGAGGGGCGACTGGTTTTTGACATTCGCACGGGCGCACACGCGCCGGTCGCCGAGTTCCATTTATCTCTGTCGCCGTTCCGGCAGGTGGTCAAAGATTATTTCCAGATTTGCGAGGCCTATTTCGACGCGGTGAAACGCCTGCCACCCAGCCAGATCGAGGCCATCGACATGGGGCGGCGCGGTATCCACGACGAAGGCGCGCGCGTGTTGCAGGAACGTCTGGCGGACAAGGTCGTGATCGATAATCTGACGTCACGCCGTCTGTTCACGCTGATCTGTGTTCTGCATTTCAAGGGGTGACCGGGCGCAATGCAGGATAAAAACCCCGGATCGGTACTTTTCTGCTGCGATTACAACGCTGTACGGTCCCCCATGGCCGAGGGTTTGATGAAAAGACATATCGGCCACGCGGTCTATGTGCAATCAGCCGGGGTCCGGAACGAGCTGGAGATCGATGGTTTCGCCATTGCGGTATGTCTGGAGATCGGCGTCGAGCTCAGCCGACACCGGGTCCGCTCCATCGACGAAATGATGGACTGGGGCGACGATCTTGAAGCCTATGACCTGATTGTCGCTTTGTCGCCAGCGTCGCAGCGCCGGGCCCTGGAACATACACGTTACGCCGCCCTTGATGTCGAATACTGGCCAATCATCGACCCCACCGGACTGGGCGAATCCCGCGAGGCCAAGCTGATCGCGTACCGGCAGGCGCGGGATCAGATACAGGCACGCATTGAGAACCGGTTTCAGGCGGATTAGGCTGTGCCGACCGTCACAGAGTCCGGAGCATTCATGGAAACCCTGCGCACACCCGAATCCCGTTTCACCGCCCTGCCCGGTTTTCCCTGGGGGCCCAGATACCTTGACGATCTGGCGGGTTATGCGGGGTTGCGCTGTCACTATATCGACGAAGGTGCAACCGGGGCCGACCAGCCGGTTTTCCTGTGCCTGCATGGCGAGCCGACCTGGTGTTACCTCTTTCGCCGGATGATCCCGGTCTTTCTGGCAAGTGGCGGGCGAGTGGTCGCGCCCGACATGTTTGGATTTGGGCGTTCGGACAAGCCGGTCCGGGACAAGGATTACGGGTTTCATTTTCATCGTGACATGCTGACCGAATTTGTCCGGCGGCTCGACCTGCGCAATGTCACGCTGGTGGTTCAGGATTGGGGTGGGTTGCTGGGCCTGACCCTGCCGATGGAGGCACCCGAGCGATATTCTCGGCTGATCATCATGAACACGGCGCTGGCAACCGGCGTTCCGGCGGGCGCTGGGTTCGAGCAATGGCGCGCGTATGCGGCGGCCAACCCGGATCTGGATGTCGGCAAACTGATGTCGCGAAGTTGTCCCCACCTGTCGGCGGCCGAGGTCGCCGCTTATGCCGCCCCGTGGCCGGACGCCACTTACAAGGCCGGCGTTCGGCGTTTTCCCGATATGGTAATGACGCGCCCGGATATGGAAGGCGTCAAAACCAGCAAACGCGCTGCAAGATACTGGCGGGATGACTGGCAGGGGCAAAGCTTCATGGCCGTCGGCGCCGCCGACCCGGTGCTGGGGCTGCCGGCCATGGCGCGGATGCAGGACATGATCCGGGGTTGTCCCGAACCGCTGATCCTGCCCGATGCCGGGCATTTCGTACAGGAATGGGGCGCAGAGGTCGCGCGCGCGGCCCTTGGCCAGTTCGCGACTTCGCTCAGAACATGAAGATCACGGCAACGAAAACCGCAAGCCATCCCGCCATCCCTGCCATCAGCAACGGTGCATTGATGCGGGATTTGCGACCCAGCGAAAAGACCGCGCCGACCAACACCGCAACGGCGATATATTTGACCGCCGTGTTCTCACGCAGGTCAAGCCCCGTCAGGCTCAACAGCCAAATGGCCACAAGAAGCACCGCCCACAGGCCCAGCGGCAGAACCAGAACGCTCAGCACCAGCGTGCGGCGCGCGCGGCTTTGTTCGCGCCGCTCGTCAGCAGTAGGTTCGCGCAAACGCCCGGCCACAGGATGGCGCCTGACGTTGCGCAGCGGCGCAAGAAATTCCGTCCACGCGTACCAGCAGGCGACGGCAAAAACGCCGACAGCCAGCAGCGACAAGATGCCGTCGAACAGGTAAAGATCAAAATCGTACTCGCCGGCGAAATACCTGGCATTGCGAAGATACCACAAGGGGCCCGCCCAGAGCGCCCACCCCCCGATCGCCAGCCAGAACGCCGAAATCAGACCGCCTGACAGCAACGCGCCGGTATCGCGGATTGGGACCTTTGCCCCGCATTGGGGGCACTGGTATTCGACCCCCTGGTCCACGCTTTCCTGAAATCCGGTGCCGCCGAACCGTGAACCCGGTGCCATATCCGCGCAGCCGCAGGCATGGCATCGCCGCGTGAAATACGCTTCGGCAGGGGCAATTTCGCCGGGATCGGGTTCGTCGTTGATCGCGTATCTCCGTTCTGCTTCGAAAACCGGGAAAACTGCCGGAATAATCGCGGGCGCGGCACCGGCCTTTCACATATAGCAAACCGAGATTGTGGCCAAAAAGCAAGCCGGACCCTGCCGTTTGGGCGGCCAGGGATGGCGATGCGGGTATTACCGCTTGAATTCCCCGCCAATCAAAGGCATTCATGCGGCGCTCGGCTGGGTCCGGGCAGGAACAACCCGACCGGAGAAAACATGGCCAAGGAAGAATTGCTCGAATTTCCGGGAGTCGTGGTAGAGCTTTTGCCGAATGCGACCTTTCGGGTCGAGCTTGAGAACGGCCATGAGATCATCGCCCACACTGCCGGGAAGATGCGCAAGAACCGCATCCGGGTGCTGGCGGGCGACAAGGTGCAGGTTGAAATGACCCCCTATGATCTGACCAAAGGCCGGATCAATTACCGTTACAAATAGCCCGCAATGCGCCTGATCCTCGGATCTGCCAGCCCGCGCCGGCGCGAGCTGCTGGCGCAGATTGGCGTGACGCCCGATGCGATTGCCGCGCCGGAAATCGATGAAACGCCCGCCGGTGGCGAACGGCCGCGCGATTACTGCCGCCGCATGGCGCGCGAAAAGATTGCGGCAATTCCGGCGGGACCAAAGGACCTGGTCCTTTGCGCGGACACCACCGTCGCGCTTGGTCTGCGCATCCTCGGCAAACCGGAAAATCGGGGCGATGCCGAACGGATGCTCGGATTGCTGTCGGGACGGCGTCACCGCGTGATCACGGCGGTCGCGCTGGCACGCGGCGAAAGGCTTTGGCAACGCGAAGCCGTTTCCGTCGTTCGCATGAAATCCCTTTCCCGGGCCGAAATCGCGTCATTTCTTGCGTCGGGCGAATGGCGGGGCAAGGCCGGGGCCTACGGCATTCAGGGTCTGGCCGGGGCGATGATCCCGTGGATCACCGGATCGTTCACTGGCATTGTTGGCCTGCCGCTGACGGAAACCGCAAATCTGCTGGTCGCTGCCGGGTATCCGATCGCGGGCGCAGGCGACGCATGAAAGGGCGGATCGCCATTCTGGATCACCTGAACGGTCGCGAAGCGGCGGCCCTGATGGTCGACGGCCGTTTGACCGATCTGCTGATCGATCCCAAGCCCTCGGCGATACCGCTGCCGGGTGCGATCTACCGTGGCATCGCCGAACGACCGTTGAAAGGTCAGGGCGGTCTGATCATCGGACTGGGCGACGGACAAAAGGGGTATCTGCGCAACGCCCGCGAAATTTCACCCGGTACGGTCATGTTGGTGCAGATTGCGGCAAATGCCGAACGCGGCAAGGCGCCCCCGGTAACGACGCGCCTGCTGTTCAAGGGTCGCAACGCCATCCTGACCCCGGATGCACCGGGTCGCAATATCGCGCGGTCGGTGCGCGACGACGAGGCGCGGGAACGGATGGCGGAAATCGCCGCCGAGGCAATGGCGGATGCGCCGGACACCTACGGCCTGATCCTGCGGTCAGCAGCGACCGCCGCGACGCCCGAGGCCATCCTTGCCGAAATCTCGGAACTGCGCGACATCTGTTGTTCGGTTCTTGAGAACACAGACATTCAGGGACCGGGGATATTGCTGCAGGCGCCCGGCGCGCATTTTCGGGCATGGCGGGACTGGACCGATCCCGAACCGGATCAGGTGGCCGATCACGACGGCAGTTTTGCGGAACACGACCTGACCGTCATGATCGAAACCCTTGAAACGCCCATGGTGAGGCTTGGCGCGCTGGCGAAGATGTTTGTCGAACCAACGCGGGCGCTGGTGGCGGTGGATGTGAATACGGGCGGGGATTTTTCGCCAGCAGCCGGGCTCAAGGCAAATATCGCCGCCGCGCGTGATCTGCCCCGACAGTTGCGGTTGCGCGGTTTGGGCGGCCAGATCGTGATCGATTTCGCGCCCATGGGCAAAAAGGACCGCCGTCAGGTCGAGCAGGTCCTGAAGCAGGCGCTGCGCCGTGATAGTGTTGACACCGTGATCGTCGGATGGTCGCCACTTGGGCACCTGGAATTACAGCGCAAACGCGAGCGGATGCCGCTTGCGGACCTGTTCGCCTGACCGCCCCGGTGCCGGACGAAAAACCGAATTCGTCCCGCAAATAATTCCCGCTTTGAAGTCCCACCGTGCTGTCATATCCTTGTGGTTCCCTTGACGAAAGGCGGTTCGACCATGATCGCGACGCTTGGCAGAAACGAGTTTGCCGACCGGTTCGGCGGAGTCTATGAACATTCGCGCTGGATCGCGGAAAAATGTTTTGATGAGCGCAGGCATCTGTCCGCCGGGGTCAGTTCCGATCTGGCCGGGCCATTCGCGCATCTGGTCGAGTCCGCGGGCCCCGGACCGCAAATGGTCCTGTTGCGGGCGCATCCCGATCTGGCAGGCCGGTTGGCGCAAAGCGGGACGCTGACCCGCGAAAGCACATCCGAACAGGCCGACGCGGGGCTGGATCAATGCTCGCCCGCAGAGTTTTCCGAATTCACCGAGCTTAACACGGCCTATCGCGCCAAGTTCGAATTCCCCTACATTCTGGCGGTCAAGGGCCGTAACCGGGCCGAGATTCTCGGGAATTTTCGCGCCCGCCTGCCCAACGATTTTGCGACCGAGTTTCGCGAGGCGCTCAATCAGGTTCATCAGATCGCCCGTCTGCGGCTGGCCAATCTGGATTGAAATGGCCGGCGGCTTAGACCCGCCTCAGTTTTCGTAAATCCGCTTGTCACCGGCGCGAAATCCGGGACTGCCCCGATTACGGGTCTGGCCGTCCAGTCGGCTGGACGTCTGGCCCTCCAATCAGCCAGCCGTTTGGCCCTCCAGCCGTCTGGCCGACCGGCTGTCTGGCCGTCCAGCCGTCTAGACGGCTAGACGAGCGGATTTCTCCATAACTCATTGATATTTAATGTTATTTCCATATATCTCGCCCGGAGGTCAGGCCAGCAAGCCTGATTGACGTCCGGTCACGATCGCGGAAATACGATTCGACGATTGGTATGCGTCATCGCCCGGGCCGGTCTGGAACTGATCCGGTTGCTGTCAAATCTAATTCACGTAGAACGCGTCGGAAAATCCGGCTTGCTGGGCTGCGGAAAGCGCAGCCTGCAATCCTGCCTGATCCTGAAACGGCCCCAAAAGCACGATTTCATACTTTGCGCCGCCGCGTTGGTACGGGCGGGCATAGGTCGGCAGCCCGACCGCGCCAAACCGCGCCAATGTGCGCCGGGCATTTGCCGGCACGCCGAATGTCGCGACCTGCACGAAACGATGGCTGGCGACGCGGGCGGAAATCACGGCGGCGATCGGTTCACTGGTCAGTGCCGAAACATCCTCGATCTGTTTCATGTTCGCAGGCGAAGCTTCGTCGCCAACCGGGATCAACTTTTTCGCCGGTTTGGCGGCGGATGCCGCGTATTGCCGGGTCGAAACCGTGCCCGTGTACGGATATCGGATCTGGGGCAGCGCCGCCGTCATATCCCGCCCCGTCGTCACGTCGATCAGGCGGCGCGGCATGGTCTGGGTCCAAATCAGGTCCATCGCCGCCCGTCCCTCTGGGGTGCCGATGCCGCGGCTCGCCGTCGGGTCCGTGGCACCGAGCAGGCTTTTATACCCTTCCGGCAACGCCGCCTCGGCGCGCGCCACTTGAACGGGGCCGGCAACCTCATGCCCACGGGCACGGCGCACTGCGTCGGCTGGATGAACCGCTTGCGGCCCACGTCGGATGGTTGGGGTACCGTGCCTGCGAACGCCGAATGTCCATGCCGCCACTTTCACCGGCTTCGGCGCAGCGGCGGGTTTGGATTTGAACACGGTCGGCGCCGGGGATGGCGAAACGGTCGGCCTGCGCGGCGTCACGGCCGCGACTTTCACCGGCTTGACCGGTTTGGCGGTCGTTTTCGGTCGTGAAGAAAATACCGTCGGCGCTGGCGAAGGCGAAGGGCTGCTGCCCGCAGAAACGCGCCTTGGCGTGCCAAACAAGGTCATGCCCTGGCGTTTGGGTTTTCGCGGCGCTGCGGCGGCGGGTCTGGCGGATTGGGCGGAAGCCGTGCGTGGCTTGGCGGTGCTTGCCGTTGGCCGGGACGCGCCGGAAACCACCGTCGGCTTGAGCCCACAGACCACCTGGCGGTTGCGCTGGACGCGCGGCACCCATGTAACCACTCCGCCATAGCCCGACCGGATGTAGGCGCAGCCCTTGCTGTCGACGTACAATGCGGCGCTGTAGCTCAACGGTGGCGTTTCCGCCGGACCCGTGGCATTTCGCAACGATTTCGCGCTGGCATTGCCCGCAAGCGCAAGGATCGTGGCGAAGGTTACGACTGCGACTGCCCGCATTTTTGCCCCCTCTTATTGGCGGCAAGTCTGCCCAAATCTGAAGAAATAGTAAAGGGCGTCCGGGCGAATTCCTGGCCTATTTGGTGCCAAACATCCGATCACCCGCATCACCTAGCCCCGGCAGGATGTATCCCACCTCGTTCAGCCGCGTGTCCAGCGACGCCGTGATGACCGGCACATCGGGGTGGGCTTGGCCCATGCGTTTCACCCCTTCGGGGGCGGCAAGCAGGCACAGGAACCGGATGTCCGTGGCCCCCGCCGCTTTCAGCAGATCAATGGCCGCAACCGAGGAATTGCCGGTCGCCAACATCGGATCGACCGCGATGACCGGCCGGTTTTCAAGGCCTACCGGTACCTTGAAATAGTACTGCACCGGTTGGAGGGTTTCCTCGTCCCGATAAAGACCGACAAAACCGACCCGGGCCGAAGGAATCAGCTCCAGAACCCCGTCAAGCAACCCGTTTCCGGCCCGCAGGATCGAAACCAACGCCAGTTTCTTGCCCTTCAGGACCGGCGCACCCATTTCCACCAGCGGAGTTTCGATCCGCTTGGTGGTCAGCGGAAGATCGCGGGTCACCTCGTAGGCCAGCAACATCGAGATTTCGCGCAGCAATTGGCGAAAAACGGCGGTCGAGGTCGTCTTTTCCCGCATCAGCGTCAGCTTGTGCTGCACCAGCGGATGATCGACGATCGTCAGGTTGTTTGGCATGTCATCCCCCGGAAAATCTGCGGCCCGAATATCGCTTTCTAGCGCAAGCCACGCTCAAAGAAAACTGTCACCGACAGGACCGAATGCCACGCCAAGATGCGCGGCGATGCTGGCGCCGATATCCGCAAACGCGCGCTGGCCGATTTCCCCGGCACCGTACCCGGCCACCAGCACCGGCACCCGCTCGCGCGTGTGGTCGGTGCCGCGCCAGGTCGGGTCGTTGCCGTGATCGGCGGTGAAAATCATCAGATCGTCAGACCGCAAACCGGTCAGCAGGTCAGGGACACCCCGGTCGAACCATTCCAGTGCCCGAGCATAGCCCGAAACGTCGCGTTGATGCCCATAGAGCGAATCAAACTCAACGAAATTGGCGAAAACCAGGCTGCCGTCGGGCGCCTGCGCCACCTGCCGTGTCAGTTCGGCGAACAGCGAGGCATCGCCCTCGCCCTTGAAAGCTGCTGTGACGCCCGAACCGGAAAAGATATCCTTGATCTTGCCCAGTGCGACCACCGCTCTGCCGGCCTGCGAAACCCGGTCACACAGGGTTGGCTCGGGCGGAGAGATGGCAAAATCGCGCCGGTTGGTGGTGCGTCGAAATCCCGACACACCGTCGCCGACAAACGGTCGCGCGATCACCCGCCCGACCTTCATCGCATGCAGCATCGGCCCAAGATCCGCGCACAATTCCAGCAATCGGCCAAGCCCGAACGCGGTTTCATGGGCCGCGATCTGAAAAACCGAATCCGCCGAAGTATAACAAATTGGCCAACCCGAATTCAGGTGCTCTTGTCCCAGACGTTCGATGATCGGAATGCCCGACGCACGGCAGTCTCCCAGAATGCCGTTGGTGCCCGCCAGTTCACAAACCCGCGCCACGACTTCGGGCGGAAATGCAGGTGTGCGATCCGGAAAATAGTGCCAGTCCCACGGAACGGGCACGCCGGCCATCTCCCAGTGACCCGAGGGCGTGTCCTTGCCGCGCGAAACCTCGGTCGCGGCGCCCCACGTGCCATGGGGCTTTGCGTCTAGCCCCGGCGTCGCGTCGCCCGAGGCCAATCGGATGGCCGCGCCAAGCCCCAGCCGGTCGAGATTCGGCACCTTCAACGGCCCGCTGCGCCCGTTCACGGCGCGCCCGGCCGCGCATTCCGCGGCGATATGGCCCAGTGTGTTGGCCCCCAGATCACCGAAATCGGCGGCATCAGGTGCGCCGCCGCAACCGACGCTGTCAAGAACCGCCAGGAATGCCCGCGCCATCAGCCGATCCTTTCGACGATCAAGGCGGTTTCTTCAGGCGGCTCGGGACCGATCCCGATCGCCGCCAGTACGCTGCGGGTCGCCGCGTCAAGCCGATCCTGATCCGCTGCGTGCACGATGGCCAGCGGGTCTCCGGCCTCGACAAAAGCCCCCGGCCCGATGATCTGGTCCAGCCCCACCGTCAGGTCCAGACGGTCATCATGGCGAAACCGTCCACCACCCAACGCGACGACCACCTCGCCCAGCGCACGGGCATCCACCGCTGTCACGAAGCCGGATCGCGGCGCGCCAATCTCGCCCGTTACCGGCGCGCGGCGCAGGTGATTTGCACACCGATCAACGAAATCGGAAGGACCCCCGAGTGCCGCAACCATCCGCGCGAATTTCTCGGCCGCCGAACCATCCTGAAACGCGGTCGCGATCATGGTCTGACCCTCTGCGGTGTTGTCACACAGCCCGCCGAGTTCCAGCAGCAATCCGCCCAGCGCTACCGTTACATCGAACAGGCGACCGTCGATGTGATCGCCGCGCAGGAAGGCAACGGCGTTGGCGACCTCAAGCGCATTGCCGGCGCAGGATGCCAGCGGTTCATTCATGTCGGTGATCAGCGCCGCGGTCCTGCACCCTGCCCCGCCACCGACATCGACCAAAGACTGCGCCAACGTTTCGGCGCGTGCGATTTCCGGCAAGAACGCACCATTGCCCACCTTGACGTCCAGCACCAGCCCGCCAAGCCCCGCAGCCAGTTTCTTGGACAGGATCGAGGCCGTGATCAGATCGACACTTTCCACCGTACCGGTGATGTCCCGGACGCCATAAAGCCGTTTGTCGGCGGGTGCGATATCGCCCGACGCCCCGACGATGGCGCAGCCGACTTTCGCAACGACCTCGCGCATCTTTTCGCTGGGGACTTCGCTCTGGTATCCCGGAATCGCGTCGAGTTTGTCCAAGGTGCCGCCGGTATGTCCCAGACCGCGCCCCGAGATCATCGGAACGAACGCTCCACACACCGCCAGCGCGGGCGCCAGCATCAGCGAGACATTGTCGCCAATTCCGCCGGTCGAATGTTTGTCCAGCACCGGCCCCGGAAGATCCCATTTCTGGACCACGCCGCTGTCCCGCATGGCCAGTGTCAGCGCCACGCGCCCCGCTTCGTCCAGCCCGTTCAGCAAGGCCGCCATGGCAAATGCCCCGGCCTGTGCGTCGGTAACCCGGCCATCGGCAAGCCCGTTGGCAATCCAGCGCAGGGCATCACCCGAAGGCGTTTCTCCGTCGCGTATCTGCGCAATGATGCTGCGTGCGTCCATATCAGTCCTTGCCAAGATGGGCCGTGGAAAATGCACCGGGCAGCAATTCGCCAAGGGTCATCGCCAGTCTCTCGCCCGCTGGCCCTGCCATTCTGACAACGACATCGGGCGCGCCGAATTCGGCCAGTTTCTGACGGCACCCGCCACAGGGCGTGATGGGTTCGGGGGCATCCGCAACGACCAGAACCTCGGCAATTTCACGATCGCCCGCGGCCACCATGGCGGCGATCGCACCGGCCTCGGCGCAGGTGCCCTCGGGGTAGGCGACGTTTTCAACGTTGCAACCGGCAAATACTTTGCCGGATTTCGATCGGATGGCCGCACCAACGAGGAAACCCGAATACGGGGCATGGGCATTGAGGCGTGCCGATTTGGCGGTTTCAAACAAATCCATGCTGGCACTTTCGATCAGGTGTGGTCAGGTCGATATTGTTCCCGCATTTCGCGGGATGCAAGCGCACCCTTGAAGGAATTTTGGACCGGCAAGTCGCCGAAGTGTGATTTCGAGTGGATGATCACGGCCCGGCCAGAAAATGATCGGGAAGACAAGATCGCCGAAAGACATGTCCGTTCGTCTAACCGGCTGGACCACAGGATTGCCGGATGACCAGACCACCGGATCATCAGATTACCGGATGACCGGATGACCGGAGATCTAGATTACTAGATTACTAGATTACTAGATTACTAGATTACTAGATTACTAGATTACTAGAATTCCGGATATTACATTGATAATCAACGATAAATATCGCAAAATCCTGTCACGCCATTTTTCCAGCGCGCGGGCGGACGGCTTGTCGGCAAATGGTCACCCCTCGGGCCCCAGGGGTGTGCAGGCCTGCCGCCGGGCGCTCAGACGGCTGCACGCACGATTGGCCAGATCTTCGGTCAGACCGACAAAATTGGCCTGATATTCGCCGTTTCTGACCGCGACTTTTCGCAATGCGCCGTCCAGCGAGCTGAAATCCTGCAACGCGGTTTTCAGCAACAGTTTTTCCGCTTCATAGCGGGTTGCGAACGCGCCCAGGCGGATACCCCAATGTCGTCCGCCCGAGGTCGAAACCCGCGTGACCACCTGCAAACCATCGTCGCGAGGTTGCGGTCGGGCGCTTGCGGCGGGGTCGTCGACGACCTGAGCGGCCTCGCTGCTGGCCACCGCTTCGACGATTTCGGCCGCGACACTGGCGGCAGCCGCCGTCGCCAGCGCCGCGATGCCGGGTGGCCGCGCCAACGGTCGCGGACTTTTCGCAACCGCGGTCGTGACCCGAATGATCTTGGGTCGGCCATAAACCGGCAAATCCGGTTTTCTGACGGTGGCCGTGCCGGGCGCGCGTTTGAAGCCCAGGTCCAGCAATTCCGCCACTCTGGCGTTGCGGGTCGCCGTGGAACGTCCGCCGAATACGGTGGCAATGATCCGGACCTGACCGCGCTTTGCCGACGCAACCAGATTGAACCCCGCCGCCTGCGTGTACCCGGTCTTGATCCCGTCGGCACCCCGATAGGCCGCCAGAAACTTGCGGTTGGTATTGCGGACCTCGCGCCCGCCGGCGTTGGTGGTCCGACGCGAGAACAGGTTGTAATATTGGGGAAAATCGAAAAACAGGTGGCGCCCAAGGTTGGTCATGTCCCGCGCGGTCGAAAGATGCCCGGATTCGGTAAGGCCATGCGCATTCTTGAAACTGGTGCGGCTCATCCCCAGCGCCTTGGCGGTCTTGTTCATGCGTCTCGCGAAAGCGGCTTCGCTGCCCGAGATCGCCTCGGCCAGGGCCGTCGCGGCATCATTGGCGGATTTCACCGCCGCGGCGCGGATCAGGTACCTCAACGCGATCCGCTGACCCGCCTTCAGTCCCAGTTTCGAGGGCGGTTCCGCCGCCGCGCGCTTGGAGATCGAAACGCGGGTATCCAGCGTGATTTCGCCATTTCGAATGGCCTCGAACACGATGTACAGCGTCATCATCTTGGTCAGCGACGCCGGATGCAACCTGGTATCGGCGTTACGGGCATGCAGCACCTCGCCGGTACGGGCATCGATGACCATGGCTGCATAGGGCGCAGCAACGGCCGCCACGCCCGAGAAGATCATTACCAGCGCAAGGATGACCCCGCTCGCCGCCTGCCTGTGCATCGGTTGCTCCGACGATTCGTCTGCCCCGGGTACCGTTTTGCCGGTACCTTTTGTTATAAATTTGACGCTAACACGTCCTTTTGCGCGAAAAAAGCCATTTTTTCAAAGGGCTTGCCCGGATTTTCTCCTGTCCGACAAATATTCCGAAAATCCACGACGAATGGCATCACTGCCGCGCGGGGCGTTAACCTTGATCATCCAGAATTGAAAATACGGTCACAGACACCATTTCCATTTCGATACCCCTTGCCTTATATTGTAGCCACCCCAAACCCCCTGGTCGGAGCGCCGGTTGAAACATTTACCGATCACCATGTCTGACACGAACCACGACGACGGCGATACCACCGTTGCCACGCGGACCCGGACGAAAATAAAGCGCCCGCCGCTTTATAAGGTATTGTTACTGAACGATGATTATACGCCGATGGAATTCGTCGTCTATGTTTTGGAACGGTTTTTCAGCGTGTCCAACCAGCAGGCGGTCGATATCATGCTGACGGTTCACAACAAGGGGCTCGCGGTTGTCGGCGTATTTTCGTTCGAAATCGCCGAGACCAAGGTCGCGCAGGTGATGGAGCTTGCCCGGCGCAACCAGCATCCGCTGCAATGCACGATGGAAAAGGAATAGGGCCTGTCGGCCCGTTCGCCTGATGTCGGCATCTCGACTTGAATTCGCTTGTGCCGGTTCCGGGCTGGTTTTCCCGGAAACCGGACGCATCGGCGTCTATCGTGCCAGACCCGGCGCGGATTATGCGCGCATTGGTGGGGCCGAGCTGATCCTTGGCAACTCGTTCCGACCCGATTTCGACCAATTGGCCGCGCGGGGGTATGACGTGCAGCCCCAGATCGCGGGGCCGTTTCGCGCGACCCTGGTTCATATCACGCGATCCAAGCCCGAAACCCTTGGGCTGGTGGCGCGCGCGATGCTGGCAACCGAACCGCACGGGATCGTGGCGGTGGACGGGGCGCGAACGGACGGGATCGATTCGATTCTGAAAGCCGTCAAATCCTTGTTGCCGCCGCTGGGTGTCGTTGCCAAGGCGCACGGAAAACTTTTCTGGTTCGCGCGCCCCGAATCCTTGCCCGTATCGGTACCGCGTTGGAGCGCCTGGCTGGAACCAGCCAAGAACCCGGCGGGGTTTCTGACCGCGCCGGGCATGTTTTCACCGGGCAAGATCGACAAGGGCTCTGCGCTGCTGGCGGCGCATATTGATGACCGGTTAAAAGGCGACATTGCCGATCTCGGCGCAGGCTGGGGCTGGCTGGCGCAAGCGGTCCTTACCCGAGGCGCGCCGACGCGGCTGGATCTGCATGAAGCCGAGCAAACGGCACTGGATGCCGCCAGAGCCAACATCAACGACCCTCGCGCGTATTTTCACTGGGCCGATGTCTTGCGGTTGGGCACCGACCGAACTTATGACGCCGTTATCACCAATCCACCGTTTCATCGGGGTCGCGCGGCGGAAGCCTCGTTAGGCGCCGAATTCATCAAGAGCGCCGCAAACATCCTGAAACCGAACGGGCATCTGTGGCTGGTCGCCAACCGGCAATTGCCGTACGAAAACGTGCTGGACACCTGCTTTCATCGCTTCGAAACGCTGGAGCAGACACCCTATTTCAAGGTTTTCCGGGCCGCAAAGCCGCGCATCGCTTCGGCTCGCAACCCGGCGCGAATCCGAATAGGGTCGCGCTGATCAATTCCGGGGGGGACTGGATGTCATACTCAATAGCCGGCAAATCCGCCATCGTCACCGGTGCCGCCAACGGTGTCGGTCTGGCGATCGCCCGCCATTTCGTCGGTCAGGGTGCGCGGGTCATGTTCGTGGACATGGACGAGGAAAAACTGGGTCGCGAAGTTGCCGCGGTTGCCGGCGAGGACGGTGAGGCCCGTTTCTTCGCCGGTGATCTGCGCGAACGGCTGACGCTGGCCAACCTCTTGTCGGCGACCATCGATGAATTCGACCGTGTGGATATTCTGGTCAATGCCAGCCGTCAGATTTTGCGCTCGGATCCGCTGAACCCGGACGAAGACGCGTTTGAAACTCTGATCGAACAGAACGTGACCACTAGCCTGCGCGTGTCACAGGTGATTGCGCGGCGCATGATCAAGCAGGCCGAAAATGACGCCCAACCCGAGGGCAACATCGGGGCCATCGTTAACCTGACCTCGATCGCGGCGCGGAGGACGCATGCCGATCTGCTGTCCTATTCCGTCAGTTGCGCGGCGCTGGATCAGATGACCCGCTCGCTGGCCGTGGCATTATCCGGGCATCGCATTCGCGTGAATGCCGTGGCGTTCGGATCGGTGATGAGCGCCAGCCTTCGCCATGCGTTGAAGGAAAGCGGTGATCTGCGCACGACCATCACCGAGGCCACCCCGTTGGGCCGAATCGGCGAGGCCGACGAGGTCGCCGAGGCCGTACAGTATCTGGCCTCGAATTCGTCGGGATTCGTCACCGGGCAGATCCTGAGCGTGGACGGCGGACGCACTCTGATCGACCCGGTGGATGCTCCGGTGCATTAGGGCCCGTGGACCTCAGTCCTCCTCGTCCTCATCTTTTTCCTTGTCGGTTTTGGGCAAGTTGAACAGGCTTTCGGCATCAACCGGCGACGATTCCGGGACCTCGGGTTCGGGATCGCCCCCAAGCGAAAACGTTTCCAGCCCCGACATCGACGCCGGCATTTTCGACTCGGATTCCATCGACAGCGACTGGACTGTCGAAACCAGCTTCATCCGCTCGTCGTCCGCGATCACCTCGCCGGTGCGGGCCCGTTTGGCAGCGGCCTTGCGCACCGCGTCGTCAAGTTCGACCTGCCGGCACATGCCCAGCGCCACCGGGTCAACGGGCTGGATGCTGTTCATGTTCCAGTGCGACCGGTCGCGGATCGACTGAATCGTCGGTTTGGTGGTTCCGACAAGCTTGCTGATCTGGCTGTCCGCAAGTTCCGGATGGAATTTGACCAGCCAGGCAATGGCGCTGGGGCGATCCTGACGTTTGGACAGCGGCGTATACCGCGGCCCCTTGCGCACCAGTTCGCCTTCGGCAGCGGGGTTGAATTTCAATTTCAGTTTGACCGCCGGATCCTTTTCCGCCGCGGCGATCACTTCGGGATCAAGCTGGGTGTTGGCGATCGGATCGAAACCCTTGATTCCAATCGCGACTTCGCCGTCGGCAATGCCGTTGACCTCCAGTTCGTGCAACCCGCAGAAATCCGCGATCTGCTTGAAAGTCAGGGTCGTGTTATCAACCAGCCAGACGGCGGTGGCCTTGGCCATGATCGGCAGCGCCATTGGAATTCCTTTCGCAAACACATCTTCCCCGTTCGGTGAAACCGGTCTGGCGGATTTCCGCGCATCTCCGTTCTCATGAGGGGAATTGCGCTGTATATAGCCAATGGCCAGACGAAATAAAAGGGGGATTTGATGCTGCGCCTGACCGCCTTTGTGTTGCTGGCACTGATGACGATCGGGCATGCCGTCGCCGGGCCCAAGGCGGCGGGCAAGTTTGATTATTACGTGCTTGCGCTGTCGTGGTCGCCCAGTTGGTGCGCGCTGCAGGGTGATGGGCAGGGCGCCAGTCAGTGCGACGCCCGGCGCAACCTTGGTTTTACCCTGCACGGTCTGTGGCCGCAGCATGAAAGGGGCTGGCCCTCGTTCTGCCCGACCACCGAGAGACCGCCCGATGGCCAGATGGCGCGCGCGATGGCCGACATCATGGGATCGGACCGGCTGGCGTGGCACCAATGGGACAAACACGGGCGGTGTTCCGGCCTTTCGGCAGAGGCGTATTTTGCGGTCTCGCGCGAGGCTTATGGGCGAATACGGCGACCGGAAGTATTTCGCAAGTTGCTGAAACCGCTTAAAATTCCCGCGACCGCGGTCGAGGCTGCGTTCCTGGAGGTCAACCCGAATTTGTCAAACACGATGCTGTCGGTCACCTGCAAACGCGGCCATTTTCAAGAGGTCCGCATCTGCCTGACCAAGGAGCTGGAACCGCGCGAATGCGGCGCTGACGTTCGGCGGGATTGTTCACAACGGGTCGTTTTCCCGCCGGTTCGGTAGTGGATCGAACCGCAGGAATCGAACCACCAGGTCGGACGAGGTCTTTTTTGAGCATGAATTTCAACGCGGTGATTCGGCCGCGCGGCGCACCAGTCGCAATGTTCCGGTTCCCTTTCCGTTGATCGCGAACTTTGTGCCCCAATTGATCGAACGTCCATCGCGTTCATATCGGTCAATCCATTTGGATTCCCCGCCGATTTGACCTAAACACCCGATTGGTTACTCAAAGGTGAAGCCCATGACCGCGCACCGCGCCGAACTCCTGATGCCCGCAGGCAACCTCAGAAAGCTGAAGATGGCCGTGCTGTACGGGGCCGATGCGGTCTATCTGGGCACGCCCGACATGAGCCTCAGAACCAAGTCGGAATTCTCGCTCGACGATGTGGTCGAAGGCGTTGAATTTTGCCACAAACACGCAAAGCGCGCCTATCTGACGTTGAATTTATTCAGCCATAACAAGGATGTGCCAAAACTCGACGAATATATTGCCACCGTGCGGCGCGTCAGACCCGATGGCCTGATCATCGCCGATCCGGGTGTGTTTCAATACGTGAAAACTCGCGCGCCGGAACTGCCTTTGCATATCTCGACGCAAAGCAATGTTGCCTCGTGGTTGTCCGTCGATTTCTGGCGCGATCAGGGGGCCGATCTGGTGGTACTGGCCCGCGAAGTGTCGTTTGCCGAATTGACCGAAATTCGCGAGAAATGCCCGGATATCAAACTCGAAGCCTTCGTTCACGGTGCCATGTGCATGACTTATTCGGGCCGGTGCCTGTTGAGCAATTACATGGCGGAACGCGGCGCCAATCAGGGGAATTGCGCGAATTCCTGCCGGTGGAATTACAGCGTGCGCATGCGCCTGAAGGACGGCACCATTCAGGCGCTCGACATCAACGAAAACAACGCCGACATGTTCGAATTCCTGTTGGAGGAAGGGTGTCGCCCCGGCGAATTGATGCCGATCCAAGAGGACGGGCGCGGCTCATATATCCTAAACTCCCGCGACCTGTGCATCATGCCCAAACTCGACGAATATCTCGATATCGGGATTGATTCACTCAAGGTCGAAGGACGCGGCAAATCCGAGTATTACGTCGCCGTGGTTGCCCGGGCCTATCGCATGGCGATCGACGATTACTATGCCGACCGGGAAAACTGGGATCCGCGCAAATATATGGCCGAACTGGAAACGGTCGGCAATCGCGGCTATTCGCTGGCTTTTCACGATGGACGGTTAACCAACTACGCGCATGATTACGAAAACACGGCTGCATTGGCGGGCTGGGAATATGCCGGGGTCGTGACCGGTGTCACCGATGACGCGATTCTGGTCGAAGTCAAGAACAAGCTCGAATCGGGCGAAGTGCTCGACTTCGTGTCGCCGCTTGGTCGTGAAACCACGCTGTTACGCATGTATTCATTCGAAGATGCCGCGACCGGCGAGGTCAAATCCGTGGTCCATGGCAGCACCAAAACCACGATCCGCATTCCGTTCGGGCTGTTTGACCACGAGGATATTGAAACGCTGAAAGCGCGACTCCCGGCACTGACGGTGCTGCGCAAAGAAAAATCCCTGACCGACGAGCAGCGAAACCGGCTGAAATTCGACAAGCTGGTTCAGGGGCTTGAAACCAGGGGCGAACGAAACGACACCGCCTATGCCAAACGCCGCGATGCGCTGGCGGCGTCTGCCGATCAGGACGGGAAAGAGCGCCGCCCGACCACCAACCGCATCGGAACCCAGGGCTGTTGCGGCAAAGGTTGCAACGGCTGCCTGATCTTTTGGCAGGACGACCAGTTTGCACGCGCCCGCGCGGCGCTGGTGAAACGCAAACAAGGTGCGCAACTCAGCCGCCAGGAGGCAAGACACCTGAAAGACGTCGCGGCGGAATAAGCCGGTTTCATTGTTCCCGAAATACTCAAACAGGCTCAATCTCGGTGGGCGGCGGTTTCGAGTATTTTTGGAACCATGAAGTTCAAATAGCTCCTAAGCCACCTCCAGCACGATCTTGCCAATATGGTCAGAGCTTTCCAGGCGTCGGTGGGCGTCCGCGGCGGCTGCCAGCGGGAAGGTCGAATCCATCAGCGGCCCGATGGTACCGGCATCCAGCATGGGCCAGACGTTTTCACGCAATTCCTGCGCAATCCGTGCCTTGGCAAGGTCGCTTTGCGGTCGCAGGGTCGAGCCGGTGACCGTCAGACGGCGCGTCATGATCTGCGCGAAATTCAATTCCGCTGTCGGGCCGCCAAGGAATGCGATCATGACCAGACGGCCTTCCGTCTTCAACGCCTTGATATTGCGCGGAATATAATCTCCGCCGACCATATCCAGAATCAGATCGGCCCCGGCGCCAGCGGTCACCTCGTTTAGGGCGGCGACAAAATCCTGATCCTTATAATTGATCGCGATGTCCGCCCCCAATTCGCGGCAAGCCGAGCATTTTTCGGCCGAGCCGGCGGTGGCAAACACCCGGGCACCGAACTTGTGGGCCAGTTGGATCGCGGTGGTTCCGATGCCGCTGGAACCGCCATGAACCAGAAATGTTTCGCCACCTCCAAGTCCGCCACGCATGAAGACATTCGACCACACGGTGAAATGGGTTTCGCACAGGGCCGCGGCTTTGGTCATCGGCATTTCGGCGGGGATGCGCAGCGCGTGGTCCTGATGGGTGACACAATATTCCGCGTAACCGCCCCCCGGCAGCAGCGCACAGACCTTGTCGCCGACCGCCCAGCGGGTGACTCCGTTACCGATGGCGGCGACCGTTCCCGCGCCTTCAAGCCCGGGCAGGTCCGAAGCGGTGGGCGGCGGTGCATAGGCGCCTGCGCGTTGCAGCGCGTCGGGGCGATTCACGCCCGCCGCCTTGAGTTGGATCAGGATTTGCCCGGATCCCGGTTTTGGTACCGGGCGGGTGGTCTCGCGCAAGACCTCCGGTCCGCCGGGTTCGGAAATCTCGACCGCGCGCATCGTCTCTGGCAGGTTCATGCGTCAATTCCCATCATCTGTTTTTCGCGCCCGAATATCCGGGCAGGTCGGCACGGTGCGATTGTTCGGGTTTCTGCAAACGATCCAGCCATCGGCCCGGCCCACGCATGAAACCCTGCAACAGCTTGGTATCGCGCAATTTACCCTTTGCCTTTTCAAACTGGAGGACATTTTCGATGCGCCGGTCCAGAAATGCCCGTGTGTCCCGATGCCCCGGGCTCTCGTCGCCAAGCCAGAACAGCACGGTCGACGAATAGACCGCAGACAGGATCACACGTTTGGAGTACCAGTTGAAATCGGTCGAAGTGTCGCCCAGCGTTTCCCAGATCAGATCGGCCGTGGCCCAGATTGCCGCCGCGCCCTCGACGGCATGGGCCGGCATGGCAAAGAAGGTCAGGCCCCGGCGCACGACCTCTTTGTCGCCGGCCATCCTGATCCGCAAATCGACCAGCGCCGCAACCTTCTGGCCATATCGCAGCCCGGCAAGATCGGCGGTGCGCGCCGCTGCCGCCATCGCCTGATCACCCCGGCGATGATGGGCGATCGCAAGGTCGGTGGCCCCCCTCGGGCAAGCGAGCCGCGCCAGGGCATCCGGCGTGCCGCTCTGCGCAATTGCGGCCTGAAAACTGGCCGCGCTCCAACCATCGAACGGCACGTGAGCCAGGGCTGCCGCGACGAGGTTCGCCCGCGTCGTTTCCAGATGCGCCTGTTCTGATTTCTTGGGCCTTGCGGACATGGCGCATGCTCCTGAAATTTCTGCGCGGCGGTGGACAAAGCAAAACCGCCTTGCTATACGCGCCGTTCCTGCACTTCTTGCAACTCTAGACTTAGAAAGGTGGTGACACCACATGCAGGTATCGGTTCGCGACAATAATGTCGATCAGGCGCTTCGTGCCCTGAAAAAGAAACTGCAACGCGAGGGCGTTTTTCGCGAAATGAAGCTTCGGCAGCATTTCGAAAAGCCCTCCGTCAAGAAAGCCCGTGAAAAGGCCGAAGCCGTGCGGCGTGCGCGAAAACTTGCGCGCAAGAAAGCCCAGCGCGAAGGTCTGCTTTAGGGTCGTTTCCGAACGATAATCCGGCACGGTGTCCAACCGGGCCAAGCGCGAACCCCCAAGGCCTGTGCCCTGGGGGTTTTTGTTTCCGACCCGGAATTCGGTCAGGATTTCAGGTCTTTGCCTTCGTCATCCTGATAGATGCGTTTCGTGGTGACGCCCGGCAGTTCGGCAAAAGCCGCCACCGCGTCCTTGGGCCACAGACCTACCGGAAATCCCGCAAACCCCGGCGTCCGGCTGAGAATGTGCGAGGTATTGTTGGCGCACATTCCGGCCATGGAAGCGCCGTTTTCAATGGCGATCCTAAACAAGGTTTCCGCCGCCTCGGCGGACAGCGTTTTGGTCTGCATCACGACGTGAAACCGTTTCCGGGCGTGATAATCCAGATAGTATTGCAACATGGTCGGTGTGATGCCGTACAGCATGTCCGCGCGTTCCGGCACGCGACGGTTCGACCAAGTGCCGGCCGGATCGTATATCACACGCTGGGACGCATTGATCAGCAAGGCCGAGTGGCCCGCCGATCCGTTATCGTTGGCAATCACCGTCATCAGGGTCACCGACTTGGTGCCCGCATGCGTATAGACCGCGCTCGCAAGCCTTTCGTCCGACGCCCACGGCAGTTGGGCGACGCAGCCCGACAGAAACGCCAATGCGACAAGCGCAACCGTCGATCGCCGTACCCGATCAAACATCACCGCAACCAATCAGTCATATTCATAGATTTTTTCGGTGGTCACGTTGGGCAACTTGGCGAATGCCTGCATGGTCTTTTTCGGCAGCAGCGAATGGGGGATTGATTCAAACCCCGGAATGGTGCGCAAGATCGTGGTGACGCTGTTGGAGCAGAAAGCAGAGGGAACCGCCCCGTAATTCTTGGCGCTTTGGTATACCATCGCCGCGATTTCCGGCGAGACGATCTTTTTCTGAATGACGACATGCCAGGCCTTGCGTGCGTGGAACCCGTAATAGGATTTCAGAACCGCCGGCGACATCCCGTAGACGAAATCGTTGCGTTCGGGCGCATATTTGCTTTTCCAGTTGCCCGCCGGGTCAAACACGACACGTTCGCTGGCGTTGATCAGGATGGCCGAATGCCCGCCGCCGCCATCGCGGTTGTTGATCACGGTAACCAGTGTGACCGAGGGCGGTTCCTTGCTGGAGTAATGCGCCTTGGCGACCGCCTCGTCCGGGGCCCAGATTTTCTCTGCGCAAGCGGATAATGCCATCAGAAAAATCAATGGCAGCAGATTTCGGAACGATTTCATTTTCCCTCGCAAATGTTAGCAGACCCCCGGTGGTGCCAATCCGCCACGAAACGCCGCGATTCTCAAGTGGCGCAGGGGGGGACGCCGCCCGACTGTTGCGATTCAGGCGCAAATCGCACGCAAATGTGAACGATGGATTGCAGTGTCATGGTCGATTCGTGGCCCGGCGGGCAAGCGTTTCGCCCTGAGCAACAATCAACTGTTGTAAAGCGCCAGGAACATCAGGGCGACAATGCTGACCGCGATAACCGTGGTCACACCCCGCACGAACCCCGAGAAGGTTTTTTCCTGGGCACTGACATCCATGTCGCCGTGTTGGTACTTCGCCATTCTCGATCTCCGGATTCTTTGGTTGGGGTGTTGTATACGCCAGTTTCACCCGTCTGCAACTGCGTCCCACCGTCCCGGTTCAGGGTTCATCGTTTTCCAATGCGGCCGCCAGACGAAATCCGATCCGGTTGGCCTCGTGTGCCTCGCTCTCTTTTGGTGCGGCGCGCAGCATCACGTTCAACTGGCCGACATGCTGAACCAGTTGCGTTCTGGCACCGGTCATGTCCGAGCCGTAGAACGTCAGGATATCGGGCGCAAAAAAGCCGATGCCCTGAATGCGCATCACGCCGACTTCGCCACCGGCAAAGCCCATCCCGACCTCGTGGTCGGCGTCAAGTTGCTGTTCGAAATTCTGTATGTACAGCACAAGCCGCTCATAGGCCCATTGCGCCGGAGATTTCTGATCGACGCCTGTGGCCCGGATCGCGGCCGGTAACGGCAACTGCTCGGCCGTGATCGGCGCGTTGGGGTCAGCGTGGGCCACCCGTGCTTCGGGCAGGGCGGTACTTTCGATCGCCTCGGCCGTGGTCTTGATTTCGTCGCTCATGTTCTTCGCCCGTTTCAGGTGCGCCGCCAGAGCCAGGCATCGTCGTCTCGGCGCGTTCGCGTGATCCGGCCCTGCTGCAAAAGATGATTGAGATGCGCCACGGATTCAACCAGCGCCAGCCCATATTCGCCTTCGCCAATCGGTCGCTTGAACAATGTCTTGAAACATTCCGCTGCCGTTCGCGGTTCGGCAAGGAAATCCACCAGCCGCTCCAGCGCGCCGTGATGGTTTTCGATCAGTTGTTTCATCCGCGCGGGCAGACCCGTGAACGGCAACTTGTGGCCGGGCAGGACAAGATGGTCGGCACGCGCGAACCGGCTCAGACGTTCGCAGGCCTCCAGCCATTCGGCTACCGGATCGGCATCGGGTTCGGTGGCGTAAACGCCGATATTGGGGCTGATCGACGACAAGACCTGATCGCCCGCTATCAACAGAGGTTCATCGCGGCACCAGAACGTCGCATGTTCCGGCGCGTGGCCGTTGCCCATCCGAATGTCCCAGTCGCGACCACCGATCCGGATCGTCTGCCCCTCCTGAATGCGGCGGAACCCCAGCGGCATCGGGGCCACCACATCGGCAAAATTGAACGGCTTTTCGGTGACACGCTGCCGGTAAATTTCCGGGTCCATTCCACCCGCGCGATAATGCGCCAGCGTTTCGGCCTTTTGCACCTCGTGTTTGTCCAATGTCAGCATCCGGGCAAAAAGCCACGCGGTGCGGGTGGTCCAGAGTTCGGCACCAAAATCGGTTTGCAACCACCCCGCCAGCCCCATGTGATCGGGGTGATGGTGGGTCACGATCACGCGGGTGACCGGCTTGCCCGCCAACGGTCCGTCCATGATCGCCTGCCAGATGCGACGGCTTCGGTTCGATGCGAACCCGGTATCGACCACCGTCCAGCCGTCGCCCTCGGCCAATGCGTAGACGTTGACGTGATCCAGCTTCAACGGCAATGGCAGGCGAAACCACAGAATGCCGTCGGCGACCTCGATCGCCTCGCCTTCGGTCGGCGGGGTTTCAAACGGGGTGCGGATCGCGTTCATGCGGAAAAGTCATCCGCGCCAAGCGCGTAAAGTCCCGCGGCCCCCGCACAGGCCTGCGCGCATAACCCGGACTGCACCGCCAGCATCTGCCGGATGAAAAAGCCCGCAAGAGCGGTTCGCGGTCCTTCCTGTTCTTCGGTCTGAGCCGCCTTCAGGTGGTAATGCCCGCCCAGAACCAGCGCGAATGCCCGCAAATACGGCGCGGCACCGGCGAACCGGTCGTTCATTTCGGGCCGGTCCAGCATCCACCGGGTTGCTGCGACCAGATTTTCGGTCGCCTCGCCAAGCTGTTCCGCCAGCCCGGGCAATCGACCCTTCGCATCCTGGGCATTTTGGGAAATCTCGTCCAGCAGGGCAAACGCAGCCGCCCCGCCGTCCATCAGCTTGCGCCCGACAAGATCCATCGCCTGAATGCCGTTCGTGCCCTCGTATATGGCGGTCACGCGCACATCACGCATGTATTGCGCGGCTCCGGTCTCCTCGATGAAGCCCATGCCGCCGTGAACCTGAACCCCGATCGAGGCCACCTCGTTGCCGGTGTCGGTGCCAAAGGCCTTGGCGATCGGGGTCAGCAGCGCCGCCCGCGTGGCCCATTCCTGCTTGCCGGTGGCGTTTGCCATGTCGGTGGCGAATGCGGTCGCCAGAATGATCGACCGCGCGGCGCGGGTCTGGGCCTTCATGGTCATCAACATGCGCCGCACATCCGCATGGTCCATGATCGTGCTGCTACCACCCGCAATCGGCGATTTCCCCTGCTTGCGTTCACGAGCAAATTCCAGCGCCTGCTGATACGCGGCCTCGGCCACGCCAAGACCCTGCGCGCCCACACCTAGTCGGGCGTTGTTCATCATCGTGAACATCGCTTTCATGCCCGCGTTTTCTTCGCCGACCAGCCAGCCGGTCGCACCGTCGAATTCCATCACCGCCGTCGGCGAACCGTGCAGGCCCAGCTTGTGTTCCAGCGACACCACTTTCAAAGAATTGGCCACCCCCGGTTCGCCACTGGCATCCGGCAGGTATTTGGGCACCAGAAACAGCGAAATCCCCCGCGTCCCCGGACCGGCATCCGGCAGACGCGCCAGCACCAGATGGCACACATTGCCGGCAAAATCATTGTCGCCCCAGCTAATGAAAATCTTTTGCCCGGTCACGCGGTACGTGCCATCGCCCGCCGGCTGTGCCCGGCTGGTCAGCGCGCCGACATCCGAACCTGCCTGCGGTTCGGTCAGGTTCATGGTGCCGCACCATTCACCGGAAATGAGTTTCGGCAGATAAATCGATTTGATCGCACCCGTCGCATGATGTTCCAGCGCCTCGATCTGGCCCTGCGTCATCAATGGGTTGAGCGACAGGGAAAGGCACGCTCCGGACATCATCTCGTTGATGGCGACCGCAAGAACTTGCGGCAGTCCCATCCCGCCATATTCCGGATCGGCGGCGATCCCCACCCATCCGCCTTCGGCAATCGCGCGGTAGCCGCCGGCGAAGCCGGGTGACGTGCGCACCACGCCGTTCTCCAGCCGTGCGGGGTGCAGATCGCCGGCGCGTTGTAGCGGTGCCAGCGCCGCGTCGGCCAACCGCGCGCCCTCGTTCAGGATCGCATCACGCAGGTCGGTCGTCGCCTCGGCAAACCGGTCGGTTTTCGCCAGCGCCGCCGCACCGATGACATCGTCCAGCAGAAATTCGATCTCCGATACTGGTGCGCGATAGGGCATGTGAAGTTCCTTTGCCGGTGATGGGCTTTGCATTGGCGTGCGGACGGCGCTATGTCGGCGCGTGCCGGCCCCTGCTTATCGCCTGCCCTCTGCGAATAACAACCAAAACGTCACGGCAAAATGAAACCGCGTCCGACCCGGAAATTGCAGCCCGACGAAACCGGCATCCGCCAGGCCGTGAAAATCTGGCGATCCGGCGGTCTGGTCGCATTTCCGACCGAGACGGTGTACGGCCTTGGCGCGGACGCAACCAACGATCAGGCAGTGGTGCGGATTTTTGCAGCAAAGGGCAGGCCCGCGTTCAATCCGCTGATCGTTCACGTTGCCGATATCGAAACCGCGCGGCGGTTTGCAGATTTTGGTGCAAAGGCCGAAATCCTGGCCCAGGCGTTCTGGCCCGGACCGCTGAGCCTGGTGCTGCCTGCCCGTGCGGATGGCGGGATAGCGGCCAGCGTGACTGCCGGACACGATACGGTCGCGATCCGGGTGCCCCAGACGGCGTTCGCGCGGGAATTGTTGCGCCGCTTTGACGGTGCGATTGCCGCGCCATCGGCGAATCCGTCGGGGCGGATCAGCCCGACCAGCGCGGCGCATGTATTGGCCGGATTGGGTGGCCGGATCGATGCGGTCATCGACGGGGGGGCCTGTTCCGTCGGTCTGGAAAGCACGATCGTTGCGCCCGG
>CAZRLO010000013.1:0-10934 GCA_964600965.1 uncultured Rhodobacter sp.
GCCCGCACGTCCTGCTGATCGAGGCGGGCGGCAATCAGGAGGCCCGGCAGGTGCGTCACTTTGCGGACCTGTACCCCGAGGCCATCCTCGTCGCGCTGGGCCGCCCGCAAAATCCCGATGATTTCGACGATTGCGTCGATGTTCCGATCGACATCAAGACCATCCGTCAGTCCGGTTTCATGCGCCTTGCGCCCGAAAACCCGAACCTTGCCGCACATAAAAAAATGCGGTATGCAGAAGATCGAAATACAACCTAAGAGCGTTTGAAGGCCTGTAACGACCACCCAGATCAGGAAACGACTTGACCCCGGATAAACCCGAAGAACCGATTGGCCGACAGACGCGGACCGAAAACCCGCGCGACCGGTTTTCGCTGGTGTCCCACGATTTGCGCTCGGCGCTTTCCGACATTCTGGGCGGTCTGAAACTGATCGATCCCGCCCGTCTGGACGATGAAACACGGGCGCATCTGGACCGGATCGCGGTCTCGGGCGAGACCCTGGCACGGCTGCTGGACAAAACCCTGACCGAAGACCCGGATCAGGCCGAAGCCGCCGTCACCCGCGCGGTCAATCTGAACCTCGCCGGTTTTCTGAGCGATATTCGCAAACGCTGGTCGGATCGGGCCCGCGAAGATGGCGTTGAGTTCACGTTGGAAAGCCCGGCCTCGCTGCCCGCGATCGTGACGCTGGACCGGGTGTCGCTGGACCGGATCATCGCCAATCTGATCGGCAACTCGATCAAATTCGCCGACGGCGGCAAGGTGAAATTGCACGTCACTTGCGACGCGGAAAAAGCGCTGCGCTTGCGCGTGACCGACGACGGTCCCGGTTTTTCGCAAGCCGCCCTTGCGCGTTTGTTTGAATTTCAGGGCCGCCCGCCGGATACCGAAAAGCCCGGAACCGGCCTTGGGCTGTTCATCGCCAAGGAACTGGCCGACGTGCTGGGGGCCACTTTGGAGATCACCAACCGCCCGGACGACGGGGGGGCGTGCGCGGAACTTTGTCTGCCGCACAGCGCGTGGTTCGATCGCAGCCTTCGCCGCGAGGCCCGGGCGCGCGACGTTTCGGGCACCGGGACCGTGGACCTTTCCGGCCTCAAGATCCTGCTCGCAGAAGACAACAAGACCAACCAGTTGGTGGCCACACAAATGCTGGGGGCCATGGGCGCGGAATTCCGGGTCGCCAGCGACGGGCTGGAGGGGCTGGAACTGCTGGAAACTGAAACTTTCGATCTGGCGCTGCTGGATATCGAAATGCCCCGCATGTCGGGGCTGGAACTGATCAAGGCCGCGCGCCGGATGCCGCGGCATGTCGCGGATATGCCGCTGGTCGCGCTGACGGCCTATGTGATGCGCGAACACCGCGAACGTATCTACGCCGCGGGGGCCGACGGTATCATCGCCAAACCGTTGATGAGCATCGAAGAACTGGGGCTGGCGATCCTGGACTACCACAACGGTGCCAAGGCCCGTGCGGGTCGCGAATCCGATAGGGAAAAGAGCAACGTTCTGCAACTGAACCAGGCGGTGGACCGCAAGGTCTTCGACACGCTGATCCAGACCATCGGTGCGGATTCGACTGCCGAGTTGCTGGGAAAACTTCAGGCCGACACCGATACCGTCGCCGAGGGGATCGTGCGGGGCCGCAAGAGCCTCGATCTGGCCGAAATCCGGTCACAGACCCACATACTGATTTCGGTGGCGGGTGCCATCGGCGCGACCCGGCTGCAGCATATTGCCCAGCGGCTGAACACCGCGGCCAATCGTCAGGAAGCCGCAGAGATCGATGAATTGTGCGAAAATTGCCTCTCTGGTCTTGCCGAGTTGCAGGGGTTTATACTGAAAGAACAGGCCAAAGCCGACCTGCACCCCTGAGGCAAGCCCGCCCATGACCGCGCCATTGCTGCTGATCGAGGACATGCCATCTTTGCAGATGGTCTATGAGGCCGTGCTGCGAAAAGCCGGTTTCGCGGTCACCAGCGCCGGCACGGGGCACGAGGGGTTGCAGAAATTCCGCGCGGGGCGTCCCGACGTGGTTCTGCTTGACCTGATGTTGCCGGATTACGACGGGCTGGATGTCATGGCGGAAATGCTGGAATCCGCCCCCAAGACCCGGGTCATCGTCATTACGGCCAACGGATCGATCAACAAGGCGGTCGAGGCGATGCGCATCGGCGCGTTCGAATTTCTGGTCAAACCGTTCGACGAATCCCGGCTGATCAACGTCATCGAAAATGCCCGCTTTGGCGCGGAGACCCCGGAAACCGATGCCGCAGCGGGCACCGGTGCCGACGGGCGCTTTCACGGCTTTATCGGCTCGTCGCCCGAAATGCGCGAGGTTTATCGCAAAATCCGGTCGATCCGCCGGTCGATGGCGACCGTGTTCATATCGGGCGAAAGCGGCACCGGCAAAGAGGTGGCCGCGCAAGCCGTGCATGAAACCTCGGTCCGCGCAGCAGGGCCCTTCGTGCCGCTGAACTGCGGTGCGATCCCCAGCGACCTGCTGGAAAGCGAGGTTTTCGGTCACCTCAAGGGCTCGTTCACCGGCGCAATCGCCGACAAGGTGGGGGCGGCAGGGGCGGCGGATGGCGGCACGCTGTTTCTGGACGAAATCTGCGAGATGGATTTGGGGCTGCAAACCAAGTTGCTGCGGTTCCTGCAAACCTCGACCATTCAGCCGGTCGGGTCGGTGACACCGCGCAAGGTCAATGTGCGGATCATCTGCGCCACCAACCGCGATCCCTATGTCGAGGTGCAGCGCGGGCGCTTTCGCAACGATCTGTTCTATCGCCTGCACGTGGTGCCGATCCACCTGCCCCCGCTGCGCGACCGGGGCGAGGATGTGATCGAAATCGCGACCGATATGCTGGCGCGGTTTGCACGCGAAGAGGGGCGGAATTTCACCCGCTTTGATCCCGAAGTCGGCGCGCTGTTTCGGCGCCTGCAATGGCCCGGCAACGTGCGCCAGCTTTTGAATTTGCTGCGCAATGTCGTGGTTCTGAACGACGCCGAAAGCGTAACCACCACCATGCTGCCGATGGAGATTCTGCATCTCAGCGAAGATGCGGACGCCCCGGCCGAAATCCCCCGCGATCTGCCCGGGCCAACACCCTTGAAACTGGGCAATCTGATCGGGAAATCGCTGGCCGAGGTCGAGCGTTTGCTGATCGAGGAAACCGTGTTTCAGAATCAGGGCTCGGTGACGCGGGCGGCGCGGGTGCTGGATGTCTCGCCTTCGACGCTGTATCGCAAGCGCAAATCCTGGGGGCGCTGATCCGGTGAATTCGGTTTGACAACGAATTCGGGACCTTCATAACTGGTGGCATGGACAATATTTCCATTTCGATTTTTCAGCCCTCTGCCCGCGACCAATCCCCCGAAGCCCGGCTGAGCCTGCTGGATCTGGCCGCGGACCGGGCGTCGAGCGCGGGCAGTGTCCTGCTGATCTGCCCCGAGCTGTCGCTTTCAGGGTATGATGTGGGCGATAAACTGGTCGAGCGCACGCAGCCGGTCACGGGCGAATATTCCGAACGCGTGGCCGAAATCGCGCAATTGCATGACCTCGCCATCGTTTACGGCTTTCCCGAACTTGAAAACGGCACGCGCTTCAACACCGCCGCCATGATCGCGGCCGATGGCCGAATGCTGGGATATCACCGCAAGATTCATCTTCCGCCGGGTTTCGAGCGGTCCTATTTTTCGGCCGGAACCGGCGTTTCGGTTTTCGAATTTGCCGGTTGGCGGGTCGCGCTGCTGGTCTGTTACGACGTCGAATTCCCCGAAGCCGTGCGCCAGGCGGCGATGGCCGGGGCCGAATTGATCATCGTCCCCACGGCACTGGCGCGCGAATGGCACATGATCGGCGACCTGATCGTTCCGGCAAGAGCTTGGGAAAACGGGGTTTTTCTGGTCTACGCCAACTGGGCCGGGCAAGAAGGTGAAACCACGTATCTTGGCGGCAGCCGCATCGTCGGGCCGGATGGCATCACCGACGCCCAGGCGGGCGCGGCCGAGGAAATCCTGACCGTGGCGATCGACAAGGTGCGGGTGACCAATGCGCGGGCGCGGCTTGATTATCTGGGCGATCTTCGCCGGTCGCAAACCTGACGTGCGCGCCTATTCACCCGCCAGATCGAACGCCGCCGCCATCAGGGTCTTGGTATATTCGGTCTTTGGTGCGTCAAACACCTGGTCGCCTTCGCCCTGCTCGACGATATCGCCCAGTTTCATCACCAGCACCTTGTGGCTGAGCGCGCGAACCACCTTCAGATCGTGGCTGATGAACAGATAGGCCAGCTTGTAGCGGCGTTGCAGATCGCGCAGCAATTCGACGATCTGCACCTGCACGGTCATGTCCAACGCCGAAGTCGGCTCATCCAGCACCACCAGTCTGGGGCGCAGGATCATGGCGCGGGCAATGGCGATGCGCTGGCGCTGACCGCCGGAGAACTCGTGCGGATAACGGTTCATCATGTCCGGGTCCAGTCCGACCTCAGTCAGGATCTCGGCCACCATCTGGCGCTTGTCGGCACCGGGTTCGGTGCCGTGAACGCCCAGCCCCTCGGCCACGATCTGCTCGACCGTCAGGCGCGGAGAAAGCGAGCCGAACGGGTCCTGAAACACCATCTGCATGTCCTTGCGCAATGGTTGCAAGGCACGGCTTTTAAGTCCCTGCACGTCGCGCCCGACAAAGGCGATGCGCCCCTCGGACGAAAGCAGACGCATCACCGCCAGCGCCAGTGTCGTCTTGCCAGAGCCGCTTTCGCCGACGATGCCGACCGTCTCGCTTTCGCGAATGTCGAACGTCGCGGCATTGACCGCCTTGATGTGCCCCACGACTTTGCGCATGACGCCCCGCTTGATCGGGAACCAGACGCGCAGCGCTTCGGCACGCACGATTTCGGCGGAACCGGCGGGCACCGGGCCGGGCTGGCCGGTTGGTTCCGCAGCCAGCAGTTTTTGGGTATACGGATGCTTGGGTGCGGCGAAGATGTCCGCGGTCGCCCCGGATTCGACAAGGGCGCCGCCCTGCATCACGTTTACCCGATCCGCAATCTTGCGCACGATGCCCAGATCGTGGGTGATGAACAGCAGGCCCATGCCCTCGGACTTCTGCAACCCGGCCAGAAGGTCCAGTATCTGCGCCTGTATCGTTACATCGACCGCCGTTGTCGGCTCGTCCGCGATCAGCAGATCCGGCCCGTTGGCCAGCGCCATCGCGATCATGATGCGCTGGCGTTGACCGCCGGAAAACTGGTGCGGGTAATTGCCAAGACGCGTTTCAGGGTCATGGATGCCGACCTTGGTCAGCAGATCGATGATGCGGTCATGCGCCGCTGCACCGGTAAGGCCCTGATGCAACGCCAGGCTTTCGGCGATCTGTTTTTCCAGCGTATGCAAGGGGTTGAGCGAGGTCATCGGCTCCTGAAAAATGAAACTGATGTTGTTGCCCCGGACCTCTCGCAGGATTTTCTGATCCGCGCCGATCATCTCGGTCCCGCGATAGATGGCCGAGCCCGTGACCCGCGCACTTGCCGGCAACAGGTCGACCGTGGACAGCGCGGTGACCGATTTTCCGGAACCGCTTTCGCCAACCAGCGCCACGGTTTCGCCCGCGCGGATGTCGAACGAAACCCGGCGCACGGCAGGATCGTTTTCGCCGAAAGCGACCGACAGGTCTTTGACTTTCAGGATCGGCGCGCTCATTGAAAGGTCTTTCTGGGGTCAAATGCGTCGCGCACGCCCTCGAAGATGAAAACCAGCAGCGACAACATGATGGCGAACGTGAAAAAGGCGGCAAAGGCCAGCCAGGGTGCCTGCAGGTTCTGTTTTGCCTGAAGCGCCAGTTCCCCCAGCGACGGATACGATGCCGGCAATCCGAAGCCAAGGAAATCGAGCGACGCCAGCGCCCCGATCGACCCGGTAATCAGAAAGGGCATCATGGTCAGCGTCGCCACCATCGCGTTGGGCAGGATATGGCGAAACATGATCCGCCAGTCGCCGACGCCCAGCGCCCGAGCGGCGCGGGTATATTCGAAATTCCGCGCGCGCAGGAATTCCGCGCGAACCACGCCCACCAGCGCCGTCCAACTGAACAGCGCGATCAGGACCGCCAGCAACTCAAACGTCATGGTGAACATCGCGGAAAGGATGATGATGATGTACAGCGACGGGATGTTGCTCCAGATTTCCACGATCCGCTGGAAAATCAGGTCGACCCAGCCGCCGAAATAGCCCATCGCCGCGCCCGAGGCGATGCCGATGACCGACGAAACCGCCACCACGAATATCGCGAACACCGTCGAGATGCGAAACCCGTAGATGATGCGCGCCAGCACGTCCCGGGTCTGGTCGTCGGTGCCCAGCCAGTGGTGCGCATCGGGCGGGCCGGGCGCTGGCTGGACGTCGTAATTGATGGTGTTGAAGCTGTAGGGAACCGGTGCCCAAAGGATCCAGCCCTTGTCGATATCAACCCCGTCGACCCTGCCGTCGGCGGCATCGGCGATTACCGTCTCGGGATCGTCAAAGCAGCTTTCCAGCCCGCCGGCGATGATCAGGCAGCGGACTTCGGGGGCCGGGTATTCGGCCTCGGTCTGAAACTCGCCGCCAAAATCGGTCTCGGCGTAAAACCGGAATGCGGGAAAGTGGAGGCCGCCATGATACGAGACCAGAAGCGGTTTGTCGTTGGCCACAAGTTCCGCCATGAGGCACACCAGAAACAGAGCCGAGAAAATCCACAGCGACCAGAAGGCGCGTTTGTTGGCGCGGAAATTCTGCCAGCGACGTTCGCCCAGACTGCCCTGACGAAACACAGTCATGTTTCGCGGCTTTCGAAATCGATACGCGGATCGACCAGTGTATAGGTGATGTCGGATATCAGGTTGACGAAAAGACCAAGGATGCCAAAGACATACAAGGTTCCGAATAGGACGGGATAATCGCGGTCGACCGCCGCCTCGAACCCGAGACGCCCCAAACCATCAAGCGAAAACACGATCTCGATGATCAGCGACCCGGAAAAGAAAATCGCGATGAAAGCGCCGGGAAATCCGGCGATGATGATCAGCATCGCGTTGCGAAAGACATGCCCGTAAAACACCCGACCCTCCGACAGACCCTTGGCCCGCGCGGTCATCACGTATTGTTTCTTGATCTCGTCCAGAAAACTGTTCTTGGTCAACAGCGTCAGCGTGGCAAATGCGGCAATCGTGTTGGCCAGAACCGGCAGCACGATGTGCCACAGATAATCCGTCGCCTGCCCGAACAGCGAAAGTTCGGAAAAATCCTCGCTGGTCAGCCCCCTGAGCGGGAACCATTTGAGATACGAGCCCCCCGCGAACACCACCAGCAACAGGATCGCAAACAGGAAACCGGGGATCGCGTAAGCCATGATGATCACCGCAGATGTCCAGGTGTCAAAGCGCGAACCATCGCGCACCGCCTTGCGCACTCCCATCGGGATCGAGACCAGATAGGCCAACAGCGTCGTCCACAGCCCCAGCGTGATGCTGACCGGCATCTTTTCCAGCACCAGATCGGTGACACTGATCGAGCGAAAGTAACTTTCGCCGAAATCAAAGCGCAGGTAATTGCCCATCATCAGAAAGAACCGCTCGACCGGCGGCTTGTCGAATCCGAACTGGCGTTCCAGATCGGCGATGAAATCGTCGGGCAGGCCCTTGGCCCCCTGATATTCGCTGGAGCCGGTACCAACCTCTGAACCACCGCCCGCGATCCGGTCGGTGGCGGAGCTGGCCTCGTCCAACTGGCTGAGGATCTGTTCGATCGGGCCACCGGGCACGAATTGCACCAGCGCAAAGTTGACGATCATGATTCCCAGCAACGTGGGAATCATCAGCAGGATCCGCCGGATGATATATGCGCCCATATCGGGGTTTGGCCCCTTAGATCAAAGCGCGCCTGCTGCTTTCAGGCGCGCCGCTTTTTCTTCGTCATACCACCAGAAATCCATTTCGCCCACCGAAAACGGCGGCAGATTTTCGGGCCGGGAAAATACGTCCAGATAGGCGATGTTGTGGAACGAATTATGCCATTGCGGCACCCAGATGTGCAGGGAACGCAGGGCCCGGTCCAACGCCTTGACCGCCGTGTCAAGCCCGGCGCGGGTTTTGGCCCGTTCGACCTGTTCGATCAACGCGTCAATCGCCGGGTCGGCCAGCCCCATGATGTTGTTGGAACCCAGAACATTGGCCGTGGCGCTGGAAAAGATGCCCCTGAGCTCGATCCCCGGCGTCAGCGACATCACATAGCGCCGCACGACGATATCGAAATCAAAGTTCTTTTCGCGCTCGGTCTGCTGCGCGGGATCGACGTTGCGCAGGGTGGCGACGACGCCCAGACGTTCGAGGTTCTGGATATAGGGGTTCATGATCCGCTCGAACGAGGGGCTGTCATTCAGGATTTCGACCTCAAGCGGTTGTCCGGCAGCGTTGACGCGGACCCCGTCAACCACTTTCCATCCCGCCGCGTCGAGCAGTTTTCCCGCCTTGCGGATGATGCCGCGGTCCAGTTGTTGAGGCTTGGAAACCGCCGGGGAAAACGCGGGTTCGGTGAAGACGCTGTCCGGCAGCATGCCGCGCAGGGGTTCAAGCAGCGCAAGCTCTTCTTCCGTTGGCATCCCATCGGCCTGCAAATACGAGTTTTCCCAGAACGAATCCGTCCGTTTGTAAATGCCGTAGAACAGTGCCTGGTTGGACCATTCAAAGTTGAACGCCATGCCCAGCGCCTCGCGGACGCGGGCATCCTGAAATTTTTCACGCCGCAGATTGAACCAGAAACCCTGCGTTCCCGACGGTTTTCCATCCTCGATCTGGGTCTTGACCACATATCCGTCTTTCAGCGCCGGAAAATCATAGGCGGTACCCCAGAGTTTCGACAGAAATTCCTCGCGATAATTATAGGCACCACCCTTGAAACCTTCGAACGCCGCTGTGTAATCGGCGTAATATTCGACGGTCAGCTCGGCAAAATTCTCGCGACCCCGATTGACGGCCAGATCCTCGCCCCAGTAATCGTCGCGACGGCGATAGGAGATCGTCTTGCCCGGCACGACTTTCCTGAGCACGTAGCGCCCCGAACCCAGCGGCGGATCAAGCGTGCTTTCGGCGAAATCCCGGTCGGCATAATAGGCGCGGGAAAACACCGGCAGGCCGGCCGCAGTCATCGGCAATTCGCGGGTATTGGCCCCATCGCGAAAGGTGAATTTGACCTTGTGCGGACCCAGCGCCTCGACCGTTTCAAAATCCCGGAGCGTCACCTTGAATGTCGGCCGCCCCTTTTCGATCAGGATGTTGTACGAAAAAACCACGTCGTCCGCCGTGACCGGGCTGCCATCGGAAAACCGGGCCTCGGGGCGGAGGTTGAAGATCGCCCATTGCCGATTTTCCGGGTATTCGATGGTTTCCGCCAACAGACCGTACATGCTGTCGGGTTCGTCCGCCGTACCCGTCATCAGCGATTCAAAAAACACCGAGGAAAGCGATGCGGCCTGGCCCTTCAGGATATAGGGCGTCATGCTGTCAAACGTGCCAAACGCCCAGGTGGAAAAAGTTCCCCCGACCGGCGCGTCCGGATTGACGTAATCGAAATGCTCGAAATCGGGGCCATATTTAAGTTCACCAAAGGTGGAAATGCCGTGCGAAACGGTGATGTTTTCATCGGCACGGGCACCAATGACCTGCAACAGCAGCAGCAGCGCGACCAGAAAGCCAGTGATTGCGCCGCGCGTATCCGGATGGCGTGCGCGGGTGCGGCCTGTTGCCGGGTTTCCGTGGGTCGGGAAACGCATGAACTTCCTCCTCCGTTCGCGGGTTGGCGGGACGTTAGGCACAATTTGATTAAGATTAAGGTAAAAGTCCCGCGCCGTAACATGCAAGGCGCATTTGCGTCAAAATTGTTTCACGAATTCATCAGGCAGGGGATGATCGGCGCGCTCCGGCAGTGGCCTCGGCCGGCTTTCGGCGTTGAGTGACGGTGGGCCCCTTGCTGATTCTCGCGGCGCGACCCCGCAGTACGTCCCAGTGACGGGCACCACCCGTTTTCCGACTTTATAGCCATTTTTCAAGCTATTAAGAACTTTTCGCATGCCCGACCACCCGTCAGCAGCAGTTAACATCCGGTCAACATTTCCATTGATCTAGAAATCCGGATTGCCGGAATACCGGAAAACCGGTTTACCGATCCACCGGTCGTCCGGATTACCGGTTCACCGATCCACCGTTTCAACAATCCGCTGGACCACCGGTTCACGGGTCCACCGGCTCACTGGACCATGGTTTCAACAATCCGCTGGTCCACCGGTCACGGGTCCACCGGCCCGCGATTCCACCGGTTCACCGGTGGCTCGGCATATCGAGGATTCCCGGACACCTTTGCCCACGACCCCGAACCAAGCCGTGGAATGGTCAGGCACGGCTGTCCGCCGGCTGCCATCGCGCGGGCGGGCTGTGCGCCAAAAGACACCTTCCTTCGCGTCAGCGGGTCTGTGGCATCCTGTGGGAACCGGCGAGACCGGCCGGGCACCGCGCTTGCAAGCCGCACGTCATACCACCGCCCCGAACAACCGGGCCACATCGCGTTGCGGGTATCGGCCTTGGTTCCGGCGCTCGAAACCTGCCGATTGCGCGGGGTGAAGGGGCGTCAAACGCCGCGCATCATTGGGCCGTCCATTCGCTTGGCGATTGGCCGACGAAGGCGCGACCTATTGGGCGCGCTCGGGTTTTAAAGGGATCAAGTAACCGTCACCTGCACCCGATGACCGCAGCACGGCCCGTGATTGCACGGCCCAATGGGCGTCGGGGATAAGGCCCGCCACGAAGCCGAACCCGTTCGATCGAAAAGGGTCCGTCTTTGCGCCCGTTGGTATCAGAGGCCGGCGAAATTCACCGCGCAACACCACACGCGCGGTTTGCGC
>CAZRLO010000013.1:11034-37677 GCA_964600965.1 uncultured Rhodobacter sp.
TCGGAATCGTCCGCGAGCCACTCCCGGCGACGGTCGCAAGAGCCTTGCCCGGCGCTATTTCCCGAAGGTCTGCAAATAGGCGATCACGTTGGCGCGGTCGGTGATCTTTTTCAGCCCGGCGAAACCCATTTTGGTACCCGGCGCGTATTTTTTCGGGCTGGTCAGAAATCCGTCCAGCGCTTCGGGCGTCCACGTGCCGTCCAGCCCGGTCAGCGTTCCCGAATAGCCGAATCCGGCAACGCTGGCGATATCGCGACCGCTGACGCCAAACAGCGACGGACCGGTGGCATTCACGCCATCTTGCAGTTTGTGGCACGCCTTGCACTTGGAAAACACCCGCTCGCCCTTGGCGACGTCGGCGGTGGCAATCAGATCGGCGATCCCCGGTCCTTGGTCGACGGTCGCGGTGGTATCTTCTTCGTCGACTTCAATCACATAGGCCGCCTTGGCATGTTCGCCGTGTCCGGCTTCGGTCGAATAGACGGTTTCCGCCGCCCAGTCGATCAGCAGGAATATCAGCAACGAGCCGCACAGCGCACCGCCGATTTTCGTAAGGGTCATGGTGTCGAACATCGAATTTCCCGTGATCAGGGCCGGCACCGCGCCGACGCGTAAAACAGCGCCTTTCTAAACGCTTCCCCTTCGCGGTTGCAAGGTGTAGAAGCCGCGACCAAACGACCAACCTCACGGGATATGTTCACGCTCATGTCGGGCCGTAAAATCTCTTTTCAGGGCGAACCGGGGGCCTATTCTCATCAGGCCTGCCGCGAGGCGCGGCCGGATTACGAGGCCGTGCCCTGCGCGACATTCGAAGACGCGGTCGCGATGGTGAAAACCGGCGCGTCGGAACTGGCGATGTTGCCGGTCGAAAATTCGACCTATGGGCGCGTGGCCGACATCCACCATATGCTGCCCGAAACCGGTCTCAGCATCGTCGACGAGGCGTTCGTGCGCGTCCACATCAACCTGCTGGCGGTACGGGGCGCGAAACTTGCGGATGTGACATCGGCGACAAGCCACACGGTCCTTCTGGGTCAGTGCCGCGATTTCCTTGGCCGGAACCACATCAATCCGGTCACAGGGGCGGATACGGCGGGCTCGGCAAAGGCGGTGGCCGAACGGGCCGATCCGACGTCGGCGGCGCTGGCCAGCGAACTTGCGGGCGAGATTTACGGGCTGGACGTTCTCGCGCGGCATATCGAGGATTTCGCCAACAATACCACCCGATTCCTGATCATGGCGCGCGAACCTGATCTGTCGCGCCGCAATGACGTGATGATGACGACCTTCGTCTTTCGGGTCCGAAACATCCCGGCGGCGCTTTACAAGGCCATGGGCGGGTTCGCCACGAACGGCGTCAACATGGTGAAGCTCGAAAGCTATATGGTCGGCGGATCCTTTGCCGCAACGCAGTTTTACGCCGATATCGAAGGCCACCCCGAAGACGCGGCGGTGGCGCGCGCGCTGGAAGAGCTGGAATATTTCACGTCCCACATCAAAATTCTGGGCACCTATCCTGCCGACATCAACCGCCGGGTTCAGACCGGATGAGCAGAACGACCGGCAAGTCGGTTTTACGGCCGCTTGTCAGTCCGCGCCGGTGCACGCGGCCCCGTCGGGCAGCAGAAGCGATGAATCGCCATAGGAAAAAAACCGGTAGCCCGACGATATGGCGCGGGCGTAAATCGACCTGATCCGTGCCGGGCCCATCAGGGCCGCGACCAGCAGGATCAGGGTTGATTTCGGCAGATGAAAATTCGTCATCAGCGCATCCGTGACCCGAAAGCGATAGCCGGGGCGGATGAAAATGTCGGTCTGCCCGGAAAATGGCGTGACGTTGCCGTCCGGTCCGGCCGCGGATTCAATCAGGCGCAGCGCCGTCGTGCCGACCGGAATGATCCGCCCGCCCCTTGCGCGGGTTTCGTTGATCTCGGCGGCCGCCGCTTCGCGGATCTCGCCCCGTTCGGCATGCATCTGATGATCATCCGCAAATTCCGTTCGTGCCGGCAGAAAGGTCCCGGCACCGACATGCAGCGTCACCCGGCTAAGACCGATGCCCGCGGTGTCAAGTGCCGCAAGCAGGCGTTCGTCAAAATGAAGCGACGCCGTGGGCGCCGCGACGGCCCCCGGATTGGCCGCAAAAACGGTCTGATAATCGATCTTGTCGCGCTCGTCCGCCGGGCGGATGGCCGCGATATACGGCGGCAGGGGCATGCGCCCGGCCGCTGCCAAAGCCCGGTCAAATGCCGCGCCGGTCAGGTTGAAGGCAAGCTCGACCTCGCCCACGGGTTTGTCGGTGACCATCGCCGACAGCCCGGCCTCAAACGCCAGGGTTTCGCCCGGCTTCACCCGTTTCGCGGGCTTCGCCAATGCCCGCCATCGCCCGTTGGCCAGCGGCGACAGAAGCGTGATCTCGACCACGGCCCGCGTCTCGCCCTGATCGCTGAGCCGCGTGCGTTCGCCCGACAGCCGCGCGGACAGGACCCGGGTATCGTTCAGAACCAGCCGGTCGCCGGGGCGCAGCAGCGCGGGCAGGTCGGTGACGTTGCGATCGGACATCCGGTCGCCGCGGGCCACCAACATCCGCGCGGCGCTGCGGGGAACCGCAGGCCGGGTGGCGATCAGATGCGGCGGCAGATCAAAATCGAAATCCGCGAACCTCATTGGTCGACTTTCGGGATCGGCCTGCGGAAAATCTCGCGGAACAGCCCCGGCGTCAGGATCGAAAGCGGATTCACCGCGACCTTGGGGTCATCGACACTGCCCTTCACGGTGTAATTGAACCCGAACAAACCTTCGCCCGTCTGTTTGCCGAACAATCCGCCGAAAATCTTGGTCTGTTCCAGAATGCCGTTTAGCAGGTAGATCGGCGTGATCACGCCCTGCATGTCCATGTTGGATTCGGTGAAGTCATAACTGCCCGACATGGTCAGCCCAAGCGACGCACCGACAGCGCTGGATTCCCGCAGATCGACGCCCGCCGGGCCAAGGCCGAATTTGGCGTCGATGTCGGAAAAGGCGATGCCTTCGCCGTCGAGCTGTTCCAGCAATCCGACGACACTGATGGCGGACAACAATTCCGCAAGCGCCGACGCGCCGCGAACCCGCGTATTGGAGATCGTCAGCGTGCCATCGTAGTGCCCCGTGCGACCCGAAGGAACCAGCACCATATCCATGCGCCCGCCCCGCGCCGTCGTGAACACCCCGGCCGAGCGCATCACCGCCCCGGCGTCGGTTGACGTGAACCGAACGGCGGTCCCACCGCCCAATGGTGCCAGCGTCCCAACGATCCGGGCACCCCCGTTGACCCGGCCCGAGAAGCCCCCTGTAACACCCGCCGCACTTTGCAATTCGCCTTCAATCCCGGTCAGGGAAATGCCGCTCGACAGGATCAGGCGGTCGAGGTTCGTGGTAATGCGGTTTCCGGCAGTACCCTTTTTGAACGGCCGGTCGCCAAAGCGGCTTTTGCGGAAATCAACGACACCCCCGCGCAACGCAAAGGCCGCATTGCCGTTGGGGTCGATCGTGACATCGATCGGCGCGCGCATCCAGCCATCGACGTCGACGCGCGTGAACCGCGCCAGTTTCAGACTGCCATCACCCTTCAGGGTCACCGTACCTTCGGCGTCCATGCCCTTGGTCTTCAGGGTCAGCCGGTCGATTTTGGGGGGTGCGCCGAATTGTCCGCGCACCAGCAGTTTGCCGGTCACTTTTTTCGGCTTCACCCAACCGACCGCGTCCAGCGCAAGACGGACCCGGTTGAGATCTGAATTCAGGGTAAAAGCCGGTTCTTTCCCGCGCATGATGTCGATGCCGATGCGGGCGGTTCCGCGTCCCTGCACCGCGCCCTCGGGCAGGGCGATGCCAAACTCGTCAACAAACTTCTGGGAAAGTTCGACCTGCCCTTCGATCCGGCTTTTGCCCCGGTGTTCGGGCCCGAATTCCTGCCGCCACAGTCCGGTGACCGGTAGCTGGCCCAGCCGTCCGCTGCCGGAAATCGTCAGCTCCTGATTGTCCGCGAACGCTTCCAGACGCTCGGCGCGCAGGACCTTGCCGCGTACCAGCTTGTCGGAAACCGGGTCCAGGATATCGGCCTCGGCGGTGAAATTCACCTGATCGAACGTTACCGTCGCGGACAGCGGTAGCCCGATCTTGGCGTCGGTCCGTATCGTGCCCGTGGCCACATCGGTCGGCACCCCGCCGCTGGACAGGAATTCAAAGGGCTTCAGGTCGAGAATGGTCAGCAACGAGGGGATCGCGCTCTGGGTTTTCAGGCCGATTTCGGCAGGTGCATTCGCAACGCGGACATCGGGGATTTCGAACGTGGTTTCCGCAAGGTTGATTTCACCACCATCGGGCGCCGTCATCGTTCCCTGCTCCAGCACGAGATTGAGGCGGTTGGCCTCCAGCACGCCGTATCCGCGGGCATTTTCGACGGGTGGCAGCGTCCGCATGAACCGAAATCCCAGCCCGGCGACGTCAAATCCCAGCATGGTGCGCGGCACCTGACCGGGCGTGAGTTGCATCCGCCCGGATATGTTCCCCAACCGCCCGCTCAGGATATTGGCGTTTAGCCACTTACGGGTGTTTCCCACAAAGCCCAGCGGCCAGAGACCCAGCACCTGCCGTTTGGTTGCGGTGTTGGCCTCCAGTTCCAGCGTGCCGCCCCAACCGGCCTCGGCGACACCGATTTCGCCATGCATCGCCAGCCGCATATCGCCGTCAACCAGCACCAACTGACCCAGATCGATCTTGAGCGGTGACAGATGGACCCGCATATCCAGCGCGCCGAAGTCGAACTCGATCGGTCCGGCAAAGACGCCTTCGGGATTGACCATGACCCGGCTGAACCGCAATTGCGCGATGATGGCCCCGACGCTGCGATCGATCCGGTCGCTCAGATATGCGTGGCCCTCGGCCTCGATCTCGCCGGCATCGGTTTTCAGCGTGATCTGATCGAAGGTCATCTTTTCAATGGCCTGATCATAGCTCAGATAGGCCTTGGCCCCCAGAAACCGGATCGGTTTGACCGCTTCGTTTTGACGGATGCTGCCACCGCCGATATCCAGCACGCCATTCAGGGCACCAAAACTGCCATCCGCCCCCAGCGCCAGCGAGAACGATCCCGATATCGGGGCATCCAGCACCCGCAGCCAGTCGAACGCGGACAGTTGGTCGGCCAGATCCTCGGCCCGGAAGCCGTCGAACTTCGTGGTCAGCTCCGAAATGTCGCCGCCGCGCGTCCGGCTCCAGGTGAACGTGGCGGCTGCGGGCAGATTGTCCGGATTGTCGAGCTTGAATGTCACGCTGCCCGAGATCGCCGCCTCGGTGCTTTCAAAACGGAACGCGCCGTCGTTGAACTGCCAAACCCGCCCGGATACCGCATCATTCAGGATCACGCGGCTGTTGACGGTCTCTATTTTCTGCAACTCGGCCAGCGCCGGAGATTCAACGAAACCGTCGACCAGGCTCAGCAATTCGGCCAGGTTGCCCGCCTGTTGCAAAAATCCGGGACCGTCCCCGGCACCGGCCGTGATGTCGAACCGCCCGTCGGCGCTGCGCTGCAACAGGATGGCCGCGCCCGTCAGCGTGATGTTCACGGGGCGAACCTCGCCGCCAAGCACGCTGGAGGTTGTCAGTTCGGTGGCGATTTCCGGGATGACGGCGCGGACCTCGCCGTCGCCATCCAGAATGGAAACATCGGTCAGGCGGACCAGCGGATAGGCCCCCTTTCGAAACATGATCAGATGCACCGAGCCGACATTGAGATCGCCCACGGGCATGCTTTCGCTCAGGCGCGCCACGATGCGCGCGCGCAGCCAGGTTGGCGCGGTAACCCCGGTGGCAAGCGTGAAATACGTGGCAGCCGCCAACAGCGCCAACAGCGAAAATGCCACGCCGATCCGGGTTGCGGTGCGCCGGAAATTGCCGGGTCTATTTGATTTTTCCGCTCTCATCACGATCTGATCAGCTTGGCGTTGCCGGCCCGCCCCGTCATTTCCTATTTCCATAATAATAGCAACCGGATCGCGATGACGGAGTTGGCCACGCGGTCCCAGACCGGGGCCATGGGCAGAAACCCGCCGGTTTTCCGGGGCCGAATCGTCACGAATGGCGGCGACCAAAGCCCCGAACCGAACGCCAGAATTTCGGACCCGGCGGCAAATTCCGGCGCCCCGGCCCGGACCCCGGTAATGCCGACGCTCGGAATTTCGCCATCAATTCAACCGGTAACCGCCACGCATTGCCATATTGCCACCTTAGATTGGCCGTGCTTCGCGCCTATCCCCACCAAATCGCAATGCAGTTCCCGACAATATTCGCGATTGTTTCCAAAGCGAAAACACCGGGCCGCATCGGGTTGAAAACAGTTGAAACGACGCCGCCAAATTTGCTAGGGCATTCGGGTGACCTGCCAGTCGCTCAGCATGTATCGGCGGGTTACGGCAAGCAGCAGGGGAAGTTCTTTGAAGCCACGTCTGACCCGCCGCCTGCATGTTGCCGCTGAAAAATATCTTCCGGAACAGCGACTGTACCTGCGGACCGATGCATCGACGCGGTTCCTGCGACTGACGCCCGCGACCCAGATGGGTCTCATCCTGATTTCGGCGCTGGTGTTCGGCTGGACCGTTTTTGCGTCGTCGGCATTTCTGGTCGGCAAGCTGACGGCAACCAGTGATCGCCATCAGGCGCAGATTCAGCAAATCGAATACGAGACCCGGCTGAACGCGCTTTCGGCAGAGCGCGACAAGCGTGCACTTGAGGCCCAAAAGGCACAGGAACGGTTCTATGTCGCGCTGGAGCAGATCAGCGCCCAGCAATCGGCGCTGCTGGCGTCCGAGGATCGCCGCATAGAGCTTGAAACCGGCATCGAAGTCATCCAGCGCACGCTGCGCAAGGCCATGAAAGAACGCGACGGCGCCCAGCGACAATCCGACAAGTTGCTGGCGGAACTGCAATCGGTCACCGGAACCGCAAGCACCGCATCGGGTGCGGCCGAGGCGGTGGAGGCGACGCTCGACTACCTCAACGAGGCATTGGCGGCCACGGTGACGGAACGCGACGGCATGGTCAAGGAAACGGCAAGAATGACGTCGCGGGTGGCCGATCTGCGGCATCAGGCCAAACTGACGCGCGAACGCAACGAGCGCATTTTCTCGCGGCTGGAAGGGGCGGTCGAAGTCTCCATCAGCCCGCTCGAAAAAATGTTCGAGCAACTGGGTCTGTCCACTGACAAGCTGCTTGAAGACGTCAAGGCCGGATATTCCGGCATCGGCGGGCCTTTGACACCGCTGGCGGTTTCCACCAAGGGCCGCCCCGAAGACCCGACGTCGTTCAAGGCAAACCAGTTGCTCAACGAAATGGACAAGGTCAATATGCTGCGGATATTGGCGGAAAGCACGCCATTCGCGATTCCCATCCGATCGTCCTATCGGCTGACGAGTTCGTACGGACCACGGCGCCACCCGGTGACCGGGAAATACAAGATGCACGACGCCGTGGACATGGCGGCACCTCTGGGAACGCCGATCTACGCGACGGCCAATGGCCTGGTGACATTCGCGGGTTGGGCCGGCGGCTATGGTCGGTTGATCAAGATACGTCATCCCAATGGTTATGAAACCCGCTATGCGCATCTGTCGAAATTCCGGGTGAAGAAAGGCCAAAGGGTCTCGCGCGGGGATCGAATCGGTGATATGGGAAGCTCCGGTCGTTCCACCGGGTCGCATGTGCATTACGAAATTCGGATCGGGGGCAAATCGGTCAACCCTATGAAATATGTGAAGGCAGCAAGAAATGTTTTCTAAAAGCAAGATCAACGAACCCGCCCCCAAGCCCGTCTTGGGCGGCGAAAAACCCGCAACTGTCCCACCGGCGGCCAGCAAACTGGTCAAACCGGAAATTCCGGGCAGCGTTGCGGCCAAGCCGAAACCGGCGGCATCGGTGCTGTCGTCCGATCTGGTGATCAAGGGCAACCTGAAAACCACGGGCGATCTTCAGATCGAGGGCATGGTCGACGGCGACATCCGCGCCCATCTTCTGACCGTGGGCGAAGGTGCCACGGTGAAGGGCGAAATCGTCGCGGACGATGTGGTCGTCAATGGCCGGATCATCGGACGTGTGCGCGGGTTGAAGGTTCGGCTGACATCCTCGGCCCGGGTCGAGGGCGACATCATCCACAAGACCATCGCCATCGAAAGCGGTGCGCATTTCGAAGGTTCGGTACAGCGCCAGGACGACCCCCTGAACCCATCGAGCGGCAAACCGGCCGTCGCCAAACCCATGCCAAAACCCGCCGCACCCGCCGCAGCGGTCGGCCCCAGCGGCAAATAGCCCGATTTCCGCGCCACCGGCGGCTTCGTCCCTGCATCGGGATGACCCGCCGGGCACGCGACAATCCCGGCACACCGCGATCGCATTCGCCGCGCGAACGTCAGGCCCTCATTCTTCGAGCGCGCGTTCGTCCGGCGCGCCTTCGAAATCATACCGGAACGTACAACACGCCGCACCGCCAAGAATGGTCTGATCACGGGTCAGTCGTGCGGCGGGATTGAACCCCTCGATCAGGGCAAAATCGCGGTTGCACGAAAGAACCTCGCCAAGGTCGGCGATGCCAAGCGCACGATACATTTCGGCATAACGGCAGCGGTTCACGTTGAAATCCAGGGTGTCTTCGGTTTGCGCCAGCACCTCGATCTCCAGCGCATCGTCCCGGGTCCAGAATTCCAGAGTTCGCAGAAACGCCGCCGGGTCACTTCCATGTTCCGCCGCCAGCGCAGCACCCTGATCCCGTGCCAGCGCCACGATCGTCGTGCGCAGGATATCCAGCACCGGTTCGCGCCCGAACCTTGCGATCAGCGCGGAAATCACCGGGGCAAGCACGCGGGCTTCGGTCTCGCGGCGGGCAAGGACGCCGATGGTGGCGGACAATTGGTCGGGGAAATCCTGATCCATTTCTTGATCCTTTGTGCGGTTTGGGCCCAAATTCGCTGTGGCGCGACTGTGGCAGGCAAGGATAATATCTGCTAGTAGGTAATTTTTGGGGGAAAGAATCCATGATACGTAACATCGCCATTGCCGTCGTACTGATCCTGGGCGCCGTTGTCGCCTATATGTACCTAGGTCCACAGAATTCATCACAGCCCGACGGAGATGACGCAATCGGTTCGGCGTCGATGGAAATCAATTTCGGCAACAATTTCTGGAAACCGATCAGCGCGGTCGAGCTTTCACCGGCGGGCACCGACGCTTATGTTGCCATTCCGCTGCCCGATGGCAGTCTGGGTGCCGGAGATTTCGTCAAACACGCGATCCCGGACGGATCCACGGTTTGCAAATACGACCTTCGTTTCACCCGCGACAGCGGCGATATCGAACAACGTATGGGCGTCGATCTGTGCTCGGCGACGTACTATCACTTCGAAGAACAGGGCTGACCGCATCAAAACGGGCAAGGGCTGCAAAACCGTACCCTTGCCCCACCCGTCGGGTGATGGATCGTCAGGCATTCGGAATGCAGCATCAGGCGGTCCGATGCCGCCAGCGCATCCGCATCGGCATAGAACCGGTCGCCCAGGATCGGGTGGCCGATGGCCTGCATGTGAACGCGTAGCTGGTGACTGCGCCCGGTGCGCGGAAACAGCCTGATGCGCGTGCGGCCATTCCCGCGCCCGATCACTTGCCACCGCGTTAGTGCCGCCTTGCCGGTTTCGGCACAGACTTTCTGCAAGGGCCGGTTCGGCCAGTCGACGCAGAGCGGCAAGTCGATCGTGCCGCTCTCGTCGGCCATATCGCCAAAGACTTCGGCCACATAGGTCTTTTCAACGTGCCGCCGCTCAAATTGCAGGCCCAGATGCCGCTGTGCCGGGGCGTTCATCGCGAAAACGATGGTACCCGATGTGTCCATATCCAGACGATGCACCAGCAAGGCCGCTGCAAATACCGCCTGCACGCGCCCCAGCAGGCAATCCGCCAGATGCGCGCCCTTGCCCGGCACGGACAATAGCCCCGCCGGCTTGTCCACCAGCAGCAGTTCCGCATCATGGTGGAGGATGCTGAGTGCTTCTTGCGGCGGGGCATAGGTAAAACGGCTCATGTGCCCTCCCCTCGCTGCTTGGCAACCTGACGTCAAGTCCGCCTTGCGCGCCGTGCGAACCTCGGCTTTGCTGTGCCGGACCAACCATTGGAGACCGTCATGCACCCAACCATCAAACGGATGATGGAAATCGTTGCCAAGGGCGATGAAGACGCCATCACCGAAATTCTTGCAGCGGACGTCACCTTTCTGCCACCGACCTATTGGGCCACCTGGACCGGTCGCGCACCGGTTGCCGCGGTGCTGGGCCATGTCGGTCGGGTCTTCCGGGATTTCAGCTATCGCCGGGCAATGGGAGAAGGTGCCGACTGGGCGCTGGAGTTTCAGTGCAAGATCGGCGAACTCGATGCTGTCGGCGTGGACCTGATCACGTTGAACGCGGCCGGTGAAATCGCAAAATTCGAAGTCGTCATGCGCCCGCACAAATCCGTCGGCGCGCTGCGCGAAGCCATGAACGCCGCCGTCATGTCCGACGCACGCTTTCTGGAATTCCGCAAGGCGCTTTCGTGATGCCTGCACCGGCCTTGCCGCCAAAGTCGCCGGGTGCCGCGCCCGTGGTCAGGTCCTGAGGCGCGCCGACGTGGGATCATAGAGCGGTTTCAGGCTGGCGGTCGCCTTGACCCGCGTGCCTGCAACGTCGATCTCGAAATCGGAATTCAGCACCTCCGCCGCGCTTTCGCCCTTGCAGGGCACGTACCCCATGCCGACAGCGGCCCCCAGCGTGTGCCCGTAATTTCCGCTGGTCAGGAAACCCACGATCTCGCCATTCCGCAGGATGGGCTCGTTATGGTAAAGCAACGGTTCGGCGTCTTTCAGCAGGAATTGCACCATGCGGCGGTCAAGCCCGCTTTCGCGCTTGGCGGCCACCGCGTCGCGCCCGATGAAATCCGACTTGTCGCGCCCGACTGCAAAGCCAAGACCCGCCTCAAGGACATGATCCTCGCAGGTTATGTCGTGGCCAAAGTGGCGGAACGCCTTTTCGATCCGGCATGAATCCATCATGTGCATCCCACACAATTTCAACCCCCGGTCCCGTCCGGCTTCAAACAGCGTTTCGAAGGCATGGGCCGCCATGTCGGCGGAAACGTAAATCTCCCAGCCCAGCTCGCCGACATAGGAAACCCGGTGGACCCGCGCCAGCCCCATGCCAAGCTCGATCGCATGTGCCGTGCCAAACGGGGCCGCGAACGCATCGGGCGAGACGCTTTGCATCAGCGCGCGTGCATTCGGCCCCATCACGGCCAGCACCCCTTCGGCGGCGGTCGCATCGGTAATGACGGCGCGGAACTCGCCCAGATGGCGGCGCAGCCAGGTTTCATCGGCCAACCGCGTCGCCGCCGGGGTGACGACCAGATACAGCGTTTCGGCAAGCCGGGTGACGGTCACATCCGCTTCGACCCCGGCGCGTTCGTTCAGGAATTGCGTATAGACGATCTTGCCGACCGGTACCGACATGTCCGCCCCGCAGACATGGTTCAGAAATGCCTCGGCATCCGGGCCTTCGACGCGCAGTTTGCCAAAGGACGACATGTCGTACATTCCGATGTTGTCGCGCACCGCCCGGTGCTCTGCCGCCGAGTTTTCAAACCAGTTCTGGCGTTTCCAGCTATAGCGGTAGTCGCGTTCCTGCCCCGCATTCGCAAACCAGTTCGCGCGCTCCCACCCGGCAAGCTCGCCCATCACCGCACGATGTTCCAGCAGTTGCGCGTGAAACGGGGTTCGCCGAATGCCCCGCGCCGTGGCCTTTTGGCGATACGGGAAATGGTCGGCGTATAGCAACCCCAGCGTTTCCTTGGAGCGCTCGAACAGATAGGTCCGGTTGCCCTGAAACGGCTGGTTGCGGGCGATATCGACATCCCCCAGATCAAACGGACGCGCACCGTCCTCCATCCATTGCGCCAGCGCCATCCCGGCCCCGCCAGCCGACTGGATGCCGACCGAATTGAAACCCGCGGCAATAAAGAAGTTTTCCACCTCGGGCGAACGACCCAGATGATAGGCGTCGTCTGGTGTGAAACTTTCCGGGCCATTGAAAAACGTATGAATGCCCGCCTGACCCAGCAGCGGCACCCGGGCGCAGGCCATCTCGATGATGTGTTCGAAATGGTCGAAATCCTCGGGCAACTGATCAAATTCGAAACTCTCCGGAATGCCGTTCATTCCCCAGGGTTTGGCCGCCGTCTCAAAACCGCCCAGCAGGTATTTGCCGGCGTCCTCCTTGTAATAGGCCATTTCGTCGGGCACGCGCAGAACCGGCATCTGGGTCAGGCCCTCGATCGCCTCGGTCACGATATAAAAATGCTCGCAGGCATGAAGCGGCACATTGACCCCCGCCATGCGCCCGACTTCATGCCCCCACATGCCCGCGCAATTGACGACGAAATCCGCTGCAATATGCCCTTTGTCGTCGCCGCTTTCCCAATCGACGCCGGTCACGCGGTTCCCCGTGCGGGCGATATTCGTGACCTTCACCTGCTCCTTGATCCGCGCGCCGCCCTGCCGCGCGCCGCGCGCCAGCGCCAGGGCAATGTTGGCCGGGTCGCCCTGCCCGTCCCTGGGGATGTAGATGCCGCCGGTCACGCCTTCGATGTTCAGATGTTCGTACCTCGTCTTGACCTCTTGCGGACTGATCTCCTCGACCTCCACACCAAAGGCCCGCGCCATGGCCGCCTGCCGGAAGATTTCCTCGCGCCGGTCCTCGGTAAGGGAGACCGTGATCGAGCCGACCCGGCGAAATCCGGTCGCCACACCGGTTTCCGCTTCCAGATTGCCATACAGTTCCTGGCTGTATTTCGCGAGCCTCGTCATGTTCGCGGTTGCCCGCAATTGCGCGATCAATCCGGCGGCGTGCCATGTCGTGCCGCTGGTCAATTGCTTGCGTTCCAGCAGAACCACATCCTTCCAGCCCAGCTTGGTCAGATGATACGCGACCGAACATCCGATGACGCCGCCGCCGATGACGACCGCGCGGGCCTGGTTTGGAAGATCAGCCATGTTCGGGCTCCTCTCTGTCGCTCGGCGGGAATCCCGTCGGCCTCATTGTTCCGGAAATACTCATCACCACCTCAGACGATCGCGAACCCGCCGCGGTCCAGCCGCCGCGCGATTTCCGCGATATGCGCCGGGCCGGTCTCGCAGCAACCGCCGACGATGGTCGCGCCCATGCCGACCCAGCGCATGGCGAAATCGGCGTATTTCGCGGGGTTCAGATCGGCCCGCGCCTCCAGCGCATCGACGGTCGGGCGATCTTCAAGGAACGCGTCACTGATCCGGCTAAAACCATTGGCATAGGCCCCGAAAGGTTTGCCGAAATTCCCGATGATCGCCAGCGCCGGGGCCATGACTTCGGGCACAGCACAATTGACCATGATCGCTTCGGGTGCGAATTCATCAATGATTTCCGCCAGAGCGGACACCGGTTCACCAGAACGCAATTTGGTTCCGTCATCATCCGACACCGTCACCGCCAACCAGACCGGCAGCCCGCAATCCCCGACCCCCGTCAGGACGCCGGCGGCGTGGCGCAGCGACGCCACGGTTTCGCACAACAGCAGGTCGGCACCCTCCGTCAATCGCGCCGCCACCTCTTTGAACATGGGCGCGGCAGCGCGGACCGGCGGGCAGAGGTCGGGGCGATAGGACGCGCCAAGCGGGCCGATGGAAGCCGCGATCCGGCCCGCGCCGGTCTTTCGCTTCGCCGCCTGTGCCTCGGCCATCGCCTGATCAAGCAGCGCCCCAAACCGATCCTCGATCCCCGCAGCCGCCAGCCGGTCGCGATGGACGCAATAGGTATTGGTCGTGGCAATGGTTGCGCCTGCGTCGAAATATTGTTCATGAACCTCGCGCACGATTCCGGGCCGGTCGATCATCGAGCTTGTGGACCATAGCGGCGTCAGCGGCGCACCGGCGCGCTTGACGATTTCCTGTCCGATCCCGCCGTCAAGCAGGGTGATTGCGGTCATGTCTCTCTCCACTTTCATCCCCGCGCAAGCGGCGACCCTTTCCAATGCGGCACCCGGTTTCGGGAATTCCCCGCGGGTTCGGCGTTGACACCTCTCACGCGCGCAACCGCTCGTTCGCGGGATCCCACAATGGCTGATCCTCCTGCACCACCGCCCGGCAACGTTCGCCGTAAATCTCCACCTCGATCTCGGTTCCCGGCACCGCCAGATCGGCCCGCAGCATGCCCAGCGCGACCGAGGCGTTGACCCGGTATCCCCAAGCCCCCGATGTCGTCTCGCCGACCACCTTGCCGTCGTGCCAGAGGGTCGACATATAGGGCGCGTCCGCGTCGCCTGCATCCACCACCAGCATCACGAACCGCTTGGCAACGCCGCGCTGTCTTTCGCTCAATATCGCCGCCTTGCCGACAAATTCCTGCGGTTTGTCCAGCTTGACGAAACGTTCCAGCCCGCCCTCCAGAATGGAATAATCGGTCGAAAGGTCGCCCTTCCACGCGCGGTACCCCTTTTCGATCCTGAGCGCATTCAGCGCGAACATGCCAAAGGGTTTCAACCCATGACCCACGCCCGCCGCCATGACGATGTCATAGACCGCCGCCGTATCCGGCATCTGCGTATGGATTTCCCAGCCCAGTTCGCCGGCGAAACTGACCCGGACCAGTTGCACCCAATGTTCGCCGATTTTGGCCGATTGGTGCGAAAGCCACGGCAGCGTCAGGTCGGCATCGGTGATTTGCGCCAGAATCTCGCGGGATTTCGGCCCGGTGAAAATCTGGGTCATGAAATCCTTGGTGACGTTCTGAACCTCGATCGCCGTTTCCCTTGGCAGCCGGGATTTCACCAGTTCCAGATCGTGCCATTCGGCCCCGCCAGCCGTGATCAGGAAATAGAAATCCTCTTTGATCCGCATGACCGACATTTCTGTCAGAATGCGCCCGCGCCGGTCGGAAACATAGATCAGGCCAATGCGGCCGATTTTCGGAATGCCACCGGTGCAGAACCCGCGCAGCCATTCATCGGCCCCTTCGCCCTGCACCCGGTAGCGCGAAAAACCCGGCAGGTCGAGAATTCCCGCCGCGTCACGCACCGCCTCGCATTCTTCGCGCACGCGCCGCGCCCACGGACCGTTGCGGTTCCATGTCTGGGTCGCGGCTTCGGACGTGTCGTCGCCCTCGGCGGCAAACCAGTTGGCGCGTTCCCAGCCGTTATAGACCCCCATCTGCCCGCCAAGGCTGCGGATGCGATCATCGATCGGTGACAATTTCCGGTCCCTGCCGGCGGGCCAGCGATGATGCGGGAAATGCATCGCATATTCGTGGCCATAGACCTGCTTGCCGGTCTCGACGCAATAATCCGCGTCGGTGTAATCGGTGTAACGCCGCGGATCGCACGACCACATGTCCCATTCGGTCTGACCTTCGGTGATCCACTCGGCCAGAACCTTGCCGGCCCCGCCGCCCTGGGCGATGCCAAAGGTAAAGACACACGCCTCGAACGCGTTGGGCACGCCGGGCATCGGCCCGATCAGGGGGTTGCCGTCGGGCGCATAGGGGATCGGACCGTTGATGACCTTGGATATCCCGGCCTGCCCCAGCAGAGGCACGCGGGCCATCGCGTCTTCGATATGCCATTCGATCCGGTCCAGATCGTCGGGATAAAGCTGAAAACTGAAATCCTCGGGCATTGGGTCGGCGGGATCGACCCAATGCGCCTTGCAGTTGCCCTCGTAGGGGCCAAGGTTCAGGCCGTTTTTTTCCTGGCGCAGGTAATAGGAACTGTCGACATCGCGCAAAAGCGGCAGTTTTGCACCGGATTCGCGGCTCCATTTTTCCAGTTCGGGGATTTCCTCGCTCAGCAGATATTGGTGACTCATGACCATCATCGGCACCGTGCGCCCGCCATATTTGCGGAACCATTCACCTACGCGCTGCGCATAATATCCGGCGGCGTTGACCACGTATTCGCACGCAATGTCGCCCTTGGCGGTGTGGATGATCCATTCGCCGTTCTTGCGGGAAACGCCGGTCGCGGGACAGAAGCGTTCGATCCGTGCACCCATGTCACGCGCGCCCTTGGCCAGCGCCTGCGTCAGTTGCGCGGGGTCGATATCGCCGTCGGCGGGGTCATAGAGCGAACCCACCAGATCGTGGGTTTCAAGGAAGGGATAGCGCTCCTGCGTCTCGGCGGGTGACAGAATTTCAAGGTTCATCCCCTGATACAGCCCCATGCCCTTGGCGCGCTCGAACTCCTGCATCCGCTCGCGGGAATGCGCCAGGCGGATTGAGCCGGTGACGTGATAATTCATCGGATAATCGACCGCATGGCCCAAACCCGCATAAAGCTCGGTCGAATAGCGCTGCATGTTCATGATCGACCAGCTTGTCGAAAATGTCGGCACATTCCCGGCCGCGTGCCACGTGGAACCCGCCGTCAGTTCGTTCTTTTCAAGCAGCACACAATCGCGCCAGCCCGCACGCGCGAGATGATAGAGCGCCGAAGCACCCACGGCCCCGCCGCCGATGATGACCACGCGGGCCGTCGTTGGAAATTCGGACATTTCTTTCCCCTCAGTCGAAAATCAGACGAGCCGCCAGCCCGCCAAACAGAATTGCGGTGACCTTGTTCAGCACCGTTACCCGTGCCCTCAGTGCATCGGCAAACGTCCCCGCCGCCGCCCCCAGGCACATCACGAACAGAAAGCCGAAAAAAAGGAATATCGCCCCCAGAACCAGAATTTGCGCCCAGACCGGGCCAATGGCGGGATCGGTGAATTGCGGGATGAAGGCAAAGATGAACAGGGCGGTCTTCGGGTTCAGAAAATTGGTGATGAACCCGCGTCGGATCGCGGCGCGAACCGAAATTGCCGCGCGCGCCCGCCCCAGATCGCCTGAGGATCGCCACGTCTGCACCGCCAGCCAGACCAGATAGGCCGCCCCGGCGTATCGGATCGCATCAAAGGCCGCGGGATAGGCCAGCAGCATCGCCGATACCCCGGCGGCCGCCGCCAGAACGTGCAACGCCACCCCCAGCACAACGCCCAGTCCCGCCGCCATGCCGATTTTCGGCCCGCCGCTGATCGCGCTGGCCGAAACGAAAACGAAGTCGACGCCGGGCGTGATGTTCAACAGCAATCCCGCCGCAATGAACGCGGCCAGAACCGCCGGGTCGAAACTGGTCAGAATGTCAAGCATCGCGCCACGCATCCGACCATGCGCCGTGGTAGGGAATATCGTCGGACAACGCGTAATAGTCGCCCTTTTCGTGGGCAAAAACATCCTCAACCAGCCGCAGCCCGGTCGGTTCATCCAGCGTTCCCGCCCCAATGGCGATATAATCCTTGCCATCCGGGCGGTAAAACAGGCTGGATCCGCAGCGATTGCAGAAACCGCGCGTGGCAATATCCGATGACCGAAACCAGACCAGCCCGGTTTTATCCGTGATTTCAAGCGCTTCGGTGGGGACCGCGGTCGCCGCCCAGTGATGCCCGGTCGTGCGGCGGCATTGCGTGCAATGACATGCAATGATGTCGCGCCACGGGCCGTTGGACCGGTATTTTACCGCGCCGCATTCGCATCTTCCGGTTTTCATCGCGTTTTCCTTCAATAGACCGGCGGCGCGATCACCCAGATCGCGATGGCGGGTTGCGGATAAGGGTTTGCCCAGGAATAGGTTTCACCACGGATGCGAAAACTGTCGCCCGGAAGAAGGGTGAACTCACGCCCGCCGATGGTCAGGTCCAGCTTGCCACTGATCAGATAGGCGACCTCTTGCGTTGGCCGCGCATTCGGCGTGGAAAGCTGCGCATTTGGCTGAAACACCGAATGGACCACCTCGAAATCGTCGGTCAGATCCGGGGAAAGCATCTCCTCGACCAGGCCGGCCACGCCCGAGCCGATCTTGCGCCGTGCCGCCTTGCGCACCACATAGCCAAGTTCGTCCTGTGGCGCGGTGCTCTGACCAAAGAACAACGACACCGGTACGTCAAAAGCGGTCGCGAATGATCTCAAATCATCGATCGAGGGGCGCGAAAGATCACGTTCCACCTGACTGATCCAACCGACGGACCGGGACAAAAGCCCACCCAGCGCCGCAAGCGTCAGGCCGCGCGCCTTTCTGAGCGCCCGCAGATCCGCGCCCATCGAGTTGCTTTGCATGTCGTTCTGCATCAGCATCGGACAACCCGTTCGTGAAAATTTCGTCTCAATTTTCATGGCACCGATTCCCCGCGCGATCAAGAACGATTGCGTCATCCATGTCGCAAACATGCGACGTCAGCCCCAAGACCCTCGGAAATCGCGGGGCGGTTGCCGGGTCACGATGGAAACGCGCAACAACACGATATTCGGAACGACCGCCACGTCCGGAGGATGGCACCGGACGGCTGACGCCAACGGGCCAAGGCGGTACATCGCCGTATTACTATTAGATACCAACATGTTACGTCGATATCCACTGGTCTAACCGGTTAGACGGCTAGCCGGCGAGACAGCCAGACGGCTAGCCGGCCAAGCGGCCAGCCGAATGGCCCCGGTTTTGGCGCGTGGCTTCCTGTCGCAGGTCCGCGTATCCGGCAAGCAGGATGCGCGCGGCAAGCTGTCAGGTATTTTCCGCCTGTTGGTCAAAGAACGAGGCGGATTTGGGGATTTCCGGGGTCTCGACCGCAAAAGCCGTGCTGCGGATCACCCCGGGCTCATCGCCGCGCACGATCCTGCCCGCATGGGCGCTTGGCACCGCAACCGGTGACAGCGGCACCGCATCCGCCGCCGCATAGGCCGCAATGAGCAGCGTCCGCGCGGCATCCGACCGGTTTACCGACGACGCGTGGGCCAGCCGCGAATGCATCAGACAGACGGCACCGGCGGGACCGGTGCAGGATATCGCGGCGGCCTCAAATTCTGCCGCCACATTGTCGGCAACCGCGCCGGTGAACACACCGCCCTGCCACAGCGAATGGAGCGGCCCCAGATGCGATCCCGGCACGACGCGCAGGGGCCCGTTCTGGTCCGTCAGGTCGGTGACAAACATCAGCGCCGTCAGCAGATCGTCGTTGCTATGGGGATCGAACGGGAAATCCTGATGCCATTTCACCGTGGTCCTGGTGTGGGGCAGCTTGGAATTGACCTTGGCGTGGTGAAACCGAACGTTGGGGCCAATCAGATCGGCCGCCATGTCGGCGACCGGGCTGTCAAAGGCGGCGCGGGCGTGGGCGTCCGATATTTCGGTGGGCGAGGCGACGCGGCGCAACCCGGGCGCATCGCTGGTGTGGCCCGGTTCAACGTCAAATCGCGGCCGCCCGTCGATGGTGCGGCCATAGGGGCCGGTTTCGGCGCGGCTTGCGGCGACCCAGCCGTCGAAATCCCGGCGCAATTCGCCCAGCAATTCGGGGCCGATGGCGTCGGGCACCACGATCACGCCGTCGCGGCGGAAGTGTTGTTTCTGTTCTTTCGTCAGCATGTTTGGTGCGCCTCCTGAAACGAGGTCAACCTGCCGGCCCGGTGATTTCTTGCCCGTTTGCGACTTTTGCTGTCGGCGGACTCGACTCGGGGTCATGGGATGGTTAAATTTGGAACAAATCGGGAACATTTCTCATGGCCCACCGCCGTCGCATCCTTTCGCTCTGGTTTCCCCGCCTCGCCGCCGAGCGGGTGCTGCGGCTCGAGCGCGGCACGCTTACCGGCCCGTTCGCCATCGTTGCCACGGAAAACAATGCCCAGACCCTGGCCAGCCTGTCGGTCACAGCCGAGGCCGAGGGCCTGAAATGCGGCCAGCCCCTGCGCGATGCCCGCGCCTTTGCAACCGATCTGATCACCCGCCCCGCCAACCCGGTGGCCGAGGCTGCGTTTCTGACCCATTTGCGCCGTTGGGCCGGCAAATTCACGCCCTATATCGCCGAGGAACCGCCTGCCGCCCTGATGCTGGATATCAGCGGTTGCGCACATCTGTTCGGCGGCGAGGCGGCGCTGGCCGAAACCATCCGGGACGAATGCGCGGCCCTTGGCCTGTCTGCCCAGACCGGTATTGCCGATACGCCCGGGGCTGCCTGGGCGCTGGCGCGGTATGCCGGTCAGACGGGGCAATCAATGCGCACGGGCGATGCCATTGATCAGGAGGCGCGCGCCACCCGATCCCGCGCAGCGCGGCGACACTGGACCCGCGGCGGCACCGCACCGCGCCCGGTCCTGACCACCGATGCCGCCATGATCGCACCGCCGGGACGCACCCGGCAGGCCATCGCGGCGCTGCCCGTGGCCGCCCTGCGCCTGCCACCGGCTGCGGCAACCAACCTCGTGCGGCTGGGCATCCGCCGCATCGATGATCTGGCCGGCCTGCCCCGCGCCGCACTGGCGCGGCGGTTCGGGCGCGACGTGGTGAAAAGGCTCGATCAGGCGCTGGGGGTGGAACCCGAACCGATCACGCCCGCACATGCCGATATCCGCTTTGCCACGAGGCTGACCCTGCCCGAACCCGTGGGGCTGGAGACCGACATCATGGCAGCGCTCGACCGGTTGCTGCTGCCCCTGTGCGAAAAGCTGAAGAGCCACGGACAGGGCGCGCGGCGCGTTCGGCTGGAATTCATGCGCTCTGATCACACCAGCCAGCGAATCGAGGCCGGGCTGGCGCGGCCCAGCCGCTCGCCCGAGCAGATCCGCCCCTTGATCGCCCTGAAACTGGCCGAGATCGACCCCGGCTTTGGCATCGATGCCATCCGGCTGGAGGCATCGCAGAGCGAACCGCTGCACCCAACCCAGCATTCCGGCCATGCCGAAGCGCTGGCCAACGCCAGTCAGCGCCGGGATTCCGGCACGGAACTGGACGATCTGATCACCCGGATCGGCGGGCGGATCGGGCTGGAATCGATCCTGTGCCTCTATCCCGCCGACAGCCATATCCCGGAAAAGACCGCGACGATCATGGCGGCAGCCTGGGCCGGTCCCGCCACCGGCTGGGCTGCGCCAACGGTGCCGCGCCCGCTGGTGCTGTTCCCGCCCGAGATCGTGACGGCGGACGATAGCCCGCACCTGCCGACGTGTTTTCGCTGGCGCCGCCGCACCCTGACACCGACCGACGCCACCGGGCCCGAACGGCTGGCACCGGAATGGTGGCTTGATGATCCCGACTGGCGCTCGGGCACCCGCGACTATTGGCGCGTAACCACCGGAAGTGGCGAACGGTTGTGGCTGTTTTACGCCCATGGCGGTCTGGTCTCCGGCGGATGGTTTGCCCATGGCGTGTTTGAATAAGCATTGAAAATTCGGAACAGAACGTCCGGCAATATCAGGTAAAAGTGGTTATTTTTTCGTGGCATAGACGTCGATCCCTTGCGTGATTAAAATATTTTAGTCACGCAAGGCCGACCCGCGAAATGCCGACCCAAAGTTCTCGATAATCTCGCCCCCGGAACCAACGAAAAAACCAGCCGACCCCGGCCCGGAACAATCCTTCGCCGCCCCAAAAGTTGCCGGCCAATCGGCGACCGCTGGACGATGGGGTGTTGCACGGCACCGACGACCGCAAACAGCGATCGTGCAAGAGCCCTGATTTTCCCAACAGAAACGGCATCGCCCGCCAGATCCCCGCCCCGACACCCTTGGGCCGCGCAAGAAAATTCCCGAAAAATAGACCGCAGCCCCAAAATCCACGACCGGTCATTGGCCGCCGAACCCGCCCGCGCCGCGAATGCGCAGGATTCGGGTGGCGCACCGGGCGGTTCCGCGCCATTTTACCCACGAAAGGTACACCAATGTCACAAAACCCATATCACTATGACCTGATTGCGCGCGCGCTTAATTATATCGACGCGAATGTCGCGGCGAATCCGGGCCTTGACGAAGTCGCTGCCGCGACCGGCCTCAGCCCGGCGCATTTTCAGCGCCTGTTCAGCCAATGGGTCGGTGTGTCGCCCAAGCGGTATCAGCAGTACTTGCAGCTCGACCATGCCAAATCCCTACTTGCCGATCGGTTCACCCTCTTGGACACGGCACTGGAATCCGGTCTTTCGGGATCATCGCGACTGCATGACCTGTTCCTGCGATGGGAGGCCATGAGCCCCGGCGAATATGCGACAAAGGGTGCAGGGTTGCTGATCAGGTTCGGTTGGTTTGACAGCCCGTTTGGCGACATGCTGGTCATGGGCACCGATCGCGGCATCTGCGGCATGGCCTTTGCGGCGGAATGCGGGCGTGCCGACGCGATGGACGACATGACCGCCCGCTGGCCGGCCGCCACGTTTCAGGAAAACCCGCAGATGCTGCAACGATGGGTCGGCGCGGCGCTGCGCGACAACGGCGAGGCACGGCTGCACCTGATCGGCGCACCCTTTCAGATCAAGGTATGGGAGGCACTCTTGTCGATCCCCTCGGGTCACGTCACCACCTACAGCGAAATCGCCCGCCGGATCGGCAACCCCAAGGCCGTTCGTGCCGTCGGCACGGCCGTCGGGCGCAACCCGGTGAGCTGGCTGATCCCCTGTCACCGGGCCCTGCGAAAATCCGGCGGACTGGGCGGTTACCACTGGGGATTGCCGGTCAAGCGCGCCTTGCTGGCGTGGGAAAGCGCGCGGCTTGAGGCGGCGGAATAACGCAGCCGCCCCGGGGCAGCACGACAACCCGGCGGAATTGGACGGTTGTCCCCCGGCCCGGCCCCGCGCCCGCGGCGGCATTCGGGCGGGGCGCGGTCGGGTGCGAACGGGATTGCAGGCAATCCGGGCGCAAAGGACATCATTGATGCGAGCTTTGGATTGAGCGGACCAGGTGCGCCGCGGGCGACTTCCCGCTCAGGATCTGCGAACTTTCGTGCGTTTTGTGCCAAACCTTGATAGAATCACTGCAATAACAACAAAAAACCACAGTTTGAGGCCCGCCATGACCCCCGCTACACGTTCGACGATGTTTGCAACCGCCTGCGCATTCGCGTTATCCGCCTGCGTCAGCAATACCGGCCAACCGATGCCGAAGACCACCGAAGGTTCCGTCATTGGCGGCCTGATCGGGGGCATCATCGGCTCGACCACGGGCGGCAAGAAAAAGGTCAAGCGCCGCAATATCCTGTTGGGAACCGCGATTGGTGCCGCCGTCGGCGGGCTGGTCGGCCAACAGCTTGACGCGCAAGAGGCCTCGTTGCGAACCAGCCTCAAGAACAGCGAAGTCGGCATCGTCAATACCGGCAAGGAACTGGTGGTGACGCTGCCCGATGGCATCACCTTTGACACAGGCAGCACATTTGTACGCAGCGACCTGCGCGGCGATCTGGCCGTCCTCGCGGCCAGCATGAACGATTTTCCCGACACCACGATCGACGTGATCGGCCACACCGACAATGTCGGCGAGGCCAGTTTCAACCAACAGCTTTCCGCAGAGCGTGCGCAAAGTGTTTACAATATTCTCGCCGACGGCGATGTCGCGCCCGGCCGGATGCGCGCCTTTGGCCGCGGCGAGGAAGAGCCGAAAGACACCAACCTTACCGAGCAGGGCCGCGAACAGAACCGCCGGGTCGAGATTATCATCCGTCCGATCACCTGACCCAAGCCCGCCGTCGAATCACCATGGCGAAATGCCGGGGCGGATTCGCTCCGCCGCGGCAGTGCCATGCGATCAAGCCGATATTGTGCCAAGACGGGAAACAATCCCCAGAATCTGTGCCAACTATGTTCGCATCCGGGCCGATTTTGCCGGTATTTTGACTCTGTCCTGCCCCTATGTAACGGATTGTTAATCATTTTATGCGTGGGGGCGATTATGAAACATCTATGGACCGGCCTGCTTGCGGCGGCAGCAGCCGTTACGGCAACCATTGCCGGCGCGCAGGGAATGGGCAGCACGGCCTATCCGGATAACTGGAATGGTGGCCCGCCGCTGCCGGCAATCGGCGCTTCGCCCACCAAATATTCGGTCTATCCGGAACCCTATGTCGCACAACCGACCGCGACCTATACGACCTACGGAAACAGGTACTACGTTCAGACCGAACCGGGTTACCGCGAAGTGGTCATCTGGACCGATCCCTACGTCGTGCCGGCGCACCCTGTCTATCTGCATCCCCAGACCGCGCTTAGCCGCGCGCGGGCGCATGCCTATCGGTTTGGGACGGCGGGGCCGGTCACGATTTACGTTTCACCCTAGCGGATCAAACCGTAGGATTGGAACCACGCGGCCCGGAAACGAAAAAGCCCGGCCGCCGGGCCGGGCCTTTGGAATGCTGCGACGCGCCGGAGTCAGTTCAGCTTCTTGCCGACATCTGAAATCGCGTCGTCGATCAATGCGCCGCCAGCCTTGGCCGTCATGGCCTTGGCAATGACATCGCCCGCCGCGGCAACCGCAACGCTGACCGCGCGGTCGCGCACTTCCTTGACTGCCGCCGCCTCTGCCGAGGCGATCTGATCTTCGGCCGCCTGCAGCCGCCGCGTAATCGAGGCCGCGAGTTCGCCCTTGGCCAGTTCCGCGGCATTCGCAGCTTCGGCCTTGGCGTGTTCGACGATTTGCGCCGCGTGTTCGGCCACTTCTTTTTGCTTGCGCTCGTACGATGCCAGAATGGTCTGCGCCTCTTCGCGCAGGTTGCGTGCCTCGTCCAATTCGGCCCGGATGGTATCGGCACGCTTGTCCAGAATGCCGCCCACAAGCGCGGGCACCTTCAGATAGATCAGCACGCCGACAAACAGAACGAACGCGATCAGCACCACGAAATTGGTGTTGTTCAGCGAAAAGAACGGGCCGCTCGCCGCCAGCGCGGGCGTGGCCGCCAGTGCGGTGATCGTTGAAAACGTGGTCAGGATTTTCATGCCCTACGCCCCCTTCATGCGGGTTTTTACTGCCGCGCCGACCGCCTTGGCGTCACCAGTTCCCGGCATGACCGCCGCGATGATGGCGCTTGCAGTATCTTTGGCAACGATTTCGACGCTTTTCAGCGCACCTTTGCGGATCTCGGCAATTGCCGCCTCGGATTCGGCGGTCTTGGCCGCGATTTCCGCATCGGCCTTTTGGATGGCGACATCCAGGTCTTTCTGGATATGGCCCTTGGCCTGGGCGACGATGCCCACAGCCTCGGCCCGGGCGTCGGCAAGCGCCTTGTCATAGGCGGCCTCGGCTTCGGACGCCTTGATCTTCAACGCTTCCGCCGATTCCAGATCGCTGGAAATGGCGTTGGCGCGTTCCGAAATCACGCTGGCGATGCGCGGTAACGCCACGCGGGTCAGGATCAGGTAGACCACGACCAGGGTGACGACGAGCCAGAAAATCTGGTTCGGGAACCATTCAAAGTTCAGTTGCGGCATGCCCTCGTAATGCTGGGCAGCGGCGTGACCGGTCTCGGATGTTGTTTCAGATGCCATTGCACCCTCCGTCAGCGCTCATTCCCCGGCGGCCCGAACGCGCGGACCGCCCTTCGAATTCCTGCCCGACCTATTGTGCGTACATCAGCAACAGCGCAACCAGGAACGAGAAAATTCCCAGCGCCTCGGAAAACGCGATCCCGATGAACATCGTCGCGGTCTGTCCGCCGGCTGCCGACGGATTGCGCAATGCGCCCGACAAGTAGTTTCCGACCACGTGGCCAACGCCAACGGCGGCGCCCCCCATGCCGGTGCAGGCCAGACCCGCACCGATCAGTGCGCCCATTTGTACCAGATCGCCTTCGACTGCCATTTGATTTCTCCTTCAGATTTGAATGGCTGGAATTTTGGTTTCTTTCCTAGTGCGCGGGATGCAACGCATCGTTCAGATACACAACGGTCAGAATCGTGAATACATAGGCCTGAATGACGGTGACGAGCAGTTCCAGCCCGTAAACCGCCATGATGGCCGCGATCGGGGCCACCGCGCCGACGCCCAGAGCGCCCGCAAAGCCCGCGAAAACTTTGATAACCGCGTGACCGGCCATCATGTTGCCAGCCAGCCGGATCGAATGGCTGACCGGACGCACGAAATAGCTGATGATCTCGATGATCGCCAGAATGGGCCGCAGCACCAGCGGGGCCGACGATATCCAGAACAACGACAGGAATTTTGCGCCGTTCTTGACAAAACCGATGATGGTTACCGTCAGAAACACCGTGATCGCCATGGTCGCCGTGACCGCAATATGCGACGTGGTGGTAAAGCTAAGCGGCAGCAGGCCCAGGACGTTCGACAAAACGATGAACATGAACAGCGTCATGATGTAGGGGAAGTATTTCAGCCCCTCCTTGCCCGCGATATCCTCGGTCATCTTGTAGACGAAGCCATAGATTTCCTCGGCCACCGACTGGCTGCGCGACGGGACCATGGCCCGCCCGCGCGTTCCAAGCACCAGCAGCGCGATGATCGACAGCACCGCAATCCCCATCCACAGGGTGACGTTGGTGGGCGTATAAAACAGGATTTCGCCATCGCCGAAAAGCGGCTTGATCACGAACTGATCCATCGGATGGATGTTGAATCCGTTGCCTGCTTCTTCGGCTGCCATTCGCGTGCCCTTTGTCTATCAGCCCCGGGGGGCGTTAATCGTTCGCGTCGTCCGCAGCCGCGGCGCTGACGCTTGCCTCCTGGATTTCCTTGGCGGTGCGCATCATCGTGCGCACCCCGGCCGCGAAACCCAGCATTGTGAACGATATCA
>CAZRLO010000014.1:0-14018 GCA_964600965.1 uncultured Rhodobacter sp.
CGCCGTTGACATTCGTGAAAGTGGCCGTTCCGCCGCCCGTGTAGTAGAATTGATGTGCTTTCACGCCGACCCTGCCGCCGGAAAAGGTCAGGCCGTCGGCGACGGCGAAACCTGTCATGGCCGACAAGGCAATGACGAGTGCGATCATTCGTTTAATGGTGCGTGCCCCATCTGCTCGGCGAAACGTTCAGAAATCGTAACATATTCGAAGGGAATTGATAGGGGAAACCGGGTGATTACATGGCCGCCGCGACCCCCGGCCCCGGAACGGGACAGGGGGCTTCTTCGTGGGCGGCCATCGGCGTCCCCGCCTGTACCGTGCCCCAACATTGACTGAACGTGGTTAAAAATCCGTTACGTCTTTGTGGGCGAAATATCCTCGCCGAAGGCAAAAAACGCTTATGGCTCCGCCGGGGATATTTTTTCCACAAAGACGAATGGTTACGCTATCCGGTGATAGCCGCAAAATCCTGATCGCTGGCTTGCCTCCACGGCAGCCCGAGCCATCCATGCGTGAGGATCGCAAGGCGCGCCTTCCAGCCGAACACATACCAGCCGTACCGGTCATTATTCTGCCAGACACCTTCGCCGAAATTCTTGCGGTTCGCGGTGCCGTAACGGATTACGCGCAAGTGATAGCTCTGCCCGTCCGAACATTTTCCGGATGTGTCAACGAACGCGTCGGTGTTGCGCCCGTCGTATGCCTCTGAGCAGGTCAGGGATCCATTCGATATTTTCACATGTCCGGTGCCGTCGGGGTCGATCCACCATTTGCCGGCAAGCATCTGACCTTCTGGTAATGTGGCGACGATCGGGGTTGCGAACCATGCGTGAATCCGCGGTTTGAAATATGTTGAAACCGCGATCGAACCCATCAGGAGCGGAACAAAAATCAACCAATAGGCGGTTTGCAGCGGCCTTGTGCGTTTAATCGCCGATTTTCGGGCTGATGCCGGAGTGAATAATTTCCAGACAATCAGAAAGGTTCCGCCGATAGATGCGCCGAGCAGGGCGGACAGGGCCAAGTCAAATCCGATAGGCATGAATTCTTCTCCGCAAGAATACCGTTTTGATTGCATTTGTTTGGCGTTAAATCAACCCGGCGTCAGCATCGGCCTCAGCAGCGCCAGCGGATGGGATCGCAGGGTCAGGCGCGTGGTGACGTAGTCTTCGACGACGTGCTCGCCCTCGGTCATTTCGGTGAAGTATACCGACGGTTCCATGATCCCCTCGCCCTCCAACTCGCGGGCGAACAGCGGCAGGGGGGCGTCGCCGGTGATGGCGCGGGCCTGCCACTGGGCCTCGCGGCGCGACAGGCCAAGGGGGGCGAAGGCGTCGGCCTCGGCCAGCCGGTACAACAGGCGCGGGGGCGTTCCCGCGCGGCGCCAGACATCCTCGACCGTCAGATAGCCATTGCCACGCGCGGCCGTGATCCATGTGGCCTCTTCCTCGCGCATGGCCTTGATCTGGCGAAACCCGAGCCTGAGCGCGAGGCCACCCCTGCCATCGGGTTCCATCACGTTGTCCCAAAAGGAATGGCTGATCGAGACCGGGCGCACATCGACCCGATGTTCACGCGCGTCGCGCACGATCTGGGCAGGCGCATAGAACCCCATCGGCTGCGCGTTGAGCAGCGCGCAGGCGAAAATGCCGGGGTGGTGTTTCTTGATCCAGGCGCTGGCATAGACCAGCAGGGCAAAACTGGCGGCGTGACTTTCGGGAAAACCATAGCTGCCGAACCCTTCGATCTGGCTGAAACAGCGCGCCGCGAAATCAGTGTCATACCCGTTCGCCGCCATCCCGCGCATGAACCGGTCGTGAAACGCGCTGACGCTGCCATGTTTCTTGAACGTGGCCAGCGAGCGGCGCAAACGATCCGCCTCGTCGGGCGAAAACCCCGCACCGATGATGGCGATCTGCATGGCCTGTTCCTGAAAAAGCGGCACGCCCAGCGTCTTGCCCAGAACCTCGCCCAGCGCATCGGACGGAAAGCTGACCTTTTCCTCGCCATTCCTGCGCCTGATGAACGGGTGCACCATGTCGCCCTGAATGGGGCCGGGGCGGATAATGGCGACCTCGATCACCAGATCGTAAAAACAGCGCGGCTTCATGCGGGGCAGGAAATTCATCTGGGCGCGGCTTTCCACCTGAAAGACGCCAACGCTGTCGGCCACGCACAGCATGTCGTAAACCGCCGGGTCCTCGGGCGGCAGGGTTGCCAGCGTGTATTCCAGCCGATGATGCAGGGCCATCAGGTCGAACGCCTTTCTGATACAGGTCAGCATCCCAAGACTGAGGACATCAACCTTGAGAATGCCCAGCGCGTCGATATCGTCCTTGTCCCAACAGATGACGGTGCGGTCCTCCATCGTGGCGTTCTCGATCGGGACCAGTTCGTCAAGCCGCCCCTCGGTCATGATGAAGCCGCCGACGTGTTGGGAAAGGTGGCGCGGAAAGCCCCTGATTTGCCGACAAAGGTCGAGCGTCTGGATCAGGCGCTTGTCGGTCGGGTCCATGCCGATCTCGCGTAGACGCGCCTCGGGCATCCCGTCCGCCCCCCACCCCCAAAGCTGCGAGGACATGGCGGAAATCGTATCCTCGGTCAGCCCCATGGCGCGCCCGACCTCGCGAATGGCGCGTTTGCCGCGATAATGGACGACCGTAGCGCAGAGGCCCGCGCGGTGACGGCCATAGCGTTCATAGATGTGCTGGATCACCTCTTCGCGCCGCTCGTGTTCGAAATCGACGTCGATATCGGGCGGTTCATCCCTTGCTTCGGACACGAACCGCTCGAACACCATGGCACCGATTTCAGGGGAAACCGAGGTCACGCCCAGCGCGTAGCAGGTCACCGAATTGGCCGCGGAACCTCGCCCCTGGCACAGGATGCCGCGTTGCCGCGCGAAATCGACCACATCGCTGACGGTCAGAAAATAGGGCTCGTATTTCAGCTTGGCGATCAGGGCCAGTTCGTGGGCCAGCATCTTTTGCACCCGTTCCGGTGCGCCACCCGGATAGCGCCATTTCAGCCCGGCGCGGGCCAGCCGGGTCAGCCGCTGGGCCGGGGTCTCGCCGGGGGCGATTTCGGACGGATATTCGTATCGGAGCTCGTCCAGCGAGAAGGTGCAGCGCCCGGCCAGTTCGCCGCTGCGGGCAACCGCATCTTCAAACCCCCGGAACAGACGGCGCATTTCGGCCCCGGACCGCAGGCGCCGCTCGGCATTGGTGAGGGCGGCGCGCCCCAGTTGATCGACGCGGGCAGAGGTGCGGATCGCGGTCAGAACATCGGTCAGGCGGCGGCGGGACGCGTCGTGCATGATGGGGCTGGCCGAGGCGATGGTGGGAATTTTCAGGCTTTCCGCCAGCCGGGCGAGGCGTTTGAAACGCGCCTTGTCCTGCCCGTCATAGCGGGGGGAAAGCAACAGGTGACACTGGCCGGGAAAGTGGCGGATCAGATGTTTCGTGTGGGGATTCCAGTTCGCCGTGTCGTCCCGGACCTGATCCGGGGCCTCCTTGCTGCCAAGGGGCTCCGGCGCGGCGGCAGGGGCTGCATTGTGAAAAGCCGCCGGGGACGGATGCACCAGCATTTCCAGCCCCTCGCCCCATTTCAGCAGATCATCGAACCTGAGCAGGCACCGGCCCTTTTCAACCCGCTGTCGTCCGACCGACAATATCCGGCACAACCGCCCCCATGCGGTGCGATCACGCGGCAGAACCGTCAGCGTGAATCCGTCCTCCAGCACCAGACGGGCGGCGGGCAGCAGGCGGGGGATGTTGCGGATCGCGGCGGATGCAGGGTCGGGCGAGCTGCGCGATGGTGGCCCGACCGGTCCTTGTTCTGCCTCCAGTTTTGCCCGCTCGCGAACATCACGCGCAATCTCGCGCAGTTTGCTATGCGCCCGCACGATCCCCGCGACCGAGTTTTCGTCCGCAATCGCCAGCGCCGGCATCCCCGTCAAGCCCGCTGTTTGCGCATATTCCTCGGCGTGCGATCCGCCGGTGAGGAAGGAAAAGTTCGAGGTTATGTCGAGCTCGGCAAAGGTCATGCCGGCCCCTGGCTTGCGATTGCGCGTGCTGATAGGTTCGTTGCATGGCGAACGCTGTGTTCACCCATGCAGATGGTTCCATCTATGATGATCTGCCCGAAGCGCGGTATCACTTTCCGCAAACGTATCTGCGCGCGGTTGAATCGGCTGTGGGAGACTGGATCGTCTATTACGAACCACGCAGGATAACGGCGGCTTCCGAAAAAACCGGCGGTCGCCAAGCCTATTTTGCGGCGGCCAGGGTTGTGAGCGTCGAACGGGATTTCAGCCGCGAGGGGCACTTTTTTGCATTTGTAAGCGACTATATCGCGTTTCCGAATGCGGTTCCGTTTCACGAGGGCGGCGACTATTTTGAAACGCTGCTTCAACGCCCGGACGGCAAGACCAACAAGGGCGCGTTTGGTCGATCCGTCCGGCAGGTTCCCGCACCGGAATTCAACAGGATTCTGCTGGCCGGGTTTTCGGGTGTTCGCGAGGAGATGGGGCCGGACGACTGGGCCGAAGGTTATGACCAAGACGGGTTTCAGGAACCCGCAACCCCGTTCGAGCGCCCGATTCTCGAACGTCTTTCGCGACGCCCGTTTCGCGAGGCGGCCTTTGCCCGGCAGGTCAAGGCGGCCTATGGGCAGCGCTGTGCCATGACCGGGTTGAAAATCCTCAACGGCGGGGGCCGGCCCGAAGTGCAGGCGGCCCATATCCGTCCGGTGAAGGCTGGCGGGCCGGATACGATACGCAACGGTATCGCATTGTGCGGCACCGCCCATTGGATGTTTGACCGCGGGCTTGTGTCGGTCGGCGATGATCACCGCATTCTCGTCGCCGAAGACCGGGTTCCCGATGCCGCCAAAAGCCTGCTGCGGCCGGACCGGCAATTGCTGTTGCCGGATGCGACCTTTCTTCAGCCTCATCCGGACTATCTGGCGCACCACCGGGCGGGTTTCAAAGGATAAAATTCGCATCGCGGTTGGCATGTGCGCCACTATATTCACGTTTTGTTCTAATGTGGAGTCCAAGACTCGATTTGAAAAAAGATGATTCCTGATATGGAAGAACGGTTGACGCTAGATGTAGTGGTGGTAGCCTTGTCCTGCCACAAATTCACAACGTAAAACCAAATGGGGGGTAAAATGGCAAAAATCTGTCTGGCAGTGACGGCATTGATGTTCTCGGCAACACTTGCGCTGGCGGAGGGACCGGACGTCACCGATCCGTCGATGAAACTTCAGGCCAAGGCCACGCAAAGCTACAGAGCCGATCGCGCGCCGGTTTCATTCTTCCTGCTGGCGCTGTTTGGCTTGTTCTTCACGCCGCCAAACGGGCCAAGCTCGTGGGGGCCAAGCACGTCATCGCCGAATTCCGGCAGCCCGACGTCGCTGTTCTGAGCAAAAAGACCGGCCATTCGCGTCCGGTATGAAAAACCGCGCCCGCGCCGCTATTTATTCGGCGCGGGCGCAAGTTTCATCATCAGATATGTATTGTAGCGGACGAAATTTTCCGCCGACCGCGCCGTGCCATTGAGCCGCTGATCCAGCCGCGCGCGGCGACGGGCGCCAAGGAACAGCCCCACGATCCGCCCCAGCATGCCACGCAGAAACGGGTGCGACGCCCGCAATCCCTCGTCGACCCGGCGGATGGCATAGCCGATCACGTTGAACAATTCCTGCTCGATCTCGACCGTGGGGGCGACGGGTGTGGTGATGTCCTCTTCAAAGACGACCTTCAGCGGGCGTGATTCAAGCGACGCGCGAAATTTCTTCAGTGAATGGCCGCCACCGACGCGGGCGCCCTTCTTCTTGTCGCGATAAAACGCTTCGGTGCGAAAGCAATCGGAGACGATGATCGCGCCATTCGGTGCCAGCAGCGCCGCCGCCTTGTCGAGCGCGGTTTCGATCGGGATATACTGAAAGCTTTCGGAAAACAGACAGAGATCGAACCGCTGGTCGGTCGAGAATGCCTGAAACGTGCATTCGTGGACATTCGCGGACGGCCCGGCATTTTCGCGGCATCGCGCCGCCAGAAACGCACTTGGGATCACGATGTCCACCCGATGCCCCAACGCCACCAGCTTCTTGGCGGTTTCACCTGCGCCACCGCCGATGTCCAGAATGCGAAGTTCCCGGCCTTTTGGCAGCAAGCCAAACAGCTTTTCGGTATAAGCCTCTTGCGCCTGCCCGACATTGGCCGCGCAAACCGCCAGATCGCTGGCCCAGACCCCGTAATGCAGATTTTCCCGCCCGGTCAGAAACCTGGAAAAGGCGAGGCCAATATCCAGCCCGACGGCCCGGGTATCGAGTTTGGTTCTTCGGGGCATGGGGCGAATTCCATTTCAAGGATGGTGGGCGACGGACACAGTCGGGCGCAATTTCGCCGGGAAAGCCCGACTACGCAACCTGCGCATGGAACTCGCGGATGACCCGTTCGTAGGTGTCGCGTTTGAACGGGACGATGCGGGTCAGCAGTTCCTCGGGCGGCAGCCAGCACCAGCGGCCGAATTCGGGGTGCTCGGTTTCGATATTGATCAGGCTGTCTTCCCCCAGAAACCGCATCAGAAACCAGCGCTGTTTCTGCCCGCGGAAACGTCCGTTCCACAATCGCGGGACCAGCCGGTGGGGCAGGTCGTAGGGGATCCAGTCCGCCGTTTCCGCCAGGATTTCCACGGCATCGGGCGGAATACCGGTTTCCTCTTCAAGTTCGCGCAATGCGGCGTCTCTGGGTTCCTCGCCCTTTTCGACCCCGCCCTGAGGCATCTGCCACGCGTCCGCCTGACCGTCCAGCCGCTGGCCTGCGAATACCTGCCCATCGCGATTGCAGATCATGATGCCGACGCAAGGTCGGTAAGGCAGTTCGTCGATCCGGTCAGGGTCCATCCGCGCGCAATCCATTTCCTGCCCGACTTGCGGGCCAATCAGCGACCAACCGGGGCGGTCCCCGGTCGATCACCAGCTTTGGAAAGTGATGTTATTCGTTTGTGTTGAGAACGGAAAGCCCACGCAGCAAATCCAGGGCATAGGCGAGCTGATAATCCTCGTTGCGTTTCTTGGCGGCCTCTTCCTGAACGCGCCGTTCCTCTTCAAGCTGCAGGCGTTCGTCCTCGGTCAGGCTGTCGTTTTCCAGCGAACCGCGCAGGTCGGCCTCGCTGCGGGGCTGGGCCTTTGGATCGGCGGCGGCGGTGTCATTGGGGGGGCGCTGTTCGACCAGAATATCCGGTGCCACGCCCAGTGCCTGAATCGACCGGCCCGATGGTGTGTAATACCGCGCCGTGGTCAGGCGCATCGCGCCGTCGCCCTGCAACGGCATGATCGTCTGGACCGAACCTTTGCCAAAGCTCTTGGTGCCGACGATGATGGCGCGGCGGTGGTCCTGCAACGCGCCGGACACGATTTCCGAGGCCGAAGCCGAACCGCCGTTGATCAGAACGACAATCGGCTTTCCTTCGGCCAGATCGCCGGTGGATGCGTTGAACCGGTCGCTGTCCGCCGGGTCGCGCCCGCGGGTCGAAACGATCTCGCCCTTGTCAAGAAAGGCGTCCGAAACCAGGATCGCCTGATTGAGCAAGCCACCCGGATTGTTCCTGAGATCCAGAATGAAACCGTTGATGTGACCCATGCCACCCGCTTCGGTAACCGATTTTTGCAGCCCGTCGCGCAGGTTGGGGAAGGTCTGATCGGTGAACGAGCTGATCCGCAGCACCACGGTATCCCCTTCCAGCCGGGTCTTTACTGCCGCGATCTTGATGGTGTCGCGGATGATCGAAACGTCGAACGGATCGGCCACGCCATCGCGGATCACGGTAATCACGATTTCCGAGCCGACCGGCCCGCGCATCAGGTCCACCGCCTCGTTCAGGGTCAGGCCCTGCACCGGGTCGCCATCGACATGGGTGATGAAATCGCCGGACTGCATCCCGGCTTCGTCGGCGGGGGTGCCGTCGATCGGGGACACCACCTTGACGAAACCTTCTTCCTGCGTCACCTCGATCCCCAGACCGCCGAATTCGCCACGGGTCTGGATCTGCATGGAATCGAAATCCACCGGCGGCAAATAGCTGGAATGCGGGTCAAGCGACGTCAGCATGCCGTTGATCGCGCTTTCGATCAGATCGGCCTCGTCCACTTCCTCGACATATTGCGAGCGGATGCGTTCGAAAATATCGCCGAACAGGTCAAGCTGTTCGTAGGTCGATTTCTTGCGGTTGGCCTCGTCCGCGATCAGCGGCCCCGCTATCTGAGAAGTCAGCAGAACCCCGGCGATGGTCCCGCCGATTGCCGCGATGACATGTTTTTTCATTTTGTCCTACCTATGCTCCAGCGCGAACCACGCTTCGGGGTTCACGGTTTTTTTGTCCTGCCTGATCTCAATATACAGCGTTTTGTCTTGAATTTCGCTACTTCCTTGCGAAGCTTCCAATAAAAAATCTCCGGCTGCGGGGTCTGTGCCACTCAGCAGCCCGATCGGATCGCCTGCCGAAAGAATCTCACCGACTTCGCCGTATACCTGTCCTAACCCGGCGAGAACTATCAGGTAACCCGCCTTGGGCTCAAGGATAATCACGTTTCCGTAGTCCAGAAGCGGTCCGCGAAACCGGATCGTGGAATGCCACGGCGCGGTGACCAGCGAAACCGGCGGTGCCGACAAAATGATACCGGGCCGGCGCAGCCCGGCGGCATCGGCTTCGTCAAAGCCGCGCAACAGCGTGCCGAACAGCGGCAGCGGGATTTTCCCCTTGGCGGCGGCAAAATCGGAGGGCTCCGCGATATCGGGGTCAAACGGCAGGTCCGCCAGACCGTTGGCGAAACCGTCCAGCGTGTCGCTGCCCGCCGCAAGCTGCCGCAGCTTTTCCGGATCGGCCAAGAACCGTTTAGGCAGGTTCGTGCGTTCACCGATGGCCTCGGTCAGGGCGACCCGTGCGGCCTGCACGCCCTTGAGGCCGGTCCCAAGGTCGTCCGCGGCCAGCGTTTGCAGGGCCTCCAACAGCAGCAATTCCTGAAGCTCGCCCCGCAGGTTTTCGGCCTGTGCATAAAGTGCTGGTGTGACTTCCGACAATATCTGCCCCGAACGCGCGGTGCCCAGCGGCCCGGACGGGTGGATCAGCAGCATCGGCGACGCGGTGCGCTCCAGCGTCTGCAACACCCCCAACAGTCGCGCAAGCTGCTCGCGCCGCGCCTTGAATTCCCGGCGTAGCGCGTTTTCACGGATGGCGGCCCGGCGCAGACTTTCGCGCATCGCCCGCAAACCGTCCTCGTAGGCCTTGATCGTCCGGCTCAGCGCCTTGACGCGGTCGCGGGCTTCGCGGGCATCCTTCAACTCGCGGGCGGCAATCCGCAGATCCTCGGCCGCCTTGCGCGCCGCGAACACCGCGTCGACTTCGCCGTGGCCGGCCGGGGCCAGCATCATCAGCATCAGCGCCGCGATCATGATGCGGCGGATCATGCGCGGATCAACAGCGATTTGCCGGTCATCTGCGGCGGTTTGGGCAGGCCCATCAGATCGATCAGCGTGGGCGCAATGTCGGCCAGCCGCCCGTCAGTGCAAAGCGCGCTCACCTCCCCGGCCCCGACCAGCACCACCGGCACCGGGTTGGTGGTGTGCGCGGTGTGCGGCTTGCCGGTCGCCGGATCGACCATCGTTTCGCAATTGCCGTGATCGGCGGTCAACAGCATGACACCGCCGGCCTCTTGCAGGGCCGGAACGACACGCGCCAGCGCCTGATCCACCGTCTGACAGGCGAAAATCGCGGCGGCCAGATCGCCGGTATGGCCAACCATGTCGGGATTGGCAAAGTTGACAACGATCAGGTCGAAGCCTTCCGCGATGGCACCAACGAGGCGCGTCGTCACCGCATCCGCCGCCATTTCGGGCTGCAGGTCATAGGTGGCGACCTTCGGACTGGGCGGCATCGACCTTTCTTCGCCCTGCTCGGGCAATTCGGCACCGCCGTTCAGAAAATAGGTGACGTGCGGGTATTTTTCGGTTTCAGCAAGGCGGAACTGCCGCAGTCCGCTCTTGGCGACCCAGTGGCCCAGCGTGTTCTCGATGGGCTGACCGGGGAACAGCACGTTCGCAGCATCGTCCAGCCCGTCGGCATAGTCCGCCATGCGCGCGATCCCGCCCAGCCTTGCGCGGTCAGAGACATCAAATGCATCGAACCCCGGCGCGCTGAGGGCGGCCATGATTTCCCGCGCCCGGTCGGCGCGGAAGTTCAGGCAGAATACCCCGTCGCCGTCGCGGATGCCGCCATAGCCATCGATCACCGAGGGCAGGATGAATTCGTCCGTATCGCCCTGATATGCGGCTGTTTCAACGGCCATTTTTGCCGAAGACACCGTGACCCCCCGCCCGCGGGCGATGGCGTCATAGGCGCGTGCCACCCTGTCCCACCGGTTGTCCCGGTCCAGCGCATAATATCGACCGCTGACCGTGGCAATGCGCGCCGCGTGCGGCAGCGTGTTTTGCAGCGCACACAGGAAATCGGCTGCGGTGCCCGGTGCTGCGTCGCGACCATCGGTGATGGCGTGGATGCAGACTTCGATCCCGGTTCCGGCAATCGCCTTGGTTGCGGCAAGCATGTGGTCGATATGGCCGTGAACCCCGCCGTCCGACGCGATACCCAGCAGGTGTGCCCGCCCGCCCGATTCTTTCAACGCCGTGGTGAAACCCGCCAGTTCGGGGTTCGCTGCAAAGGAACCATCATCGATTGCGCCATCGATCCGCCCCAGAGCCATCTGAACGATCCGCCCCGCCCCGATGTTCGTGTGGCCAACCTCGGAATTGCCCATCTGCCCGGCGGGCAGGCCAACATCGATACCGCTGGTTCTGAGGGTCGCATTCGGGCAGGTCGCCATCAGCCGGTCATAGGTCGGCGTATCCGCCAGCGCCACCGCGTTGGCCTTGCGTTCGCGCCGCAGGCCCCAGCCGTCCAGAATGCATAAAATCGCGGGTTTCGGGGGGACCATCTGCTCGTCCGGATGCCGGTTTGCAACCCTTCTACAGCGTTTCGCATTTGGACTGCAACACGGGGTGAACGTGCGGTCGCGATGGGGCGGTCCGGGGCCTCTCTGATCGCGCCCGCCGCGCGGATGCGGCACCTTTCGGGCCTTTCCCCGTGGCCGCGCGGGCCTGCTCGCGTCCGGTCGGTATCGTTTCGCGCAGCGCATCATGTATCCGCGAAAACCCACTTGGCTTTCATCGGAACTTTTTCCTTTCCTTTTTTGCGCTCAACGTCCAAATGAGGGCCACCAGCGGACCCCGACCAAGGAATCACCGGATGGCGAAACCCGTGGATCTTGCTGCCTGGCTGGCGGCCAATCCCGATGTCCCTGAAAACCTCGGCGGGGTTGTTCTGGCGCTGTGTTCGGTCGGTCGTGATCTTTCACACAAGATTTCACGCGGCGCGCTCGAAGGGGCGATGGGTGCCGAGATCGGCCAGAACACCGACGGCGATCGGCAGAAAGCGCTGGATGTCATCGCGGACGAGGCGTTCTTTGCCGCCCTCGCCGACAGCGATCTGCGGTGGTATGCCTCTGAAGAGCGCGAAAGCGTGGTCGGGATCAACCCCGACGGAGCCCTGGCGCTGGCAACCGACCCGCTGGATGGTTCGTCGAACATCGACGTCAACGTTTCCATCGGTACGATCTTTTCGATCTTTCCTGCGAACGATGACGCGAACAGCAGCTTTCTGCGTCCGGGCAAAGAGCAGATTGCGGCGGGATATATCGTCTATGGGCCGCAAACCGGGCTGGTCGTGACCTTCGGCAAGGGTACGCTGTCGTTTATTCTGGATCGGGAAACGGGCACATTCCTGCTGGTCGATGACGCGATGCAAATTCCGGGAAATTCGCCCGAATTCGCGATCAACGCTTCGAACTACCGCCACTGGGGAAAGCCGGTGCGCGGCTATATCGACGATTGCCTTGCCGGCGAAACCGGGCCGCGCGGCCGGAATTTCAACATGCGCTGGGTCGGCTCGCTGGTGGCGGAAACCCACCGGGTTCTGACCCGTGGCGGCATTTTCCTGTATCCCGGCGACGCCCGCAAGGGTTACGAGGCCGGTCGCCTGCGCATGGTCTATGAATGTGCGCCCATCGCCATGCTGATCGAACAGGCAGGCGGCAAGGCGACCGACGGGCGCGACCGGTTGCTGGATCGTCAGGTCACGGGTTTGCACGGGCGGACACCGCTGGTCTTTGGCTCGACCGACAAGGTGGACCGGGTGGCCGCCTATCACGACCTGCCGGAAAACGAAACTTCGGCGCTGTTTCGCGAACGCGGCCTGTTTCGGAACTGAGGGGGGGCGGATGAGCAAAAAGTACCCCATCATCTCGGTCACCGGTTCCTCCGGTGCCGGCACGTCCACCGTCAAGCACACGTTCGACCAGATTTTCCGCCGCGAAGGCGTGAAGCTGGCGTCCATCGAGGGCGACGCCTTTCACCGCTTCAACCGTGCCGAAATGGCGGCGGAACTCGAAAGGCGGAAAGCCGGGGGCGACAATTCCTTCAGCCATTTCAGTTATGAAGCCAACGAACTTGAGCGCCTGGAAGACACGTTTCGTCAATATGGCGAAACCGGGGTGGCGCAGACCCGCGACTATGCGCATGACGTTGAATCCGCCGGGCGGCTGGGCGTTGCCGAGGGCGCGTTTACCGAATGGCGGGACTTTGAACCCGACACCAACATGCTGTTCTACGAAGGCCTGCACGGGGCGGTTGCCACTGATGAATGCAATATCGCCAAATACGCCGATCTGAAAATCGGCGTGGTGCCGGTCATCAATCTGGAATGGATCCAGAAAATCCATCGCGACCGCGATTCGCGCGGCTATTCGACCGAGGCCGTGACCGACGTGATCCTGCGGCGCATGGATGCCTATGTCCATTGCATCGTTCCGCAGTTTTCGCAGACCGATATCAATTTCCAGCGTGTACCCGTGGTGGACACGTCGAACCCGTTCATCGCGCGCTGGATTCCCACGGCCGATGAAAGCGTCGTGGTCATCCGGTTCGCCCGACCGCAGGGCATCGATTTCGCCTATCTGATTTCCATGATCAACGGCAGTTGGATGAGCCGGGCAAATTCGATTGTCATTCCGGGAAACAAACTGGACATTGCCATGCAACTGATCCTGACCCCGCTGATCCTGCGCCTCATTGATAATGCCCGCCGTGCCTGAAGGAATACAAATGACCCAAGCCAGTGAAACCCTGATGGCCAACGCGGTCCGCGCGTTGTCGATGGATGCCGTGCAGGCCGCGAATTCGGGCCATCCCGGCATGCCGATGGGCATGGCCGATGTCGCGGCGGTGCTGTTCCGCCGGTTCATGAAAATCGACCCTTCCGCCCCAAAATGGCCCGACCGCGACCGGTTCGTGCTTTCGGCGGGGCACGGCTCGATGCTGCTTTATGCGGTCAATCACCTGCTGGGTTATGCCGATATGGACATGGACCAGATCCGCAACTTCCGGCAAATGGGCTATCGCACGGCCGGACACCCCGAATACGGCCATGCCGACGGGATCGAGACGACGACCGGCCCGCTGGGGCAGGGCATCGCAACCGCCGTGGGCATGGCCTTGGCCGAGCGGATGCAGAACGCGCGCTTTGGCGATGATCTGGTCGACCACCGGACCTATGTGATTGCCGGCGATGGTTGCCTGATGGAGGGGATCAGCCAGGAGGCCATCGATCTGGCCGGGCATCTGGGCCTTGGGCGACTGGTCGTTCTGTGGGACGACAACGGCATCACCATCGATGGCAGCACCGATATCTCGACCTCCACCAACCAAGGGGCGCGGTTCGACGCCAGCGGCTGGCATACGCAGTCCGTGGACGGGCATGATGCCGACGCGATCGCGGTGGCGATTGCGGCGGCGAACGGTGATCCGCGTCCGTCGTTGATTGCCTGCAAGACCATCATCGGTTTCGGTGCCCCCAACAAACAGGGCACATCGGCCACCCATGGTGCGCCGCTGGGGGCC
>CAZRLO010000014.1:14028-22386 GCA_964600965.1 uncultured Rhodobacter sp.
GGGCCGACGAAATCGCCCTGACGCGCACGGCGCTTGGCTGGGATCACCCGGCGTTCGAAGTGCCCGAGGGCGTATATTCAGACTGGCACGAAATCGCCGCAAGGGGCCGCGACGCGCGCAAGGCATGGGAGGCGCGCGCCAAAGACGCCCCCGGCAAGGCCGACCTGAATGCCGCGCTTGACGGCAGCAACCGTGCCGGGCTGGCCGCCGCCATGGCCGCATACAAGGCCGGCCTGGTCGCCGACAAACCCAAGGTGGCCACGCGCAAAGCCTCGGAAATGGCGCTTGAGATCGTCAACGCCAATGTTCCCGGCATGGTCGGCGGTTCGGCGGACCTGACCGGATCAAACAACACCCGCACCAAGGGCATGCGCCCGGTCACGCGCGACGATTACGCGGCCGATTACCTCAACTACGGGGTGCGCGAACACGGTATGGCGGCGGCGATGAACGGCCTCAGCCTCCATGGCGGTCTGCGCCCCTATGGCGGCACGTTTCTGGTGTTCACGGATTACTGCCGCCCCGCGATCCGGCTTTCGGCGTTGATGAAACAGCCGGTAACCTATGTGATGACCCACGATTCCATCGGCCTTGGCGAAGACGGCCCGACGCACCAGCCGGTCGAACATGTCGCCAGCCTGCGGGCGATGCCGAACGTGAACGTGATCCGCCCGGCGGACGCCGTGGAAACCGCCGAGGCCTGGGAACTGGCCATCGCCTCGGACACCACACCGCATATCCTGTGCCTCTCGCGGCAAGGCCTGCCATTGGTGCGCGATGATGTTTCCGAAAACCTGACCGCGCGCGGGGCCTATGTCCTGCGCGAGGCCGAAGCTGCGCGCGATGTGACCCTGATCGCCACCGGTTCCGAAGTGGAAATCGCGCTCGGTGCCGCCGGTGCGCTGGCAGGTGACGGCATCCGCGCCGCCGTTGTTTCGGCACCCTGCCTTGAATTGTTCGACGCGCAACCGCCCGACTATCGCGCCGGTGTTCTTGGCACCGCGCCCCGCATCGTGATCGAGGCCGGCATGCGCCACGGCTGGGGCCGCATTCTGGGCGAAGGCGGCGCTTTTGTCGGGATGGACAGTTTCGGTGCCTCGGCGCCAATCTCCGAATTGTACGAACATTTCGGCATCACCACCGCCGCCGCGGTGCGCGCCGCGCAATCGCTGCTTGAAGAACAAGGGACGCCCCACGTATGACACTGAACGTCGCCATCAACGGATTTGGCCGCATCGGTCGCAGCGCCATGCGCATGATCGCCGAATGCTATCAGGGGCAGATCGAAATCGTGGCCCTGAATGCCAGCGGCGGATCCGAGGCCAACGCGCATCTGCTGAAATACGACAGCGTGCACGGGCGGTTCCCGCAAACGGTCGAGGCCTTTGGCAATGATCTGAAAGTTGCGGGCAAAACGGTCAGGCTGACGGGCGAGCGTGACCCCAAGAACCTGAACTGGGAAGGCATCGATCTGGTCCTGGAATGCACGGGCGCGTTCAATTCAAAGGAAGCGTCGATCGTCCACGTCGAACGCGGCGCCAAACGGGTTCTGGTGTCTGCGCCGGCGAAAAACGCCGATAAAACAGTGGTGTATGGTGTAAATCACCACGTCATCGACAAAAAGGATCGGGTGATCTGCGCCGCAAGCTGCACCACCAATTGTCTTGCGCCGGTGGCGATGGTGCTGAATGAAGCCATCGGCATCGACAAGGGGTTCATGTCGACGATCCATGCCTATACCGGGGATCAGCCCACGCTGGACCGTCGCCACAAGGACCGCTATCGCGGACGCGCAGCGGCGATGTCGATCATTCCGACCACGACCGGCGCCGCCAAAGCGCTGGGGCTGGTTCTGCCGGAACTCAAGGGCAAACTCGATGGCGGTGCGATCCGGGTGCCGGTCCCGAACGTGTCGGTGGTGGACCTGAACTTCAATGCCTCCCGCAAGACCAGCGTCGCCGAGATCAACGACGCCATGCGCGCCGCCGCCCAAGGCCCGCTGAAGGGTATTCTGGCCTATGACGAAGAAGAAACCGTATCGGTCGATTACAACCACACCGACACGGCCTCGAACTTCGCCGGGCTGCAAACCCGCGTGATGGGCGGAAATCTGGCGCGCGTGTTCAGTTGGTATGACAACGAGTGGGGTTTTTGCAATCAGATGCTGAAAACCGCGCTGGTGATCGGCGAGACGCTTTGATGCCGATCACACCGATCACGGATATCGATGTCGCCGGGCGAAGGTTGGTGATCCGCGCCGATTTCAACGCCCCGTCCAAGGACGGCGTGATCACCGACGGCACCCGGATCGAACGTTTCGCCGACGGCATGAAACCCCTGCTGGCAAGCGGCGCAAGGGTGGTCGTCATCGCCCATCTCGGGCGGCCCGATGGCAAGCGGCTGCCGGAAATGTCGTTGGACAAGACCGTCCCGGTGCTAAGGGCGGCGCTGGGACGCGAGGTCGGATTTGTCGGCGATTGCATCGGTGAAGTCGCCGAAAGCGCGGCGCGAGATCTGCATGACGGTCAGGTGCTGCTGTGCGAGAACCTGCGCTTTCATCCCGGCGAAAGGACCAACGACCCGGATTTTGCGGCGGCGCTGGCCCGGCTGGGCGACCTTTTTGTGAACGACGCGTTTTCCGCGGCGCACCGTGCCCATGCCTCGACCGCCGGGATTGCCGCCATCCTGCCCTCCTTCAGCGGGCCGATGCTGAATTCCGAAATTGCGGCGCTGACGGCGGCGCTGGAAAAACCCGATCATCCGGCCGTTGCCCTGGTCGGAGGCTCCAAGGTTTCCGGCAAGATCGCGGTGCTGAAGAACCTCGTCAACAAGGTCGACAAGATCATCGTCGGCGGCGGCATGGCCAATACGTTCCTTTTTGCCGAGGGCCTGCCCGTCGGCAAATCCCTGTGCGAAACCGATCAGATCGAAACCGTGCGCGAAATTCAATCGCTGGCGCGGGTCGCCAATTGCGATCTGATCCTGCCGGTCGATATCGTCTATGCGACCGAATTCGCCGAAGGCGCGGCCAGTTTCACCACCGGCATCGACGGCTGCCCGAAAGACGGCATCATTCTGGATGCCGGCCGGAAATCGGTTGAACGCTTTTGCGATGCGCTTGCAACTGCCCGCACCATTCTGTGGAATGGTCCGCTGGGCGCATTTGAAATCCGCCCTTTCCACCGCGCCACGCGCGAAGTGGCCATCGCGGCGGCAAGGTTGACGCAAACCAGGGGCATCACCTCGGTTGCCGGGGGCGGGGACACGGTTGCCGCCCTGAACATGGCGGGGGTGGCGGACGATTTCACCTACGTCTCGTCCGCGGGTGGCGCGTTTCTGGAATGGATCGAAGGCCGGGAACTGCCCGGCATAAAGGCGCTGGATCGCGCGGCGTAAGGGAGAACGGGCATGGCACTTATCACACTCAGGCAGTTGCTGGATCACGCCGCCGAAAATTCCTATGGCGTGCCCGCCTTCAACATCAACAACATGGAACAGGGGCTGGCGATCCTGCGCGCGGCATCGGGTGTCGATGCGCCGGTGATCCTGCAGGCCAGCCGGGGGGCGCGTTCCTATGCCGGGGACATCATGCTGCGTCACATGATCCAGGCCCTGTCGGAAATGTATCCCGACACGCCGATCTGCATGCATCAGGACCACGGAAACAACGAGGCGACCTGTTCCTCGGCCATCCGCCACGGGTTTACCAGCGTGATGATGGACGGCTCACTTGAGGCGGACATGAAGACGCCCTCGTCCTATGAATACAACGTCGATATTACCGAACGCGTCACCCGGCTCGCGCATTGGGTCGGGGCGTCGGTCGAAGGTGAACTGGGCGTGCTGGGGTCGCTGGAAACCGGCGAAGCCGCCAAGGAAGACGACAGCGGCGCCGAGGGCAAGCTGGAAATGGACGCGCTGTTGACTGACCCAGATCAGGCGGTCGATTTCGTGAACCGGACCCGCGTTGATGCACTGGCGATCGCCTGCGGCACCAGCCACGGTGCCTATAAGTTCAGCCGCAAGCCCGACGGTGAAATTCTGGCCATGGACCGGATCGAGGCGATTCACGCCAAGCTGCCCAACACCCATCTGGTCATGCACGGCTCAAGCACGGTGCCGCAGGAATTGCAGGACATCATCAACGACTTCGGTGGCAACATGCCCCAAACCTATGGGGTGCCCGTGGAAGAGATCGAACGCGGCATCCGCTCGGGCGTGCGCAAGGTCAATATCGACACCGATTGCCGCATGGCGATGACCGGGCAATACCGCAAGGTCGCCCATCAGAACGCCGCCCAGTTCGATCCGCGCAAATTCAATATCCCGGCGATGGACGCAATGGAAAAACTGTGCCGCGACCGGCTTGAAAGGTTCGGCACGGCGGGCAATGGCGGAAAGATCAAGGTCGTGCCGATGGATGAAATGGCGCGGCGCTACGCCGATGGCGCGTTGGATCCGGCCGCAGGGTAGTTTTGGCATGGATCAGTCGGATCGATACGCCCGCCTCAAGCTGAAAGAGGCCGATCTGATCGCGGCGGGCGGGCACGTTCTGACGGCCTATGTCATGAAACCCAAAGCCGGTTACGGCTATCTGGAAACGGCGGCGCATTTTGCGGCGGAATCGTCAACCGGCACCAATGTCGATGTGGCCACGACCGACGATTTCACCCGTGGCGTCGATGCGCTGGTCTATGAAATCGACGAAGCGAACGCGGTGATGAAAATCGCCTATCCGATCGATCTGTTCGACCGTAACATCACCGACGGCAAGGCGATGATCGCTTCGTTCCTGACGCTGGCGGCGGGCAACAATCAGGGCATGGGCGATGTCGAATACGCCAAGCTGCACGATTTCTGGGTGCCGCCCGGTTTCCTGAAGCTGTTCGACGGGCCCGCCACCACGATCAGCGACCTGTGGCGGGTTCTGGGTCGCCCGCGGGAAAACGGCGGGTTCATCGTCGGGACCATCATCAAGCCCAAACTAGGCCTGCGCCCGCGCCCGTTCGCCGATGCCTGCTATGACTTCTGGATCGGTGGCGATTTCATCAAGAATGATGAACCCCAGGGCAACCAGCCATTCGCACCGCTGCGCGAGACCATCCCGCTGGTCGCGGACGCCATGCGCCGCGCGCAGGACAAGACCGGCACGGCCAAACTGTTTTCCGCCAACATCACCGCCGATGACCCGGCCGAGATGATTGCGCGCGCCGAGTTCGTGCTGCAGGCGTTCGGCGAAAACCGCGCGCATGTGGCATTTCTGGTGGACGGCTACGTCGCCGGACCGGCTGCGATCACGACCGCGCGGCGGAATTTTCCGGATACCTATCTGCATTACCACCGTGCCGGGCACGGGGCGGTGACCTCGCCCCAGTCGAAACGTGGCTATACGTCGCTGGTTCTCGGCAAGATGGCGCGGATGCAGGGGGCATCGGGTATTCATGTCGGCACGATGGGTTTCGGCAAGATGGAGGGCGCGGCGTCGGATCGGCACATCGCCGATATGATCACCGGCAACCACGCGGACGGGCCGTTTTTCCACCAGCAATGGGGTGGAATGTCGCCGACGACGCCGATCATTTCGGGCGGCATGAATGCGCTCAGGATGCCGGGGTTTTTCGCCAATCTCGGCCATTCCGATGTGATCCTGACGGCAGGTGGTGGCGCGTTCGGACATCTGGACGGGGCGGCGGCGGGCGCGGTCTCGCTCAGGCAGGCGGAACAATGCTGGCGAAATGGGGCGGACCCCGTCGCATTTGCCCGCGACCACCGCGAATTCGCGCGGTCATTTGCCAGTTTCCCGAAGGATGCGGATGCGCTTTATCCGGATTGGCGCGACAAGCTTGCGGATATATCGTAGGTCGGACAATTGTCCGACCAACCCGAACCACAGGGGAACACCATGCCGTTTGACCGATCCCTCAAAATCGCCCCCTCGATCCTGTCCGCCGATTTCGCCGATTTCGGGCGCGAAATTGACGCGATCGAAACCGCGGGCGCCGACTGGGTGCATGTCGATGTGATGGACGGGCATTTCGTGCCCAACCTCACCTTCGGCCCACCGCTTTGCGCCGCGATTCGCAAGCATGTGACAACGGTAATGGATGTGCACCTGATGATCTCGCCCGTTGATCCCATGATCGGCGCATTCGCCGAGGCCGGGGCCGACATCATCACCGCCCATGTCGAGGCGACACCCCATATCCACCGAACCCTTCAGGCCATCCGGGGGGCAGGGGCGAAAGCGGGTGTCGCGCTCAACCCCGGCACGCCGCTTGCGGCAATCGAGCATGTGCTGGACCTCGCGGATCTGGTGCTGATCATGACGGTCAATCCGGGCTTCGGCGGGCAGAAATTCATCGCATCGCAGGTCGAAAAAACCCACGCTTTGCGTGAAATGATCGGCGACCGGCCCATCCATATCGAGATCGACGGCGGCGTCACCACCGAAACCGCGCCGCTGGTCGCGCAGGCGGGGGCCGATGTGCTGGTCGCCGGCTCGGCGGTTTTCAAGGGCGGGTCTGTGGCGCATCAGCAAGTTTACACTACGAACATCGCGGCCATCCGCAAGGCGGGAACCGAGGGAAGGGGCTGAACATGGCCGCCACGCCGCCCGTCTGTGATTTCGGCCGGATCGCGCCGGATTTCCGCCTGCCGTCCACCGACGGCAAGGCCCGTGCGCTGGCCGATATCCGCGGGCCGAACGGCACCCTGATCATGTTCATCTGCAACCATTGCCCCTATGTGCTGGCGGTGCTCGACCGCATCATTCGCGACGCTGCCGATCTGCGAGTGCTGGGCATCGGCGTCGCCGCCATCAGCGCCAACGACGCCCGCGCCTATCCCGATGACAGCTTTGAAAACATGGTGGAGATCGCCCGAAACCGCGCGTTTCCGTTTCCGTATCTACACGATGAAAGCCAGCAGACCGCCCGTGCATATGATGCCGTCTGCACGCCCGATTTCTTTGGATTCAACGCCCGTGACGAATTGCAGTATCGCGGGCGACTGGACGCATCGCGCAGCACCGCCGGGCCGACCGATTTGCGGCGCGATCTGTTTCTGGCGATGCGACAGGTGGCTGAAACCGGCACCGGGCCGCGTGATCAGATTGCATCGATCGGCTGCTCGATCAAATGGAAGCCCGCGCCGTGAAAGCGGTCATCTTCGATCTGGACGGCACGCTGGTCGACAGCGCCCCGGATATCCATGCCGCCGCCAACTTCGTATTGCGGGCCGAAGGCGTACCACCGATTCCCATCGCGACATTGCGGTCGTTCGTCGGCAACGGCATTCCGAAACTGGTCGAACGGGTGATGCGCGCGCGCGATATCGCGTTTACCGAATCGCGCCACATCGATCTGACCGCCGCATTCACGCGGCGCTATGCCGCATACCCGGTCGAAGAATCCCGGCTTTATGCCGGAGTTCGCAAGGCGCTGGCAGCGCTGCAGCAACAGGGTTTCGCGCTGGGCGTTTGCACCAACAAGAACCATGCGATCAGCGTACAGATATTGGAAGGTCTTGGAATCGACCAATTTTTCGACGCCGTGATCGGTGGCGACAGTCTTGCGGTGCGCAAACCCGACCCCGCGCCGTTACGGGCCTGCGCCGACGCGCTTGCCGCGAAACAGGTGGTTTTCGTCGGCGACAGCGAGGTCGATGCGGCAACGGCGAAAGCCACGGGCTATCCTTTCGCGCTGTTCACCGAAGGCTATCGAAAATCGCCGGTCCGCGCGATCCCGCATGACGTGGCGTTCGCCGGATTCGATGGCTTGGGGCCCGTGATTCATACCCTGTTTCAGAGCGCCGATCGCGGCGCAGGGCCGCAACCGGAATAACGCTTCGGCGCGGCAACCTGATCGGGCACGTCGTGCCAAGCAACAAGGGGTCGTGCGGGTGGATTTGGCGATGGTCCCGTGGCCACGGATTCCGCCCGCGAAACTGCCGGGCTCTGCGGATTATGGCGGAGCGTTTGTGTGGTTGTCGCTATCGCTTGACGTCCCGCCGCGGGTTCCACAGCCGACGCGGTTAACCCGGGACGGACGTTTGGCGGCGGATTGGCGGGTCTTCGGACCCGTTGTCGGACCGTCCCGCTGGCTCGATGTGCCATCCGCGAAACGTCTCATTTCGCACCCTTCCATCGCCGTGCCTTTTCGTTGAACCGGGTAGACGTCGCAGCGCCAAACGATCGCAAGGCACCCCGTCGGGCCATCGCCACGCGGTTCCGGCGGCGGGCGACCTGGCTGGCCCGTGGGCCGATCATCCCGTCGGTCTGCGGTCCATCGTCCACAAATTTGACAGCGTCGGGCCGAGTGATCCCGCGGCCCACCACGCCGTCGGTCCGGTCGCCCGTCT
>CAZRLO010000014.1:22486-24717 GCA_964600965.1 uncultured Rhodobacter sp.
CCGTCTCCCTGCGGTGCCTGCGGCCCAGCGACTCGGGACCATTCTGATCCTCCGGTCAGCCGGTAAGTCGATCAACCGGTAAACCGATCGGCCAGTAAACCGGTAAACCAGATTTCCGGTCGACCAGTAAACCGGTAAACCAGTAATCCGATAAACCGGTTTTCCGGATATGGTTTGGTTTAAATCACGGATATAGCGACATTTTCAGCGTTTCAGGTTGCTGGAGAATTGGAGTGGCCGGGCCCCCGCACCCTTGCCCGCACAACCGAACGCAGTTCCGGATTCAAGGCTGGGCCAGCCCGACGCGGCGCATGGTCAGACCCCGAAAACCCTACGCGAAAATTCGGGATAGGGGTCGGCGATCTGACGGGCGACCGGCCCCCGCAAAAGCGCCAGCCATTCCCGGGAAGGTGATGGTGTCTCGGGCAGGGGATCGGCGGCATCAAAGTCAAAGCCGGTTTGGTCGCGTATCTCTGCCAGATCCTGCCCGCGATGCCCGCTTTCCAGCCGGAACCGCGCGCGCGTGCGGTCAAACGAAAACAGTCCGCGCCCCGTCACCAGTGCCACCGGTCCGCCGGGGCGATGGACGCCGGGCGCGCTGGTCCCAGGTGCCGAAATGAAATCAACCTTGTCGACCAGCGTGCGGCGCGAATGTTCCTCGCGAAAAAGTATGACACGTGGCACCAGATAATAGAGCTGTGCCGAACCGAAACTGCCCGACCACCGCACGGCCTGTTGCGGATAGTCGCCGATGCCGACCAGATTGATGTTGGCCTGCCCGTCGATCTGTCCGCCGCTCAGGAAAAACGCACCGATCCGCCCCTGCGCGGCGCGGTCGAACAATTCGCCGGCACCGTCGTTCAGCGTTTGCAGATTGCGGCTGTTCAGGACCGTCACGCCGGTCTTGCCGCCGGATATCGCGGCCGCCAGCAATGCCGCTGCTCCCGGAATGGGCGACGACACGCCCACGGCCACATGATCGACCCCGCCGAGCAGTCGCGCGATGACACAGATCAACAGCTCTTCGGGACGCCAGGACATCTATTCGGAGGCCGGCGTTTGCCAGATCGCACCGCCCGCGGCATAGGCGGCAAGCGCCGTTGTGTCGGGTTCATAAACGCCGTCAAGCCCCAATGGCCACGCCCCGAGCGTCGCCTCGGCCACCGCGCTGACATACAGCGCCGGAATTGTGCCGGATGCACGAACCGGATCGGCCATCAGGTCGGTGTCCGTGAACCGCTCGACCGTGACCAGCGTTGCCATCGACGCATGGGCCATGGTCATCAGCTCCCGCGCGCTGCCGATCCAGACGTTGCCCGACCGATCCGCCAAGGGCGCGTGAAACAACGCGAAATCCGGGCGGATCGCGGGCAACAGGACGATTGGGTCGCCGCCGTCGGCCATCGGGTTGTCGATGACCCGGTAATCAGGCCGGTGTTCCAGCAGGTCCGAGCCGATCAGCCCGCGCATCGGCAGGAACGGAATGCCCTTTTCGCCCGCTTGCAGGGCCGAGACCAGGGCCGGGCAGGTGCTGTCCTTCAGACGGATCGTTCCCGCCCTGACCGCGCTCACAAAGGCGGGGGCCTGCCCGAATTCGTCCAGCGTCACGCCCGCGGCCTCCATCACGCCAACACAGCCCGCACCGATCAGCATGTCTGCCTGAATGCCCGAGGTCGGTATCGCGATCAGGTGCAAATCGCGCACGCCACACGAGATCAGCGCCCGTGTCACCACCATCGCCGCACCGCTGCGCGAGGGCGGAACGGCCACCGTCGCCCCGTCGGGCACCATCGCCGCCAGTTGTTCCGGATCGCATATGCGCATGGCCGCTCCTGTTTCGGCCCAGTATCGGCGCGGAAGGCCGGTTCGCCAAGTACGGAGTTTGTTTTCGCGTATTTGGGCGGCCAAGATCGCGGCCTGTGCCTGGATGGCGGGCCGGTATGACCGGTGGGCCAAACCGCCGTCCGGCACGACGGTTCAGACGTTGGCATACCGGGTCGCGCGACTGTCCGCGATTGATGAAACGCGCAGGAACGTTCCAATCCGGGGCAATCTCAGAATGTAACTTACTCAAGTATAACAGATATATAGACCCGAACTAATCCGGAAAACCGGATTACCGGAAAACCGGATTACTGGTTTACTGATGAACCGGATTACTGGTTGACCGGATCATCGGATCATCGGATCATCGGATCATCGGATCATCGGATCATCGGATCATCGGATCA
>CAZRLO010000014.1:24817-36566 GCA_964600965.1 uncultured Rhodobacter sp.
GATCATCGGATCATCGGATCATCGGATCATCGGATCATCGGATCATCGGATCATCACAGCACCAGAAAATCGGTCAACCGCCAGGCCTGTCCGTCCGGATGCCGGCCACTCCCGATCTGCTTTCAGTCTTTCGCCCCGGCAAATGGCGCCGCAAGGTCGAAATCCTCGCCCGGAAAGTATTTCTCAAGCCGGATATCGGCGGTGCGGGCATGGCCTTCCATCCCCTCTTGCCGGGAAATCCGCGCCGTGACCTGTGCCAGATCGCGCAGGCTGGTGACATCCGCGCGCTGCCATGTCACCATTTTCAGAAACTTCAGGACCGACAGCCCACCGGTGTACCGCGCAGCCCCGGATGTCGGCAGAACGTGGTTTGGTCCCGATGCCTTGTCACCGAACGCAACCGTGGTTTCCGCCCCCAGAAACAACGAGCCATAGGCCCCGAGCCGCCCCAGCCACCAATCCAGATCCGCCGCCTGAACGTGCAGATGTTCGGGCGCTTTCCGGTCGGCACATTGCGCGACTTCCTCGCGGTTCGCGCACAACATGATCTCGCCGAAATCCCGCCACGCCGCACGCGCATTGTCGCGGTTAAAGGCGGGCAGCCTGTCGATATGGCCGGGCACCAGCTTCAATACCGTCTGCGCCAGTTCCGCATCATCCGTCGCCAGCGAGACCGGGGAATTATGGCCGTGCTCGGCTTGCCCGACCAGATCCCATGCGACGAAATGCGCATCGGCCGTATCGTCCGCCAGGACCATTGTATCGGTCGGACCGGCGAACAGATCGATCCCGACATCGCCAAACAGCAACCGCTTTGCCTCGGCGACGTATTGATTTCCGGGGCCGACCAGAATGTCGGCGGGCCTTGTGCCAAACAATCCCTGCGCCAGCGCCGCGATGCCCTGTACCCCGCCCAGCGCCAGTATCTGATCGGCACCGCAGATATTCAATGTATAGACGATCTCGGGTGGCACGCCGCCCTTGCCGCGTGGTGGCGAACAGGCGGACACATACCCAACCCCCGCCGCGCGCGCCGTCGTCACCGTCATGATCGCCGAGGCGATATGACTGTACCGCCCACCCGGCACATAGCACCCGGCGGCGCTCATCGGAATCAGCTTCTGACCGGCGATCAGGCCGGGCTTCAACTCGATCTCGGTATCGCTGATGGTTGCCAGTTGGGCGTGCGCGAACCGCGCGATGTTGTCGCGGGCATAGTCGATGTCGTCCTTCAGACGCTGCGGCAGAACCCGCGCTGCGGCCTCGATCTGTTCCGGGCCGACGACGACATCGCCTGCCCAGCCGTCCAGCTCTTTCGCATAAGCGTGCACGCGCGCCTCGCCGCCCGCCCTGATTTCATCCAGCATTGCGCGCACGGCTTTGGTTGGAAACCTGGTTTCCGATTCTCTAGTTCGCTTTGCCGATTTCAGATATTGGACCATTCGAATTCCTTTCGGGCGTGATTTTTGCCGGATCGACCGTGTCGGATCGCTTGACGCTTGCCGCCGGATAATTCACAAAATGCAAATCTGTTCCTTAACGGATTCGGGCCATGGCATCGGCAACCAACGGCATTTCGCTCAGGGCGCTCGCCATGTTCGAGGTGCTGGCCCGCAACGGCAGCATCGCGGAAACCGCGCGCCGCACCGGGCAAAGCCAGCCGGCGGTTTCCCAGCAATTGCAGCGGCTCGAGGCCGGGCTTGGCACGCCCCTGATGCACCATGGGACCCGCCCGATGACCCTGACCAATGCGGGGCGGGTCTTTCTGACGCGCGCGCAGGAAAGCCTCAGGCAATTGCGGCTGGCCCGGACGGAACTGGAGCTTCTGGACCTCAGCCACCTTACCCGTCTCCGGATCGGCATCATCGAGGATTTCGACGCTGAAGTCACCCCGGCGCTGGTGTCCACGCTTTCGCAGAACCTGCGCAACTGTCATTTCAAACAGGTGTCGGGGCCCAGCCATGAACTGGGTGCGAAACTCGACGACCGGTCGCTTGACCTCATTGTTGCCGCCGCCGGGACCGACCCGGTGCCCGGCTGGCACGAGCTTGCGTTGCTGCGCGACCCCTACATTCTGGCAACACCGCTGGATTTCACCTTTGATCCGGGCGACCCGCTGCCGGCACTTCGCGATCTGCCGTTTCTGCGCCAGGACCGCGACATGCTGATGGGCCGTCAGATCGAGGCGCAACTGGCACGGCTCAGGATCGACCTCACCGACCGGTTCGAGATCGGGTCCATCCAGTCGCTGATGGGGCTGGTCGCCAATGGGTTCGGCTGGACGATCACCACGCCGCTGGGCTATGTGCGGGCGCGGCGTTTTCAGGACCAGATCGCCGTACACCCCCTGCCATTCGCCAAATTCTCGCGGCATATATCGTTGTTCTGGCGTGCCGACGGGGCGGGCAAGGTGCCGGGCGACATCGCCAAGATCCTGCGCGCGCTCCTGCAGCAATCCGTGGTGGCCGAAGGGTTGGAGACCATGCCGTGGCTTCAATCCGAATACCGCGTGATCGGGTGATCGGGCCATCATGCCCCGCCCTCCGGCAACCGGATGTCAAAGGCATCGCGAATTTTGGCCTCGGCGGATTTCGCAAGGTATTCCGGGTCCGGCAGCGCCAGCATTTCGCGTGCCCTGGCGCGCGCGCGGTCCTTCAGATCAAGCGCGCCCAATTCGGCCCAGCTTTGCGGCTCGTTGCGGTCCGACAGGTCCGGGTAATAGTAATCCCGCTCCATCGACGCCAACGTGCCGGCGCCCCCCAGAAAGTGCCCGTCCCCCAGAATGGCCGCGCGCATCGCGTCGGTATCCAGCGCGCCCGGTGTGACTTCGATGCCGCGCATGATCCTGTAAACCATTGCAATAATTTCATTATCGGCAACAAAACCTTCGAACGACACTCCCAAAAGAGATGCCGTCATCCCGGCGCTCTCGTATATCAGGTTGCCACCTGCCAGCCCCGCCGCCAGCGCGGTGCTTGCCTTTTCCAGCCCGTATTGCGCATCCAGCACCTTGCTGTCGGTCATGGAGCTCGCCACGCCCGAGGGCAGCCCCAGCCAGTTTGACAATTGCGCCGATGCCGCGTTCAGCAATGCCACCTCGGCCCCGCCCCCGACCATCGCGCCGGTCCTGAGGTCGATCACCATCGGCCAGTTGGAAAACACCATCGGATGGCCGGGTTTGAACAGGTGTACCAGCATCAGACCCGCCAACGTGTCGGCCAGCGATTGCGCCAGAAATCCGGCGGGCTCGGCGGGCGCGGTGCCACCCGACATCGCCGCCGTGATACAGCTAAGCGGGATATTGTGGCGAAGGCATTCCAGCGTGACGGCGACCGCATCCTCGCCATATCTCAGGGGTGGCAGAACCGGGCTGACATGCGCCTTGAGCCAGGGGCGTTTCACGAAACCGCCCGCCCTGTCATCGGCCATGTCCAACATCCGGACGATCGGTTCCACATGCTCCGGCAGCGTGAATGACGTCGCCACCGGCCGGGTCGTGCCCTTCAACAACGCAAAGACGGTGTTGATATCAAGGTCGCGCTCGTTTGCCATGTCGGTCGCCACACAGCAGCGCGTGAACCAGCTTATATTTGGCAGCCGGTCCTGCAGGCGGGTGAAATCAAAGAGATCGCGCAGGGTCGACGGCCGGTATTCCTGCGTTTCAAGGTCCAACACCTGAACCGCCGCGCCGCCGGTGCCGAAATGCACGGCATCGCCGCCGACCTCGATCGAGCGGTCCGGGTCACGGGCATGAAGCGTGAAGGTCTTCGCCGCGCGGGCAATGGCATCTTCGATCAATGCACGGGGAAAACACGTCCGGCCCGCGTCGTTCAGAAACGCACCCTGCGCCAGCGCCGCCTGCTCGACGATCGCGGGAACCTCACCCATTCCCGGATCACGCAGCAGCTCCAGCGCGGTCTCGAAAATCGCCTGCATGTCGGCATCCGCCAGCGGGCGGTACTGCCCGCCGGTCTGCCCGGGCGGACACGGGTTTTCCACCGGTCCCGCCGCGCGAACCCGCTTGCGTTCCGATCGCCCGCCGGCACGCGATTGGGGTCGCGGTTCTGTCATGATTTCGGCCGGTTTACGCTGTTTTTGGTGATCGCCTGCAAAAAACCACGGCGCATTGCCGCGTGGCAAGCGCCAATCCCCGGCATTGACAAGCGCAATGGACCGATTTCAAATTCTGAATACTGTTGCCAACGACTTGACGGCGACCGCGCGGCTGTCTCCAGTCGCAGGGAACGAACGAGGCCCGCCATGAAACCCCAGACCCGCGTCGTCGTGATCGGTGGCGGCATTGCCGGGTGCGCGACGCTTTATCACCTGACCCAAGAGGGCTGGAGCGACGTGGTTCTGGTCGAACGGAACGAACTGACCAGCGGCACGACCTGGCATTCAGCGGCGCAGGTCACCAATTTCGGCATGAACCAGACCATGGTCGGCCTCAAATCCCACTCGATCGCGCTGTACCGGGAACTGGCCGACGATCCGGATTACCCGATCAATTACCATTTCGCCGATGGCGGCATTCGCCTTGCCAACACCGCCGCGCAGATGGACGGATATCGCCATTTCGCCAGCATGGCACGCGGCATGGGCGTCGAATTCGAGGTGATCGACGCCGCCGAATGCGCCCGTCGTCACCCGCTGATATCCACCGACAATCTGATCGGAGGTCTGTGGGACCCGCTTGACGGCGATATCGACCCGGCGCAGCTTTGTCAGGCGCTGGCACGACGCGCGCGTACGGCGGGGGCCACGATTTACCGCAACACTCCGGTCACCGGCCTTACCCAGCACCGCGATCATGGCTGGACGGTGCACACGACCAAGGGTGATATCGGCTGCGAATTCGTGGTCAACGCCGCGGGCTACCGTGTCAATGAAATCGGCGCGATGATGGGGGTGCAGCACCCGGTCGTGTCGATGGAACACCAGTATTTCCTGACCGAACCCATTCCTGCGATTGCCCGGGCCGATCACAGGATGCCGCTGCTCAGATGCCCGATATCCGATTATTACTGCCGTCAGGAAAAACAGGGCCTGCTGGTCGGATTCTACGAACAGAACTGCAAGACCTGGGGCATGGACGGGATCGACCCCAACTTTGCCAACGCGCTGTGCCCCGATGACCTTGACCGGGTGATGGACGTGCTGGAGGGCGCATTCGCCCGGATGCCGGCCCTGCGCGACACCGGCATTCATACGGTGGTGAACGGCCCGATCACCTATTCGATGGACGGTGCGCCGCTGGTCGGGCCAGTTCCCGGCAAGCGCAACGCGTTCTGCATCGTCGGCCTGCGCGCCGGTCTGGGCGAGGGCGGCGGCCACGGCTGGCTGCTGGCCCAACAGATCGTGCATGGCGAGGCATGTTATGACACGTGGTGTCTGGACCCGCGCCGGTTTTCGGATCACGCGACCACGGAACTGACCGCGCTCAGGGCGATCGAGGAATACCAGAACGAATTCCGCTTTCATTTTCCGCACGAACACCGCCCGGCGGGCCGGCCCGCGAAAACCACACCGCTGACCCCGGTTCTCGCGGTTGGTGGTGCCGAATTCGATGTCGTGAACGGCTGGGAGCGCGTGGCCTACATCAAACCCGCGCCCGATTTCACCGAGACGCATTCGTTTCGTTTCAACAACACATTTGCCATCGTGAAAGCCGAGGTTGAGACCGTCCAGAACCATGTCGGCCTGACCGAAATCAGCGGTTTCAACCGGATCGAGATCACGGGCCACGGCGCGCAGGACTGGCTGGACACCATGTTTTGCGGGCGGATCAGCCGCAAGCCGGGCAAAGTCAGCCTGGGGTATCTGCTCGACCACCACGGCAACGTCAAAGCCGAGGCCACGATCGCCAACCTGCCCGGCGGTCGCATCTGGTACGGCTCTGCCGCCGCTGCCCAGATTCACGACATGGACTGGCTCACACAGCATCTGCCCGAAAATTCGGCCATCCGCATCCGCAGTCTGACCAACGACCTGACGACCCTTGTTCTGGCAGGCCCCAATGCGCGAAAGGTCCTGCAAGCGGTTTCGCCAAGGCGCGACTGGTCCGCGTTGCCGTGGTTGTCCGCCTGCGAAGCCTTTGTCGGCATCGCCCGCGCCACCGTCCTGTCGGTCAGTTTCTCGGGCGAGCAGGCCTATGAGATCCACCTACCCAATCACCAGCTTCACGCCGCCTATCTTGCCCTTGTCGCGGCGGGCGAACCCCACGGCATGCGCCTGTTCGGCAGCCGCGCGGCAGAGTCGATGCGCCTTGAAAAGGCGTATCTGCACTGGAAAAGCGACCTGATCTGCGAATATGACCCGTTTGAATCCGGGCTCGGCCGTTTTGTCGACATGTCCAAACCTGCCTTTGTCGGAAAATCCGCCCTCGCGGCCAGAACCGGCCCGCGACGCAAGCTGATCACAGCATTGATCGATTGCGACCACGCCCCCGCCCACGGCGGCGCAAGCTTCATTTGCGGCGACCGGGTGGTCGGCACCGTCACGTCGGGTGACTGGGGCCACCGGATCGCCCAAAACATCGCGCTTGGCTTTGTCGAACCCGAATTCGCCGACCCCGGTACGTCGATGATCGTGGATATTCTTGGCGCGCACATTCCGGCAAAGGTCGTGGTCGCACCGCTTTATGATCCGCTGAACGACCGGGTCAAAAACTGACAAGCGCTTCTTCGTTGCAAAAATACTCGCGCCGCAGGCCCCGCCGCAAAGCGGCTTGTGGGCGGTGGCCCGTCAGGGTCGCGGTTTACCTGTTGGCCCCCGGTACCCACAGAACATCCTCGGCCCCGTCGGCATTTGCCACGCGCGAAGCGACGAAGAACCAGTCGCTCAACCGGTTCAAGTACTTGACTGCCGCCGGGTTGACCGCCTCTGCGCCCGCCAGTTCGACCGCCAGCCGCTCGGCCCGGCGCGCAACGGTCCGGCACAGATGCAAATGCGCCGCCAGCGACGATCCGCCGGGCAGAATGAAGCTTCGCAGCGGCTGCAATCCGCGGTTCATCGCGTCGATCTCTTCCTCCAGACGTGCCACCTGTCCGGCACTGACCCGCAGTGGCGGGTATTGCGCATCCGCGTCCTTTGCCATTTCCGGGCGGCACAGATCGGCGCCCAGATCGAACAGATCGTTCTGGATCATCGCAAGCTGTGCATCCATTGCCCCGCCGGTATGAAGCCGCGCCATCCCGACCACCGCGTTGGTTTCGTCCACGGTGCCATAGGCGGCGACCCGGTGCGAATGTTTCGCCACACGGCTTCCATCGCCCAGCGCGGTCTCGCCGCCATCGCCGGTGCGGGTATAGATCCTGTTCAGGACGACCACGGCCTACCCCCCCTGCCTTCGCAAAAACACAAACAACAGGATCATCAGCACCGCCAGCGCCTGCGCCGCGATCCGCGCGCGCATCAGTTTGTTGGAATATTTCAGCCGGAATTCCGGGCCACGGGTGAAGGAATACAGCCCGGCCATCAGGATCATCAGAACCAGTACGACGGATGCGGTGACAGCATAGAAAAGTGGATCATTGTGCATGAGCGTTCCCTTATTCAGCCTCGTGCCAGAATTCTATCAGACAGCCGTGTCGGTAAAAAGCGCCGCAATGCGCCGGCGACGTAGGTCGGAGTCGTGACATAATAGCGCGGTTTGGGATCGCGCGATTCCAGTGCCCGGATCAGTTTGGCCGTCACCGCCGAGGGCGGCAGTTCAAACCGGTCGGGCTTCAGTTCCTCTGAATACAGACGCTTGCGCAACGCGTCGCGGTACTTGTCGGCAAGCGCCGAGTGCTCCCAGTCGATCCATTTTTCGAAATGGGTGCGGGCATTGATGCGAAACCTCGTGTCGATCGGGCCGGGTTCGATCAGGACGACCCGGATTCCCGCGTCCCAAAGCTCCAGCCGCATCGTGTCGGTCAGCCCCTCCAACGCGTATTTTGTCGCCACATAGGCACCGCGCCATTTCATCGGAATGAATCCCAGCACGCTTGAACATTGCACGATCCGCCCGTGCCCCTGTTTGCGCATGATCGGCAGGATCCGGTTGGTCAGGTCGGTCCAGCCAAAAAGGTTCGCTTCGAAAATGGCGCGCAACGCGTCGCGCGGCAGATCTTCGACCGCGCCGGGAATGGCATAGGCCCCGTTGTTGAACAGCGCGTCCAGCGTGCCGCCGGTCCGGTCCAGGACCTGCTCGACCGCTACCGGTATGTTGGCCTCGTCCTCGTAATCCAGCCGAAAACTCTCCAGCCCCTCGCTGGTCAGCCGGTCACAATCCTTTTGTTGCCGGCACGAGGCAAACACGCGCCAACCCCGTTCTTGCAGCGCGTGTGCCGCATCATGCCCGATGCCCGACGAACAGCCGGTGATAAGGATGGATTTTTGTTTCACCGGTCGGTCCCCCATTTCGGTCTGCAACCGCTCTCCGAAACCCATGGCGTCGTGCGGAATCGCGGCAATACCACGATTTCCATCCGCCGCAACTTCCATCTGCCGCAACTTTCCGGAAAATCAGAGGGCGCCCGCATTTCGGGTCGTGTCCGCTGACCTCGTAATCTGCCGGCATGATGTGCCAAGTCACCCGGCGCGCCGCGATCCTGCCGAAACGTTGCAACTGGCCGGATACGTATTCCCGCGCCACTGATCCGCACATTCGGGTTCATCGTGTCGTTCATGGAAACTCCGCCGCGTTGGTGCGCACAATCTCTGCAATAAACTGTATCGTCAATTGCCTCAGCGCCTTTCCGCAAAACCCGCTGGACCCGTCCGCACCCCCGGTCTACACCCGCCGCATGGCGGATCCTGCGGACAAAACAGACACGGGCGAAGGCGGGGTTACCGTCACCGAACCGCTGCGCCGTGCCATCGGCGAAAGATATCTTCAATACGCCCTGTCGACCATCATGCACCGCGCCCTGCCCGACGCGCGCGACGGGCTGAAACCGGTGCATCGGCGCATACTATACGCGATGCGCGAACTGAAACTGGCCAGCAACGGCGGCTTTCGCAAATCGGCCAAGATCAGCGGCGACGTGATGGGCAATTATCATCCGCACGGCGATCAGGCGATCTATGATGCGCTGGCGCGGCTGGCGCAGGATTTCAACATGCGCTATCCGCTGGTCGACGGGCAGGGAAATTTCGGCAACATCGACGGCGACAACCCCGCCGCTGCCCGCTATACCGAGGCACGCATGACCAGCGCCGCCGAGGCGCTGCTGGAAGGTCTGGCCGAAAACGCGGTCGATTTTCGCGACAATTACGACGGCTCTCTGAGCGAGCCGGTCGTGCTGCCTGCGGCTTTTCCCAACCTTCTGGCGAACGGTTCCAGCGGCATCGCGGTCGGGATGGCCACCAACATTCCCCCGCACAATATCGGCGAATTGTGCGACGCGGCCCTGCACCTGATCAAAGCCCCGAACGCGCGGGATGAAACGCTGATGGAACACGTTCCCGGCCCCGATTTCCCCACCGGCGGCATCATTGTCGAACCCGCCGAAAACATTCTGGCGGCGTATCGCACCGGGCGCGGTTCGATCCGGTTGCGCGCGCGGTGGACGGTCGAGGAACTGCCGCGCGGCGCGTGGCAGATCGTGGTCACGGAAATCCCGTTTCAGGTGCCGAAATCGCGGCTGATCGAAAAAATTGCGGAATCCATCCAGGCGAAGAAAATTCCGATCCTCGCCGACATCCGAGATGAATCGACGGAAGAAATCCGCCTGATTCTGGAACCCCGCTCGCGCAGTGTGGACGCGAATGTTTTGATGGAAACCCTGTTTCGGCACAGCGACCTTGAGACCCGGTTTTCGCTCAACATGAACGCACTGATCGACGGAGTGACACCGCTGGTCTGTTCGCTGAAAGAGGTATTGCGCGCCTTTCTCGACCACCGGCGCGACGTGTTGCTGCGCCGCGCGCGGCACCGGCTGGAAAAGATCGATCACCGTCTCGAAGTGCTTGAAGGCTATATCGTCGCATTCCTCAATCTTGACCGCGTCATCGCGATCATTCGAACCGAGGACGAACCCAAACCGGTGATGACCGCGGAATTCGAGTTGTCCGATCTTCAGGCCGAGGCGATCCTGAACATGCGCCTGCGGTCCCTGCGGCGGCTGGAAGAGCTGGAGTTGCGACAAGAGCACGAGGCCCTGCTGATCGAGCGCGCCGACCTCGAAGACCTGCTGGCCGACGAGACGCTGCAATGGAACCGCATCGCGGATCAATTGCGCAAAACCCGCAAGCAGTTTGGCAAATCGTCGCCGGGCGGAGCGCGGCGGACCGAACTGGCCGATGCGCCCGAGTTTGAACAGGTGCCGCTGGAGGCCATGATCGAAAAGGAGCCGGTGACCATCGTCTGTTCCGCCATGGGCTGGATTCGGGCGATGAAGGGGCATATCGCGCTCGATTCGGCGTTGAAATTCAAGGACGGCGACGCCGGGCGGTTCATCTTTCACGCCCAGACCACCGACAAGCTGGTGCTGTTTGGCAGCAATGGCCGGTTCTACACGCTGGCCGCCGCCGGATTGCCCGGCGGGCGCGGCATGGGCGAACCCGTGCGCCTGATGGTCGATCTGCCCAACGAGGCCGCAATCACCGATCTGTTTCTGTACCAACCCGGGCGCAAGCTGCTGGTCGCCGCGAGCGACGGCAACGGTTTCGTCGTGCCCGAGGATGACGTGATCGCACAGACACGAAACGGCCGTCAGGTGCTGAATGTCAAAGGAAAGGCGTCCGCCAAAATCTGCCGCCCGGTCCGGGGTGATCATGTCGCCGTGGTCAGCGAGAACGGCAAATTCCTGGTATTTCCCGTGGCGGACCTGCCCGAGATGACTCGGGGCAAGGGGGTGCGCCTGCAGAAATACAAGACCGCCCGGGGCGCGCAGGGTACGCTGGATCTCGATGGCGGGCTTTCGGACGTGGCGACCTTCGACATGGCCACCGGGCTGAGCTGGCCCATGGGGGGCGGCAAGACGCGCCACGAACCCGACATGCGCGACTGGGTGGGTAACCGCGCGGGCGTCGGCAAGCGCCCGCCTTACGGGTTCCCGCGAAACAACAAATTCACGTGACAGCCCGAAACGGCGATCCGAAGTATATTGTTGTGTCAGAACCGGTGGCGGACCCGGCAGGACCGTTGCCATCAGGTGGGCGCCGGGCCGGCAGTGGCTTTCGACGCCGAAAATCGATTCCAAATGACCGAAAGCAAGGATCGAACGCCGGGGATGCAGCCCGCGATGATGCCACGTCAATGCAATTGTGGGATGCGATGGCCCTCTGAAACGGACGTTCCGCGGCCCCAACCAGGGCGGCACGATGTCGACGAAAACCGGGCCGATTTGCCAGATTTCGCCACGCAACGGCTGCAAGCGACGGGCGTCGATGTGCGGCGTTGAACCAGCCGCATCGAGGTCGCCGCTCGACCGTTCCTGAAACCTGGGCCGGCGGACGGAGGTTTTCCGCCAAAAAAGCGTGGGTGGCACAATTTGCCGGACCGCGTGGTATTACCGCCGAAAGCCGAACGGCGAAATTCCCGCCCCGCCGAGGAAATTCAGGCATGGGCCCACGCCAGAATTCCGGCCACACAAATTATGTTGAGGCTTGGACGGCAACCGGCCATCCACAATTCTACCCCTCGGGAAAACCAAGTATATCATAATTAAAACAAAGGTTTACACCATTATCCAGCCGTCTATTCCTCTAGACGACCAGATGACCAGACGGCTGGCAGGCCAGACGGCCGGACATCCAGACG
>CAZRLO010000015.1:0-35132 GCA_964600965.1 uncultured Rhodobacter sp.
CCTGCACATCGGGAAACTTGTGCGCGGGTTGGGCCGGTGGTGTCACGTGGCCAAAACGGCCTGCGAATTGTTTGGATTGGTGTCATGGCACGGGCCACTTACCGTGCTGGTCCGGGACGGATCGGGCGTGTGCAAGACCGCAGCCAATCCGGAAATCTGGTGACGGATGCCCGCTTCAAATGGCACCGGGAACGCGCGTTCGCCCTGAATCGCCAGCCAATTTGCCGGGCAATCACGCGATGCGCCACGCAAAATCACTGGATTTCCAGGCGAAAGAGGAGGGTTCAGGGGGGGGCGGTGCCGTGCTTATTCGGGCGCGGCGGTCAGTACGACTTCGACCCGGCGGTTCTGGTCGCGACCCGCCTGTGTCGCGTTCGTGGCCCGCGGGGACAGATAGCCGACACCTTCGGCCGACAACCGCGCGGGTGAAACGCCATAGGTGTCCACCAGCCGCTGCATCACCGACGCCGCGCGTTGCCGTGAAAGCGCGATGTTGCGCTTTAGCGATCCGGTTGCATCCGTATGGCCCACCAGCACGACCTTTTGCGCCGGATAGGCATCCATGAACCGGGCGAGTTCGCGCAGGCTTTCGGCGGGGCTGCCGCTGAGTTCGGCGGAACCCTTCAGGAATTCCAGCCCGTCAAGCACCGCCGAGCCGGTCCCGACAAGGATTGCGTCAAGCCCGCTGTCGGGTCGGGGCGCGTCGGTCGCTTCGGGTTGTTTGGTGGATTGCGCGACCTCGGCGGTGTCTTCGGCCCCGGCGCCAACACGGGTCACCTGCACAAAGCCGCGGTCGGGCGAACGGCTGACCATCAGCCCGATATACTCCTGCCCGGATTCCGATGTTCTGGCCGCCGCCAGATAACGGAAATCACCCAGATCGACGTGCATTTCCGGTTCGTCCACCATGCTGGGGTGGAACCGGAAATCAAAACCGCCGCAATCGCGGGTCTCGCATTCAAAGAGAATCGAAAACCCCAGCGTTTCAAGCTGGTCCCTGAGCGGTCGCATCAAATCGAAGGTCTGCTGCTGGGCACCCGGCGTCTTCCAGACGCTGCGGGTGACGGCGCCCTCAACCGGCAGGGTTTCGATCGCGCCGGCGGCAAACGGGCCGACCGGCAGTTGCATCGAGGTCCGCGCCACCGTATCGCGATACCCTTGCGTCGCGTTTTCGGGCAGACGCAAAACCGTATCCGCCGCCGCCAGAAACGGTGCGCCAGTTGCCAAAAGGCCGAGTATGAGTGCCCTTGCCTTCATCTATGCTGCGAATGATACGCGATATTTGGCTGTTTATCCACAGCCGAGGCAATTCGGTTGGACATATTGAAAAATCCGGCCACGGCGGCAATATCCCAGATATCGCGGTCGCTGAATCCGGCATCGCGCAAGTCCTGGCGATCCGGTTCATCGATGCGGTCGCTGGACTCGGTCATCCTGGCGGCAAAGTCGAGCATGGCCCGGTGCCGCGCGGGCAGATCGGCGGCACGGTAATTCATGACCAGCACCTCGCCCAGAACCGGATCGCCGGACAATTGGCGCACCGCCGCACCATGGGCGGCAAGGCAATAGAAACAGTGGTTGATCGACGAGACGACCACCGCGATCATCTCGCGTTCAAGCTTGCTGAGACCGCTGTCCCCCAGCATCAGATCGTTATACATCGCCGTGAACGCGTTCAGTTTGTCGATGTCAAACGCATAGGCCGCAAGAACATTGGGCACGAATCCCAGCTTTTCGCGGCAGATGTCGAAATAGCGCTGGGTTTCGGGCGGCAGGGGATCGACCGGCAGCAGATCAAGCGCGGTCACGGGTTTTTCTTTCATCGTTTGGGCAGGCCCCTCACCTAATTCGATAGTGGTATTTAGCAGCGACGTTCATGCCAAGGCCAGCAAACAATCGTTGCGCCGGCTGGTTTTCGCGCGTCGTCACGGCGGCAAGATGGCGCGCGCCGTTTTCATGCGCCCATATCGCCGCGCGGCCCATGACGTTTCGGGCGACGCCCGCGCGGCGAAATTCGGGCGCGATTTCAAGGGCGTGAACCATCGCGATTTCGTCGTCCACCGCGACGAATGCGGCGCCCGCGGCGGAATCGCGGTGGCGGCTGAACAGATAGGATTTCGGGCCAGCGGTGCGGTTCATGACCGCCAGACGCCCGGTCCCGATCCCGCCTTGCGCCCACAGCTCCTGCATCAGGGCCAGCGGCTCCGTGCCGGGGATGGCGGCAAGCGGCTCGGGGTTGATTGTCAGAAGGGCGGAAACCGGCGCGACAAAGATGACGACGGGATCGACCACGCGGTAACCCAGATCGTCAAGCAGTTCATCAACGCGCGAATCCCCGTCACGAATCATGAAAATCGGGTGTTGGTCCATCGCCTGCATCGCCCGTTCGGCGCGAGCGACCGCCGCGCTGTCCGCCGGGGCGGCGGGTGTTGCCGCCGATACCCGTTTGCCGCCGCCAAGGCCTCGCCGCAGGGTCCAGGGCGCAAGCTGCACGAATTCCGCCGCGGTCCACGTCGCATCGAGCGCGCGGAACAGTCGTGCGCCAGAGGGCTGTGGGCTCATTGTTCGTGCCCGTCGGGGAAATGCACGGCGAACGCGTCCAGCGCCGCGCCCAAGGCGGTTTCATCGCTGCTGCGAAAGACGATATTGCTGCCGAAACGACCCTGCCGGACGAACGGATACGACCCGACAGAGACGTCGGCGAACTGCCGAGCGATCTGGCCCAACGGTTCGGCGATCTCACCCTCGGGCCGATCCACGCGCAGCGTGCGCGACAGGATCGGCGCGCCGCCCTCCAACGACGGCAGGACCGATTCGAGCATGGCCTGAAATATCGCCGGCACGCCTGCCATCACGTGTACATTGCCCAGCGTGAATCCGGGTGCGACCGATACCGGATTGTCGATCAGCGTGGCGCCGTCGGGGATTCGCGCCATGCGCAGACGGGCCGCGTTCAGCGCCACCCCGCTTTTCCGGAAAAAGGCTGCCAGCAATTCCCGCGCGTCCGCGCGAATGTCGATTGTGGTTTCAAACGCCTCGGCGATGGCGTCCGCGGTGATGTCGTCGTGGGTCGGGCCAATGCCTCCGCTGGTAAAGACGTGATCCCAGCGTGTCGAAAGCGCCCGAACCGCCGACACGATATCGCGGTGATCGTCGGCAACGACGCGGGCCTCTTTCAGGTCGATGGCCGCAAGAGTCAGACGCCCGGCAAGATGGGCGAGATTGGCATCGCGGGTGCGTCCGGAAAGGATTTCGTCACCGATCACCAGCATCGCGGCGGTTGGATTGGCCATTGTTCACCCGAACTTGTTCCTGTGCATGGCGCGGTATAGGACCGATCCATGCGATTTCAAACCCCTTTGATCCGGGCGAAACTGATCCGGCGGTACAAACGGTTTCTGGCCGATATCGTATTGGAGGACGGGCGCATCGTAACCGCCCATTGCGCCAATCCCGGGGCCATGACCGGGCTGGCTGAGCCGGGGACGTTGATCTGGGTCGAGCCGAACAACGACGCCGCGCGCAAGCTGAAATTCAGTTGGAAACTGGTGGAACTGGCGGGCGGGCATTTCGCCTGTGTCGACACCGCCCTGCCGAACACGCTGGTTTCCGAGGCGCTGGCAGCCGGCCGCGTACCCGGTTTGGGTGAATTTGGCGGGTTCCGGCGCGAGGTCCGGTACGGCGAAAAAAGCCGCATCGACTTTTTGCTGAGCGGCGGCGAAAGCCCGGACATCTATGTCGAGGTGAAGGCCGTGACCCTGCGAAGGTCCGGCGTTCTGGCGGAGTTTCCCGATACACGAACCACACGCGGCACCAGGCATCTGGATGAGCTGGCCGACGCGGTTTCTGGAGGGTTTCGCGCGGCAATGCTGTATGTCGTGCATCGCACGGATTGCGAAGAATTCCGTGTCGCGCGGGATGTTGATCCGGAATATGCGGCGGCCTTTGACAAGGCGCGGCGGGCCGGTGTTCAGATGCTGTGCCAAGAAACCGAAATCTCGGTTGACGGGGTATCGCTGGCGAGGCCGCTGGCGGTGCTGGACGGGTAACAATTTGCCCGACGCCTCTGGCAAATCGCGGCAATTGGGAATAACTAGGCCGGGAATTCACAATCAACGGAGCCTGCCGTGGAAGGCCAGACACGCCCCCACCTGAACAAGGACGGCATTCAGATACACAGCGCCGATGAATACGCCGGCATGCGCCGTTCGGGCGAATTGGCGGCGCGGACCCTGGACATGATCGCCGACCACGTCGAACCCGGGGTCGCGACCGAGCGTCTGGACGATCTGTGCCACGAATTCATGACGGCAAACGGGGCGGTTCCCGCCACGCTGGGCTATCGCGGCTATCCGAAATCAAGCTGCATTTCGATCAATCACGTCGTTTGCCACGGCATTCCCGGCGAAAAGAGGCTGAAGGACGGGGACATCCTGAACATCGACGTCACCTGCATTCTGGATGGCTGGTACGGCGATTCATCGCGGATGTATGTCGCGGGCCGCATGAACCGCAAATCCCAACGCTTGATTCAGGTTACCCACGATGCCCTGATGATCGGGATCGATCAGGTGAAACCGGGCAACACGTTCGGCGATATCGGGGCCGCGATTCAGGCTTTTGTCGAGGCGCAGCGCATGTCGGTCGTGCGCGATTTCTGCGGGCACGGGCTGGGGCGGGTGTTTCACTCGGCCCCGAATGTGCTTCACTACGGGCGCTGGGGTTCCGGGCCGGTACTGGAAGAGGGCATGTTCTTTACCATCGAGCCGATGGTCAATCTGGGCCGTCCCGATACCAAGGTGCTGGCCGATGACTGGACCGCCGTGACCAAGGACAAGTCGCTTTCGGCGCAGTTCGAGCATTCGATCGGGGTGACGTCGGCGGGGTGCGAGGTCTTCACGTTATCGCCGGGCGAGCGATTTCATCCGACATGGCGGGACTGAGAACCGCGTGGCGGTTCGGATTAACCACTGATTCATCAGAATCGCCTGAGACTGCTGTCATGGGGCAGAAGTCGCAGATATTGGCCGAGGCGCCATTGCCCGGCTTTCTGATCGCCGATCCGGCGGTCGCGCGAAAGCCGGCGGTCGAGGATTTTCGCAAACAACATCGCGCGCGGCTGCGCCAGCGCTTTGCCGAAGGCGGTGCGGCAGCGATGCCCGATTACGAATTGCTGGAGCTGGTTCTGTTCCGGGCCATATCGCGGCAGGACGTCAAACCGCTGGCCAAACGGCTGATGGCCGAATTCGGTGATTTCAACCGCGTCATGGCGGCGACACCCGAGCGGCTGACGCAGGTGCGCGGGGTTGGCATCGGCGTGGTCCGGGAATTGAAAATCGTCGAAGCGGCGGCGCATCGCATGGCGCAGGCCCGTGTTCTGGGCCAGCCCGTGCTTTCGTCGTGGGACGCGCTGCTGGACTATTGCAAGATCGCCCTGGCCCACCGCGCGACCGAGCAGTTTCGCGTGCTGTTTCTGGACCGCAAGAACACGCTCATTGCCGACGAGGAACAGCAAAAGGGCACCATCGATCACGTGCCGGTCTATCCACGCGAAGTGGTCAAGCGGGCACTGGAACTGAATGCCTCGGCGTTGATACTGGTTCATAACCACCCGTCGGGCGACCCCAGCCCCTCGGAATCCGATATCCTGATGACGGCGCGCATCAAAGAGGCCGCGAATGCGCTGGACGTGGTTTTGCACGACCATCTGATTATCGGCAAAGCCCGAGATTTCAGCTTCAAGACCAATGGGTTGCTGTGATCACCGGACCCAGACCTCGACCCGGCGGTTGGCCCAGCGACCGGATTCGGTATCGTTGCAGGCCAGCGGCGAAACCTCGCCAAGCCCGTGCACCGTGATCCGGACTTTCGACAGATCGGCGCGCGCAGCGGCGGCCCGTACCGCATCGGCAACCCGTTCGGCGCGCTGGCGGGACACCCGCCGGTTGCCGGTGGCGCTGCCCTGGGAATCGGAGAATCCGGCGAAAACCAGCTCGCGGCCATCGAAGTCGCCAAGCTCGATCATGCGGGCCAGCGTCGCGATATTTCGTTCCGACCGCTGGTCGATCCGGATCAGATTGCCGTCAAACCGAAACGTCGGCGAAAGCCGCGCCGCATCGGAAAAAATGCGAACAAAGCCCTGCAGGGCCGCCAGCGACACATCGCCGGCTTCGCGCACGGCGTTAGAGACCCGGTCCGGCTGATCGCCAAAAGATTGCGTGGAAATCGCCGTGCTGACAAAACCGGCGGCGGTAACGGCGTCTTGTCCGCGGCGGCTGGCAAGAAACCGCAGCAGGTCCCGCGCGAAAATCGGCAGTCTGCGCTGGGTTGTGTACAGGTATTTCTGCCGGGCAAACGGGTAATCGCCCGATTGCAGGCCGAATCTTGACGGGCGCTGCCGTATCCCGCAGGTGCCGCGTATCGCCAGCGGCACCGCATTGCGGATGCCGGAAAAGCCGGTGAATCCGATGGCAAACGGATCGGCGGTCACGGCGTCGGAAAGCGCCTTGTCCGAACCAAATTCCCTTGCCGCCACCGGGCTGAGCGGGACATCGCCGGGAAACACGTTGCGCCGGAATGCCCGGTTGGCGTCCGAACCCGCCTCGCGTTGCAACAGAACGATGGGCGCGTCGATGCCGCCGACCTCGGACCAGTTGCGGATGGTGCCGGCGTAAATCTGCGCGATATCGTCCAGCGCCAGCGACCGGACCGGATTTTCCGGAGACACGATGAAAACCAGCGCGTCGATCGCCAGCACCTGATGTCGGAAGGGGCTGGCCAGATCACCGATACCGCCGATGCGCGCGGCGCGAATCTCGCCCGATGCGGCGGGCCGTGATGTCACCACAAGATCGGTCTCCCGGTGCGCCAGTTCCGCCAACCCGGTGGCGGAATCGCCGGGTTGTGCCTGAATGCGCGCCACGGGAACCTGGCTTGGACTGGCGACGAAATAGGTCCAGCCGTCTGGCACCTGATCGCGGCGCAGGGTGGGTTGGCCGGTGGCAAAGCCATACGCCTCGATCAGGGGGGGGAGCAGGTCGTTGAGGGCGTCCCGGTCGCCCGCAATCGTGATGTCGGCGGCATACTGACCGGGGTCCGGGCAGGCGTGGCCGGTGCAGGTCACGCCCAGCGCGCGCAGGGTCATTTCACCGAATATGGTCTCGATGCGGTAGAACTCGCCATCGTAATCCAGCAGCTTGCCCGACAGGCCGACCGACCCGTCGGCGGATTTCAGGGTGACGTCCTGGCCCAGCGCCGCTTGTGCCGCGCCAAACATCAATCCCGCGAGAGCGCAGAAAACCCGACGGTGAAAGAGTGTCATGGTGCCCCGCTCGCGTCCCTATCTGGACGCGATAATCAGGTCCCGGACGGCATTTTTCAAGACTATGCTTTGGGCCGAATCCGCGCAGTCCGGCATTTTGAATTGCAACCCGGACGCGCCGACCAGCCGCCCACCGCGCGAGCGGTAGCTGTACAATATCTGGCGCTTGCCGCAAATCGCGGGCGTGGCCATGGCGGAAACCACGAGTTCGATCACGCCCGTCCGGGTCTGCATCGAACGCGACAGGCTGTAAACCTCGACCCGAACCGGGTCGCGAACATCGGGATCGCCCAGACTGACGGCATAACCGCCGGCATAGCGGTCCGAGGGATCCGGATCACCCGGCTGCCCGGTCCAGACATCACCGGCGGAACCCGGACTGGCCCCGAATTCCAGCGCATGTAGGCCGATTTCATATGCGCCCCGCCACTGGATCGCGATCCGGTCGAAATCGGCGAGATCGGGCACCTCGGCCGAGGTCCGCAGGACCGTTCCGTCTGAAAGACGAACCGAAAAGCGCGCGGTGGATTCAAAGGCGGGAATAATCTCGGTCAAAGTGCCGGAATGCCCGGTTTTGAGCGTGACGGTCATTTTTCCGTGCCGGACTTCGACGCGCGAATTGGGCAGGCAGGGGGCCGAAAGGATAAGCTCGACCAGACCGCCGGGCGCCGCCGACGCGGTCAGATCGGTGCTGCATTCCATGCCGAACGGGCTTTGATCGATTGCGGGTCGGGTTGCCGGAATGTCAAAACCCAGATCGATCTCGGCCATCCGGCGGGTCTGGTTGTTGTCCTTCAACCCCGGCAGGCGCACCGTAAATGGCCTGAGCGGATCGGCGGGCAAACGGATCGTCGTGTCATTGCCAGCGACCGGTGCGTCGGTCGCGATGGCGGTATCGGTGCGGATTTCGGCGGCGCGAACCGGCGCAACCGGCTGTTTCGCAAAGCTTTCGGGTGTTGCGACGTCGAACACGCCCACGGCCTGGACCGGGGTCGCCACGGGATCGGGCCGCCTGAAGGAAAAACCGGCCTCGACCGCGACGCCGGCCAGTTTGGTTCCGGTCGCGGGCATGGCGGTGGTTTCGGACAGCGCCGACCTTCCGAGATGCACGTTGGTGATTTCAAGTTCGGCACCATTGATGTCGGTCTGGGCGTCAAAGCCGGACAAATCGGTGATCGGCCCACTTTGCACGCTGTCGATCGGATCGCGCACCTCGACCATTCGCAGAACAACGCTGGCGGAATAGCAGGAACGCCCGGTTTTCAGGCAGTAGGTGAAGGCCTGATGCCCGGTACAATCCGCCGAGCCGCTATAGACGAAGCTGCCGCCGGTCTTGGTGACTTGACCGCATTTCGGGTTGCCGATCAGGGTCACGGCGGCCGCATTGACCAGACTGGCGTTGACGTCGTTGCTGAGGACGAACAGCCGTTGATCGCGCCCGGCGCGAACCGTGAACACGTCGTCGACGGCGCGGACATTTGCCTCGCCCCGGAAAGCGGCCATGATGCTGGCAGAATTCTGTGTGATCACGGCAACCGACACCGTCAGAAACAGCGCGGTATAAACCAATCCCATTCGTTCATTGATGCGCATTCATTGCTCCGCAAGACCGGGTTCAGGTCAGTCGTGCCGATCATGCGCTGCGAATTGTGGCCATTTTGCTAAAAACCGGTGACAATTTCTTGAAAATTGAACCGGGGGCGGCTTTGCCGGGGACGGATGCGAACCGGAATGCAGGCAATCCGGGGTGCAAAGGACATGCGTGATGCGAACTTTGGGGTAAGGTGACTAGGACACCCCGTGGCAATGCTTGAATTTCTTGCCGGACCCGCAGGGACAGGCGGAATTTCGGCCCGGATCGCCCCAGGTCGAGCGGTCGTTTTCGTCGAATTTCACCGCCGGTTTCGCAGCTTTCGCGGATTCGATTTCCTTGGCGGTCGGCGGCTGGCCTTCTTGTTGCTGGGCCATGACCTGGGCGATCATCGCGCGCTGTTCCTCTTCGGACAGGGGGCGGACGCGGGACAATTGTTCGCTGACCTCGGTCCGGAGGGTGTTGAGAAGGGTCTCGAACATGCCGAAACCTTCGGACTTGAACTCATTGAGCGGGTCGCGCTGGGCGTAGCCGCGAAATCCGACGACCGAGCGCAAGTGTTCCAGGGTCACCAGATGTTCCCGCCATTTGCTGTCAATCGTTTGCAAAAGCAGGGTTTTTTCAATCACACGCATGTTTTCGGGACCAAAAGCGACGGCCTTTTGCGCCATGAATTCGTCGCTGGATTTATACAGCCGCTCGGTCACGATCTCGTCGTCCACACCTTCTTCGTCGCCCCAGGCAACGATGGGTTCATCCACGCCCAGAAGGCGCAGCGCGTCGGCATAAAGCGACTCGGTGGTCCATTGATCGGCATAGGAATTGTGCGGCATGTGCTGTTCGATCAGGTCGTCAATCACCTGATGGCGCATGTCGCTGATGATATCGGAAATGTCCTCGGCCTCCATGATCTCGCGGCGTTGGCCGAAAATCGCCTTGCGCTGATCGTTCATCACATCATCGTATTTCAACAGGTGTTTGCGGATGTCGAAATTGCGTCCCTCGACCTTGGCCTGCGCCTTTTCGAGGCTTTTGTTGACCCATGGGTGGATGATCGCCTCGCCTTCTTCCATGCCCAGCGTGGACAGCACCTTGTCCAGCCGTTCGGAGCCGAAAATCCGCATCAGATCGTCTTCGAGGCTGAGGAAAAAGCTGGAGCGCCCCGGATCGCCCTGACGCCCCGACCGGCCGCGCAACTGGTTGTCGATGCGGCGGCTTTCGTGGCGTTCGGTGGCCAGAACATACAGCCCGCCGGCCGCGATCACCTTCTGTTTCTCGTCGGCGGTCGCGGCGGCGATGGTCTTGCGGGTCTCTTCGGGGTCGGCGTCTGGGTTTTCGTCCAGTGCCTCCATCACTTTCATGTCGACATTGCCGCCAAGCTGAATGTCGGTGCCGCGACCGGCCATGTTGGTGGCAATGGTGACGGCGCCCAGCTTGCCCGCGTCGGCGACGATCTTGGCCTCTTGTTCGTGGTGGCGCGCGTTCAGGACGTTGTGTTCCACCTTGTCGACCTTGAGCAGGCCGGAAAGATGTTCGGATTTTTCGATCGAGGTGGTGCCGACCAGAATGGGCTGGCCTTTTTCGTGGGCCTGCTTGATCGTCTTGACGATGGCTTCGAATTTTTCGCGCGAGGTGCGGTAGACGGCATCGTGGTCGTCCACGCGTGCGATGGGCATGTTGGTCGGCACTTCGACCACGCCAAGGCCATAGATTTCGGCGAATTCCTCGGCCTCGGTCTGGGCGGTGCCGGTCATGCCCGACAGCTTTTCGTAAAGGCGGAAATAGTTCTGGAAGGTGACCGAGGCGAGGGTGACGTTTTCGGGCTGGATCTTGCACCCTTCCTTGGCCTCGATGGCCTGATGCAGGCCGTCCGAAAGGCGCCGCCCCGCCATCATCCGGCCGGTGAATTCGTCAATAAGCACAATCTCGTTGTTGCGAACGATATAATCCTTGTCCTTCTTGAACAGGACATGCGCCTTCAAGGCCTGGGTCACATGGTGTACCAGCGACGTGCTTTCGGGGTCGTACAACGTTGCTTCGGCGTCGAGAATCCCTTCGGCGTGCAGGCGTTGCTCGATGAAATCGTTGCCGTCGTCGGTGTAGGTGACGTTCCGGGTTTTTTCGTCGAGCGCGTAATGTTCGGGCTGCACCTCGGGCACCAGCGCGTCGATCTTGGAATAAAGCTCGCTGCGGTCCTCGCTCGGGCCGGAAATGATCAGGGGTGTTCGTGCCTCGTCGATCAGGATCGAATCCACCTCGTCCACGATCGCAAAATAGTGGTCGCGCTGGCTCAATTCCTTGATGTCGGATTTCATGTTGTCGCGCAGATAGTCGAACCCAAGCTCGTTGTTGGTCGCATAGGTCACATCGGCCTTGTAGGCCGTCTGCTTGTCGGAATCCTCTTGCCCCGGCACCACGACGCCAACCGTCAGGTCCAGTGCGTTATAGACCTGTTCCATCCACGCCGCATCGCGATGCGCAAGGTAGTCGTTGACGGTGACCACATGCACACCGCGCCCGGTCAGTGCATTCAGATAGACCGGCAGCGTCGCCATCAGGGTCTTGCCCTCGCCGGTTTTCATTTCCGAAATGTTGCCCTGATGCAGGAAAATGCCGCCCATCAACTGCACGTCGAACGGGCGCAGGCCCAAGGTTCGCACGGCGGCTTCGCGGGCATTGGCAAATGCTTCGGGCAAGAGCTGGTCCAGCGATTCGCCCTTTTCATGGCGGTCGCGGAATTCCGCGGTTTTGGCCTTGATCTGTTCGTCGCTCAGGGCCTGAAATTCGGGTTCCAGCGCGTTGATCTTTTCCACCAGCGGCAGGGTTGCCTTGATCTTGCGGTCATTTGGCGTGCCAAATACCTTTTTGGTCAGTGTTCCGAGACCAAGCATGCGCTCTCCGATCAGGCTCCGCCGCGATTGGCGATTGTTTTACGAAATTGTGTAAAGGCTTGCCTTGCCTGAAACCGCCCGCGCCCATAGAAGGTGCGCTGAAACGGGCCTTGGAACGGCCTTTGCACGATGACAATGGGCATGTAAGGCGATGCTTGGCAGGTGTCAACGTTGCCCCACCGCGACGAATTCGCGGGCCGGTCGAACAGGAGAACGACATGAACAGATTTGCAGGCGCGGTTGTCGCCGGATTTTGCTGGGCCTTGGTTGCCGGCAGCGGGATCGCCGGGGAATCCCCCAGTATCAAGACAGTATTGGCCAGCGTGGATGGCACCGACATTACCGTCGGCCATGTCATCGCCTTTCGCGGGCGTCTGCCGCAGCAATATCAGGATTTGCCGGACGATGTTCTGTTGCAGGGCATTGTCGAACAGTTGATCCAGCAAACGGTCCTGATGAACGCGATCCGGCGGCAACTGGACACGCGGACCGCCCTGGGGCTGGAAAACGAAAGACGCTCGTTTCTGGCTTCGGAAATGCTGGCCCGCGTTTCCGAGCGCGCCATCACCGAAGAAGAGCTGAAAACCGCCTATCAGGAACGCTATGACAGCGCGGTGCCGGATCAGGAATTCGACGCATCGCACATTCTGGTGAAAACCCGCGAAGAGGCGGACGAGATCGTCGTCCTGTTGCAGGGCGGCGCCGACTTTGCGACCGTGGCGCGCGAACGCTCGACCGGGCCGTCCGGCCCCAATGGCGGGGCGTTGGGCTGGTTTGGCAAGGGCGATATGGTGCCGCCGTTCGAGGCCGCGGTCCTGACCTTGGCGGTGGGCGAGGTTTCCACCCCGGTGGAGACGCAGTTCGGCTGGCACGTCGTGCGGCTGAACGACATGCGCGACGTGAAAATCCCGACGCTGGATGATATCCGCCCCAACCTGACGATGGAATTGCAGCAACGCGCGGTCGAGGCTGAAATCGCACGCCTGACCGCCGAGGCCGATGTCGTCAGGGCCGAGGTTGATGTTGATCCCGCAATCATTCGCGATGTATCCCTGTTCGCGGACTGAACCGGATCGAACGGCGGGGGCACGGGCTTGGCGAAAGAACCCGAAACCGAGGGCGCGGACCTGCCCGCGGCGACAATCATTGCGGAACTGCAAAAAAAGTTGTCGCGATTGCGGCGCAAGCTCAAGGCGGCGCGGGCCGAGCTTGACGGGCGGAAACCGCCACCCCAATCGCTGTCGCCGCTGGCACCAAGGGACGGATTCCCCGAGGTTCCCGCCATCGACGGCGTGGAATTCGCCATTGCCGAAGCCGGGGTGAAATACTCTGGCCGGCCGGATGTCATGCTTGCGCGAATTGCGCCGGGCAGCACGATGGCGGGCGTGTTCACCAGATCTTCGACCCGCTCGGCCCCGGTTCTGGACTGCCAGCGGAAACTGAACCGGCAAAGCGGCGGCGCGGGGTTTGCGATTCTGGTCAATTCCGGAAACGCCAATGCGTTTACCGGGGCGGCGGGATTTTCTGCAGTGGACCGGATCACCGGGTGCGTGGCGCAGGCGCTGGACCTGCCCCAGGCGCATGTCTATTCGGCCTCGACCGGGGTTATCGGCGAAAGCCTGCCGGATGTGCGGATCACCGACGCCATCGAAACGTTGCGGCAGGGCCTTGCCCCGACCGGTGCCAAGGACGCCGCGCGGGCGATCATGACGACCGACACCTTTGCGAAAGGCGCGTCGTCGATTGTCGAGATTGATGGAAAGCCCGTGAAAATAACCGGATTCGCCAAGGGGTCAGGTATGATCGCGCCCGATATGGCGACGATGCTGGTGTTTCTCTTCACCGACGCCCGAATTTCGCAGGCGGCATTGCAAAATCAGGTCTCGCGCGTGAACCGCAGGACGTTCAACTGCATCACGGTCGACGGCGATACGTCGACGTCCGATACGTTGCTGGTGGCCGCGACCGGGAAATCAGGGGTCGGGATCGGTGCAGGAAGGTCGAAATCCGGGCGGGCCTTTGCGCAGGGCCTGGAATCGGTGATGCGCGATCTTGCGCATCAGGTCGTGCGCGACGGCGAAGGGGCCACGAAATTTCTGGAAGTCGCGGTCACCGGCGCAACCACGCCAGCCGCCGCCAGGAAAGTGGGGATGGCCATCGCGAACTCTCCGCTGGTCAAGACGGCGGTCGCCGGGGAAGACCCGAACTGGGGTCGGATCGTAATGGCCATCGGCAAGTCCGGCGCACGGGCCGAGCGTGACCGCATCACGATCCGGTTTGGTGAAATACTCGTGGCGGAAAACGGCTGGGTCGCGCCGGGGTATCTTGAGCAGGACGGTGCGGATTACATGCGTCGGGAATACCTGAAAATCGGCGTTGATCTTGGGCTTGGCAAGGGCGGCGCGACCGTCTGGACCTGCGATCTGACGAAACAATATATCTCCATCAACGCCGACTACCGGTCGTGAAAACGGTTCTGGTATCTGCGGTCGCGCTGATCGATGCCGATGGGCGGATCCTGCTGGCGCAGCGCCCGCAAGGAAAATCCATGGCCGGATTGTGGGAATTCCCCGGCGGCAAGGTCGAACCGGGCGAAACCCCCGAGACGGCATTGATTCGTGAACTGCACGAGGAATTGGCCATCGATACCTGGCAAAGCTGCCTTGCGCCGCTGACCTTTGCCAGCCATTCCTATGCCGATTTTCACCTGTTGATGCCGGTTTTCGCCTGCCGGAAATGGACGGGTACGCCCCGGCCAAATGAAGGGCAGGTCTTGAAATGGGTGCGCGCGGGTGATTTGCGCGCCTACCCCATGCCACCCGCCGATGTGCCGTTGATTGCGGTTTTGCGGGACTGGCTTTGAGCCAAAGCGCGTCGCATCGTCCGGGCGTTTCCTGCCGCTGGTGAAAGACCGGGCCCGGCTATTGCCAGCCGTTCAGACTGTCCGTGACGATCTCTGCCATCATTTCGGTATGGGCATCCGTGGTGTTGAGGCAGGGAACATACATGAATTCTTCGCCACCCGCCGCAACGAAGGCTTCACGGATTTCAACCTCGATCTCTTCCAGCGTTTCCAGACAATCGGCGGAAAAGCCCGGCGCGATGACGATGATGCGTTTCTTGCCGGCGCGGGCGAGGCGGGCGACCTCTTGCACGGTGTAGGGTTTCAACCACTCTTCGGGGCCGAATTTCGACTGGAATGCGGTGATCAGTTCCGGGCCGTCCGGCCCCAGTGCATCGCCCAGCAGACGCGAGGTTTCCAGACACTGATCGTAATAGGGGTCGCCATTGTCGCGGTACCGCTGCGGCATGCCGTGATAGGACGCCAGCACCGCATCGGGTTTGCGCGCCGATTTCGTCAGAGCGTTCCGGATCGATTGCGCCAGCGCCGCGATGTAAAGCGGGTGATCGAAATAGGCGGGCACGACGCGGCTGTCCGCCGCAAGGCTGCGCATCGCCTGATCAAAGGCCTGACAGGCGGTTTCGGTCGTGGCACCGGCATATTGCGGGTACAGCGGGAAAAACAGAATGCGGCTGCATCCGGCACTTTGCAGCCGTCTTGCCCGCGATGCCGTTCCCGGATTGCCGTAACGCATGCAATAATCCACCACGACGTGATCGCCGAATTGCGCGTGCAGCCTTGCCGCAAGCGCATGCGCCTGATCGCGGGTAATGGTCCTGAGCGGCCCTTCGTTCCGGTCGTTGTTCCAGACCTTTCCGTAGGCCGCACCCGAGGTGAACGGGCGCTTTGTCAGGATCATCAGGTGCAGGATCGGCAGCCATTTCCAGCGCGGCAGGTCGATGACGAAACGGTCCGACAGGAACTGGCGCAGATACCGCCGCATCGGCCAGTATCCGGTGCCGTCGGGGGTTCCGAGATTGGCGATCAAGACCCCGACCCTGCCCGGTGCCCCGGCCTTGGCGGCGGTGGTCGATTCGGCAGATGTCATGGCTGTTCCCGCTTGTTTTTCCGAACCGCACCGGGGGTAAAATCCCCGGCGGGTTGTTCCACGGAATGCAGCGCGTCCGCAAGCCGGGTCGTGGCCGAACCCGGGCGCAGCGGCTTTTGCTGGCTTTCATCGGGTGCCCAGCCGGTCAGGAAAGCGATTTCGAACGTGGCCGGTATGCCGGTTGCGCCATCGCCGAATTCGTCGGCATAAATCTGTTCGGCAAGGTCAAACAGGGCGCGTGGCGTGAACGATCTGCGCCGGTCCGCCATCGCGTTGGTTTCCCCCATGGCCCGCAAATCGTGCATCAGCGCGACAAGCGAGCGGTACCTGACACCGATCTTTTCGCGGTCCGCGACCGGCAGCGCGAACCCGGCCCGCACCAGCAGGGCACCCAGATCGCGCAATCCTGCCATCGGCGCAACGCGAGGGGACAGGCCGCCCGATACGGCGGATTCGGCCCGTGCCAGTGACTGGCGCAGCTCGGTCAACGTCTCGCCGCCAAAGAGCGCCGCCAGAAACAGCCCGTCCGGCCGCAAGGCCCGCCTGCACTGAATGATCTGCCCGACCGGATCATTGGACCAGTGCAGCGACAGACCATGCACGATCAGATCGAAACCGGCGTCAGGCAGGTGCAAATTCTCGTGGTCCGCGAAACGGGTCGCGCCCGGCAGGAAATCGGCCCAGATATCCGGAAATGCGGTGACGATCGCGGGTTTTGTAAACGTCCTGTTAACCTCGGTCAGTCTTTCTGAAATCTGACGGGCCGCAAGTTCGTGCAGAAACATCGCAGGCGTGGTGGTGCGCGGCGACCGGTGCCGCGCCAAAGCCGGATGGTCGAACAATGGGCTGGTCATCAAAGCGCCCCCTCGCGCGCGACCGGGATAGAGAGGCACAGGTGATTTTGCAATCGACCATTCGGTTTCTGTATCCGCCGCAATGTCTGGCATGCGGAGCGGAAACGGTCAGCGAATTTGCGCTGTGCGGTGCGTGCTGGCGTGAAATGCCGTTCATCACCGGCACGGTCTGCGACGGGTGCGGCGTGCCGTTGCCGGGGGCGGCGGCAGCGCTGGGCGCCTTGTGCGATTCGTGTCTGGTCGCGCCGCACCCATGGCAAAGGGGCCGGGCGGCGCTGTTGTACGAGGGCACGGCGCGACGGATGATCCTGGCGTTGAAACACGGGGATCGCCAGGAGATGATTCAGCCGATGGCCGCGTGGCTGGCGCAACACGCCGCCGACGTGTTCGGTGTGGATACGCTGGTCGTGCCGGTGCCGCTGCACTGGCGGCGGATGGTGTCGCGGCGGTTCAATCAGGCGGCGATGCTGGCGGCGGCGCTGGCGGTGCGACTCGGCGCGGAATGCTGCCCCGATCTGATCCTGCGTCATCGCGCCACGCGGATGCAGGAAGGGATGAGCCGCGAGGAACGCTTTGCCAACCAGCGCCTTGCCTTTCGCGTACCGAAAAACCGCACTGCCGTGGTCGCGGGACGTGCGGTGGTGCTGGTGGACGATGTCATGACCTCGGGCGCGACGCTGGCGGCCTGTGCCGAGGCCTGTCTGTCCGCCGGTGCCGATTCCGTGAACGTTCTGGTACTGGCGCGCGTTGCACGGGATGCCTAAATCCTTTATGCCGCGAGGATGAAATCAGGGCGTTTACGATGAAACAGGTTGAAATTTATACCACCCGATTTTGTGGATATTGCTTTGCCGCCAAGCGGTTGCTGGCGAAAAAGTCGGTTGCCTACAACGAGGTCGACGTCGGAAGCGAACCGCACCGCCGGGCCGAAATGACCCAGCGCGCCAACGGCGGGCGAACGGTGCCGCAGATATTCATCGGCGGGCGGCATATCGGCGGGTGTGACGAACTTTACGAGTTGGAGCGTTCCGGCAAATTGAACGCATTGCTTGCCGCCTGAAGGTCGTGCGCGTCGGTCTGGTCCAGTTGAATTCCGGCGATCGACCGGCCGATAACCTGCCCGTCACCGAAAGCCTGATCCGCCGGGCGGCAGGCCTGGGCGCCGAATTCGTGGCGACGCCCGAGGTCACCAACATCGTTTCAACCAGCCGTGCGCATCAGGCGAAAGTGCTGCGGACCGAAGCAGACGACGAAACACTGGCCCGGTTGCGGATTGTTGCGCGCGCGTTGGGCATCTGGTTACTGATCGGCTCGTTGGCGTTGAAATCCGGGGGCCGCGACGCGCGATTTGTCAATCGTTCGCTGTTGGTCGGTCCGGAAGGTGATATCGTCGCCAGATACGACAAGATCCACATGTTCGACGTCGCGCTCTCCCGGGCCGAGACCTACCGGGAATCGGCCGCCTACCGGCCCGGTGACCGGCTTGTGCTGGCCGATACCCCGATCGGCGGCATCGGGTTGAGCGTGTGTTATGACCTGCGGTTTCCGCGTCTTTTCAGCGAACTGGCCCGCGCCGGTGCCGGGATATTGACGGTCCCGTCGGCGTTCTCGCAACTTACGGGTGCGGCGCATTGGGAAATCCTGCTGCGGGCCCGCGCGATTGAAACCGGCTGTTTCGTGCTGGCGCCCGCGCAATGTGGCAGGCATGACATTGCCGTCGGAAAACCACGCGATACCTACGGCCATTCGCTGGCCGTGGATCCCTGGGGCAAAGTTCTGGCCGATGGCGGTACCGAGCCGGGCGTGTTAATGGTGGATCTCGATCCGGGCGAAGTCGCAAGGGCGCGGCAACGCATTCCGGCGCTTGAGCATGCGCGGCCCTATCGGGGGGTGAAATGACGCTAAGAAACGACCCGCTGGCCATCACGTTGTTCAGTGAAATCGCCATGGTCGATCAGCTTGCGCGCGGGCGGCTTTCGCGCGCGCTGCCCGGTGGAATGGAGGTTTCGCATTTCTCGGTTCTGAACCATCTTGCGCATGTCAACGCCGAGAAAACTCCGGCGCAGTTGGCACGGCTCTTTCACCTGACACGGGGCGCGATGACCAACACGCTGGGCAAGCTTGAATCCGCCGGTTTTGTGCATGTGCGACCGGATTGGGAAGATGCCAGACGAAAACTGGTTTCGATCAGCCCTTCGGGGCAGGCGGCGCGGGAACAGGCCGTGATCGCAATCGCGCCGATATTCGAGGAAATCGTCGCAACCCTTGGCAGCGACAATATCCGCGCCATCCTGCCGGTTCTGCGCGAGCTTCGCATCCGGCTGGAACAGGACGCGTGATCGCCGGGCACGCATAGGGGTTCACGCGACGCTGGCGGTCACGTAATTCACGCTCAGATCGGTTTCGGATATCGACCAGTCCCAGCGCAGCGGGTTGAACACGAAACCCTTGCGGTCCACGGGTTCCAGCGCCGCGCGGCGGAGCAGATCGAACAATTCGTCCGGGGTCAGGAATTTCTGCCAGTCATGGGTGCCTTTGGGCAGCCAGCGCATGATGTGTTCGGCCCCGATGATGGCCATCAGAAAACTTTTGGAATTGCGGTTGATCGTGGAGCACAGCATCAGGCCGCCGGGTTTCAGCAACGCCTTGCAGGCCTGCAGATAGGTCAGCGGGTCGGCGACATGTTCCACGACCTCCATGTTCAGAACCACGTCGAATTTTTCGCCCGTTCCGGCCAGCGCTTCGGCGGTGGTGTGGCGATAGTCGATGGTCAGACCCGACGCCCGGGCGTGAATGCGGGCGACCGGAATGTTTCCGGCGGCGGCGTCGGCACCGATGACCTCGGCGCCAAGCCGGGCCATGGGTTCGGAGAGCAGCCCGCCGCCGCACCCGATATCCAGGATGCGCAGACCGGCAAACGGGCGCGCGCCGGTCAGGTCGCGGTCGAATTCGGCGGCGATCTGCCTGTTGATATAGTCCAGACGACACGGGTTCATCTGGTGCAGCGGTCTGAATTTGCCGTTCTGATCCCACCACTCGGTGGCCATCGCCTCGAACTTGGCGATCTCGGCGGGATCGATTGTCGTGTCGGATTGCATTGCGCTCTGCTTTTCAAACTGCGAAGGGTGATACTCGGAAAATCCGCGAACACGGCCATTTTAGTCGCCCATGCACAAATCTGCGAGCCAAAAGAACACCCCGGAAATGCTCTATCCAGCGCTTGGCCCGTTTGACCAGCGTATTTTGGAGGTTTCCGGCGGGCACCAGATTTACATGGAGCAATGCGGCAACCCGCAGGGGCTGCCGGTGGTGGTGCTGCATGGCGGTCCGGGTGGCGGGTGCAGCCCGACAATGCGGCGCTTTTTCGATCCCGCGGTTTACCGGATCATCCTGTTCGACCAGCGCGGCTGTGGCAAATCCCGGCCCCATGCCAGTGTCGAAAACAACACCACCTGGGATTTGGTTGCGGATATCGAACGGATACGATCGGATCTGGATATCGACAAATGGATCGTGTTTGGCGGATCATGGGGTGCGGCGCTGGCGCTGATCTACGCGCAGACGCATCCGGTGCATGTCAGAAATCTGGTGCTGCGCGGTGTTTTTCTGGCGACCCGCGCCGAGCTGGGCTGGTTCTATGGTGGCGGTGCCGGGCAGTTCTGGCCCGAGGAATGGGCCGAATTCGCCGGTATAGTTCCCAAGGACGAGCGCGGCGACCTTATCCAAGCCTATCGCCGGCGCCTGTTTGGGGACGATATCGCCGAACAAACCAAATTCGCCCGCGCATGGACCCGCTGGGAGGGCGCGACCGCCGTGCTGGAACCTTCGCAGCAACGCGGTGTCAGCCCGGCGGATTATGCGCGGGCCTTTGCCCGGCTGGAGAATCACTATTTCACCCACGATGCTTTTTTGAGCGATGAAACTGCGATATTGAACAATATGGACCGGATAGCACAGATCGAGGGCGTGATCGTGCAGGGCCGGTACGACATGATCTGCCCGCCGGTACGCGCGCATGCTTTGGCCGCGAAATGGCCCGCCGGTACGTTGAAAATGATCGCCACCGCCGGCCACGCCCTGTCGGAACCGGGGATCACGGCGGAACTTGTGGCGACGATGGACCGCTTGGCGCTGGGCTGGCGATAAGAACGCAATTGGCAGGAGGAACAGACATGGCGGATGAAGAAGGCCCGATGATCTCGGTGCGCGAAAACGGTTTTCTGCGCGTGGCCAATGCCCCGCGCCTGACCGGCAGCGACGGCAGCGAAATGGAGCGCAAGCCCGTCATGGTCCTGTGCCGGTGTGGCGGCAGCGGCAACAAACCGTTCTGCGACGGCAGCCACATGCGAAACGGGTTTGACGGCGCCGCGCAGGACAATGCCGCGCGGGACCGGGTCTATACCTACGAGGGTGCGGAAATCGATGTTCATTACGACAAATTGCTGTGTTCGCACGCTGCGGAATGCGGGCGGCGGCTGGGCGCGGTGTTTGACGCAACGCAACGACCGTGGATTCGCCCCGACGAAGGCACCGCCGACTCGATCCGGGACGTGGTGCGGGCATGTCCGTCCGGGGCGCTGCGATACAGCGACAAGGGCGCGGCGGCGCAACATCTTTTGTCGGACAAGGCCGGGATCACGGTCCAAAAGGATGGCCCGTATCAGGTGAACGGCATCCCGCTTGAAGACGGAGAATTCAGCGCACATGCCTCAAGGGAAAAATACGTCCTGTGCCGGTGCGGGCATTCGGGCAACAAGCCTTTCTGCGACGGTTCCCACCGCGATCAGGGCTGGTCGGACGAGGGCTAGGCAAAAAGGCGTTTCATCCGCCCGTACCACGCCAATTGCGCCGGTGCGGGGTCCGGCATTCGCAGCAAATGCGAACGCAGCGGCCTGAATACCTGATGGTTCGGAAAAGGAAAAAGATGAAAAGATTCAATTGTATATTGGTGGCAACATGCGCGATCAGCATGTTTCCCGCGACGTCATCTGCCTTTGAAATCGATTTTGGCTGGCAGGGTTTGACGCTCTGCACCACCGGTCGGCCCAACCGGGTGCAGAACCCCGCGTTTGCCCTGTCGGATGTGCCCGAGGGCACCAGATACATCCGTTTCAAGCTCGTCGATCTGGACGTGCCGGGCTATCACCACGGTGGTGGCGTGGTCGCCTATACCGGGCAAAAGACGATCGCGCCCGGTGCGTTCAAATACAAGAGCCCCTGCCCTCCGAATGGCGGACACATCTATGAATGGCGTGCGACCGCGCAGACCCGGAAAAACGGTGGACGCATTTCCACGGCCAGCAGGGCCCGGGCGTATCCGTAGACCATAACCGGAAAACCACATTCAAACATCACCCGGCCAACCGGGACGGCGAAGCCCACCAGCGCCCGAGCCTCCGCGTCGCGACAAAGGCGTGCTCTTGCCGCGTCATTCACGAATGATACCCATGGGGGCAAAGACCGACCTTGCTCCGTCGAAGGGGTCAGGCCCCCTGGTGGTTCGAATCTTGCGGTTCGATCCACTGGCGGACCTTATCCTTAACGCCCACAGAGCCGGGTACCGACGGGCCGTGGTGCGGCGAGCGGCCCGGCGATGCACGGCGGGCTTGCGCCCTTGATTCCGCGCGATCGGCAGGTCTCAAATAGCGGTTTCAACTGCGATACCTGCCATGTGATGTGGCTCGTTTTTTGGGACGTCGGTATGGTACCAAGGCTTTTTCGGTTGGCGGTTTGCCATCCGATGCAGCCGACTGCGCCCACCTTAGGCACGAGCCCGGCTGCGCGGCTGATTGATGGTGTTTCGGACTTGTTGGCCTGGGCTTGACGGGTCGGGCCAAATTCTGAATGCGCAATCGGCGGCGGGGCAGAGTTTTTGCAAAACTCTGGCCCAAACTTTTGCAAAAGTTTGGACGCGAAGTTGCGGTGCCTGAGTTGTCTGAACGACTTGGAGCCCCGGGGCGGCGACAGGTTTCCGAGGCCGGGCGCAAGCGTGTTCCCGCGCCTGATGACTTTCCCCGGACCCTGCCGGTTTCGGTCAATTTCCATCAATGCCAGCTAATTTTATTACGAGACAGGGCACCCCCTTGAAGCGAATTTTGGGCCGTGGGGGTGGAAATCGCCAAATTCCCAAAGGATTTCTGCGATTATTGCCCCCGGAAACCTCTGCATAACACCGGTCCGCATCATTCCGTGGCACGCCGCTTCCATAATCAGACCCGGCAGCACCACCTGTCCGCGCCTGCCGGACCGTCATGCGAATAGCGTGCCACTGGCACGACGCCAGACGCTTTTGCAATGGCGCAACTCGTTGAAACACTGCGGTTTTCCGCACGGCCGCCGAAATCAGCATGCCCGCGCCACCCAACCCATGCCCAGGCAGGCGCTGCCCTCATCGCCACGGGCCGTTGTTGGGCAGAGGTCTCGCTCAGGCACGCGAAATTCACCAGCGCCGGTGTGATCCGGGGATTGCCCAGTGGCCCTAAAGCGCCGCTGCCAGCCGTGAACCCTGATTGATTGCCCGTTTGGCGTCCAGTTCGGCAGCAACGTCGGCCCCGCCGATCACATGCGGCGATTTTCCGGCGGCGATCAACGCGTCGGCAAGGGTGCGCTCGGGCAATTGCCCCGCACATAAAACGATGGTGTCCGCCTGGATCAGGGTCGGGTCGGTCCGAGCCTCGCCGGTGCTGACATGCAGGCCCTCGGGCACAATCCGTTCGTAGTTGATGCCGCCGCGCATGGTGACGCCCTTCATTTTCAGCGCGGCGCGGTGGATCCAACCGGTGGTCTTGCCCAGCCCCTTGCCGGGTTTCTGGCTTTTCCTTTGCAACAACGCCACCTGACGCGCGGGCGGTGAAGGGGCGGGGCCGTCGGGGCGAAGCCCGCCGCGGGTCTTGGCGGGGTCGCCGACGCCCCATTCCCGTTTCCAGAGCGCGGGGTTTTCGGTCGGGCTTTCGCCCGCGTGAATCAGAAACTCGGCAACATCGAACCCGATTCCGCCAGCGCCGATGATGGCCACATTATCGCCCACCGCCACCTCGTCGCGCAGAACGTCGATATAACTTAGAACATGGGGCTGGTCCTGCCCGTCGATGCCCGGATCGCGCGGGGCAACGCCGGTGGCGATGACGATTTCGTCAAACCCGTCAAGATCGGCAGGGCCGACATCGGTATCGAGTTTCAGCGCGATGTTCAGTTCCCTGATCTGGGCGCGGTAGTAATCGACCAGCCCGTAAAACTCTTCCTTGCCGGGAATTTTCTTGGCCATGTTGAGCTGGCCGCCGATTTCATTTGCCCGGTCGAAAAGCGTGACCTGATGCCCGCGTCCCGCCGCGACGACCGCGGTTGCCAATCCGGCGGGTCCCGCGCCTACGACGGCTACCGACTTGGTGACGGTGGTCCGTTCATAGGCCAGTTCGGTTTCGTAACAGGCGCGGGGGTTCACAAGGCACGTCGATATCTTGGCGTTGAACGTATGGTCCAGACAGGCCTGATTGCAGCCGATACAGGGCGCGATGAGATCGGACCGCCCGGCCCCGGCCTTGGCGACGAATTCCGCATCGGCCAGAAACGGCCGCGCCATCGACACCATGTCGGCGCAACCCTCGGCCAGCACGGATTCGGCCACTTCGGGCGTGTTGATCCGGTTCGAGGTGATGACCGGAATCGAAACCTGCCCCATCAGTTTTTGCGTGACCCAGGCAAATGCGCGGCGGGGGACCGATGTTGCGATGGTCGGAATTCGCGCCTCGTGCCAGCCGATTCCGGTGTTGATGATGGTTGCCCCGGCGGATTCGATTTCCCTGGCGAGCTGCACGACCTCGGCAAAGGTCGAACCGTTCGGCACCAGATCGATCATCGACAGGCGGTAGATGATAATGAAATCGCGGCCCACGCCTTGGCGCACCCGACGCACCACCTCGATCGGCAGGCGGATGCGGTTCTCGTAGGATCCGCCCCAGCGATCGGTGCGTTTGTTGGTATGTGTGACGATGAACTGGTTCAGGAAATATCCCTCGGAACCCATGATCTCGACACCGTCATAACCCGCCTGTTGGGCCCGCTGTGCCGCCGTGACGAAATCGGCGATCTGTTTTTCGATACCGTCCTCGTCCAGCTCTGTCGGCGGAAACGGCGAGATCGGCGATTTGACCGGCGAAGGGGCCACGCATTTGGGGCTATAGGCGTACCGGCCGGCATGCAGGATTTGCATCGCGATCTTGCCGCCCTCGTCGTGGACCTGCCGGGTGGCCGTGCGGTGGTTTTCGATGTCCTGATCGGTGAACAGACCCGCGGCACCGGCGAAAACACCACCTTCCGCGTTCGGAGACATGCCCCCCGTCACGATCAGCGCCGCACCGCCACGGGCGCGGGCACCGTAATATTCCGCGATCCGCGGCCAGTCGCCGACTTCCTCCAGGCCGGTATGCATCGAGCCCATCAGCACCCGGTTCCTGAGCGTGGTAAAACCCAGGTCGAGCGGTTCAAACAGGTGCGGGAAGTGCGGATTGACCATGGATCGTTCTTTCAGAGATCAAAAACTGGCGCACAGATTGCGGAAAATCCGCGCCAATGTCACGCGAAACGCGGCGTCACCGCTTTTTCCTGGCGGTGTGTTTGCGAAACGATTTCTTGAGCATTTCCAGCTCGCCGCGCAACAGGGCCATTTCCGCCCGCAGATCGTCCTGCAACGGCGTTCCCGCGACGATTGCGAAACTGTCCAGAGTGTCCCCGGAGACCTGTTCGTGAAGAACGAATGTCTGGACCCCCTCGTTCAGCACCGAAGCGGGAATCGCGGCTTCGACGTTCCAGGTGCGGTCACGGGTTTCGTCGGCGGTCACTTGCGCGTCGCCCAACACCGCGTCCAGCAGGCGGACAGCGATTTTCGGAGGGGCCTTGACCCGCGCCCTGGTGGAAAGGATGCCGATGTATTTTCCGGCCTTTATGTTCTGTCTGGTCAGGGTGAATTCGCTCATGTCTCTGCCCTAGATGGCCGCGCGCAGGTGTCGCGACAAGGTGACATCGCGGATCAGAATCTGGTTCATCGCCGGCGCGTCGAAAAACAGATCGAACCAGATCTGATCGACCCGCAGCGCGTTGAACGGAATATAGGATAGATCAAATTCGACCGCGTCTTCGCCGGGGGGGAATTCCTTGCGGACCTGCGCCGTATTTGGCCCGTGTTTCAGGTTCAGGCGGGCCGAAATCCCCAACGCCCGCTCGCATTCCGCGCGCACGCCAAGCCTCAGCACGTAGTTCTTGCCGATTCCGGCCAGGGCGGGTTGCGGCGTCTGAAACACCAGCGACAGGAACGAGCCGTCGAAATCGAAGATGTCGAACTGCAATCCAAAGGGCGCAAGATCGTTCTCTTGCCGGTTCTGGACCTGCCGGACCGAAAGCTCGGGCGATTTGCAGTCGTGAAACAGGTTCACGCCCTCGCCGATGGCCGTTTCGGATTTTGCGGGGGCGAATCCCGTGGGCGTAATCGGCCCGGACCACGGTGATGGCCGGTGCGACCAGTCGGTCGATGCGGGCAGGTCCAGAACGCCCGCCCCGACGGCCGGTTGAACCAGACGCGCCCTTGAAATGTGGCCGACCGCCGCCGCCCGTTCGCGCAAGGCCCCGGACATGCGGCTGAGCGTCGGCAGGTTTTCGATGCCGGTCGTCCGGGCGAGTTCGGCCATGCGTTCCCATTGCCGAAGCGTCCGCTTTTGGCGGAATTGCCCTACCAGACCTGTTGCCGTATCGCGCATTGTTTTTGTTTTTCTGCCCGTTCCATTCCGATTTATCGGTAAATCAACGTGCTTGCACGCGATTCTTGCGGATTGCCGGTCGATTCGGAGCGATCATTGCCGAATTCCGCTTCGAATTGTTTGAAAACATGCCCGCCATGTGCAAAATTTCCGAAAAACCGGAATGGCAAGGTGGCAGGCAATGCGTAAGATATTTGATAAACTTTATGAAGTTGATCCCTATGTTGATGCCCCGTTGGGCGATGTGGCGGTGGACATGCAGGGCTGGGGCTCGACCCATTTTTTCTTTCGCGAAATCCTGAAATATCTGCGACCCTCGCGGATTGTCGAGGTCGGGACGTGGAAAGGCATGTCGGCGATGCACATGGCCGATCTTGGTAAAGAGCTTGAAATCCCCGACCTTGAAATTGCCTGCATCGATACCTGGCTGGGTTCGCCGGGTGTGTGGAAAGTCAAGAGCAAGACCGCCGATATCCTGAAACTGAAAAACGGCTGGCCGATGCTGTATTACACGTTCATGAAAAACGTGATCGAGCGCGGGCATCAGGACGTGATCACCCCGATGCCGATGCCGTCGGACATGGGATATTTCGTGCTGAAGGGCATGAAGGCCAAGGCGGACATGATCTATATCGACGCGGGCCACGAATACGAAAGCTGCAAGCGCGATCTGAACCTGTTCATCGAGTTGCTGGACGACGATGGCATCATGCTGGGGGACGACTACGAAACCTTTCCGGGGGTCACACGGGCCGCGCATGAATTTGCGGACGAGAATGGATATGAACTGGTTGGCACACGCAGCAAGTTCGTGATTTCAAGAAACGCCGAACATGTGAGCGCCATGAAAGAGGTGGTGAAAGTCGTGGATGACCGGCGGGCGCGGCAAGCGGCGAAACAGGACGCGGCCGATGTCTGAGTGCAAGCCTTAAGGCAGCAGTCCCTTGGCTTCATCGATCACGCGCTGGGTTTTGGTGCCAACGGTGCCGGACATTCGGCCAAGGGTAGTCCGGGCGACGCCAATCATTTCCGAAACAACATAAGGCGCGGCACCTTTCAGGATGAAGGCAAGGCTGAACTTTTCTTCGGCGCTGAAGGTAAAGTTTTCTAAGTCCCAAATTTTCCCGACAAATTCAAAGGCCCGCGGATCGCCAAGGTCGGACAGGAACTCGGTCGCGTGAATTCGGATCGTGCGGTCGGAATTCGTGGACAAAATGATCAGTTTTTGCAAACCCTGATCGTCAATCAATTCAATCATCTGCGACCGCAGATGTTTGTTTTCGCGCATCATTTCAGCCAGCGCCACCAACAGGCCCAGCGTGGTGCGGTAATTGGATGGTTCCCCGGTCAATTCCAGCAGCGCGGGCCGGATCAGTTCAAGGCCTCGTGCGGCAAGCGCGCTGCGAGCGCCGCGCCGGATGCCGATGTCATGGGATTGCAAAAGGGCCAACGACTCATGGAATGACATTTGCTTTTGCTCTCTGAATTCACCCGTAACAAACGACTCAGTTTCCGCGCTTTTTATCAGTTGCTTGGATTCGGCATCCGCAGTCGCGATTTGTTCCGCTGTGCTTGCCTTGTCCAGCGCGACTCTGACCGCTTCGATTTCTGCATCCCGCTGGACTTTTTGCTGGGCTTGCAAATAGGCCAGAAATTCCTGCCATTGCTTCTGCCCATCGGTATCGCTGGTCAAAAACGAATAAAATTCCGCCAATTTTATGCGCTCTTCCAGAGTGGGGTCGCTGCCTTTCGCTCTGAGAGATTCCAGGAAATCTTGATTCTTTTGCTTTGCTTCGCGTTTTCCGGTGCTTTCCGAACTCAGGTAACTCACAAGGCTGATCGCGGTCTGCTGGGCGAAGGGAAAAAACGCTGCCGCGACACCGACGATGGTGGTTCCGTAAACCACCTTCTTGACGCCCGCCTTGATTTCCAGAAGCCTGATCTCGCGGTCGACCTCGATTTTACGCATTTCAGGCGAAAGTTCCGGTGCGGCACCCTCTGTCATGTCGATCCCCTTGGTTCTGTTCCAGCCTGCGGTGGGAAGCAGACCGTGTAAATCCGCCGCTTAGCGGCAAGTCGTTGATTTACAACGGAAACGGTTGCCAACACCACAAAGCATTGAATTCATGTGTAACGAGAGAATTCTTTAACGAGAAATTTTCCCCGCCACTAAACCCGCGCCTGTTACGTGGTTTTCGTATTCAGGTCAATTATTGCTGCCCAAAAGCCGGCGTAGCAGACCAAGTGTCCACAATGTGCGCACCGGGTTGGCCTTGCGTCGTGGCTGGGTGGTCGCGGCTGTATGGATGGGCTCGCTTTGCGGCTCGGCTTCGGCCACGCTGACCGGGATCGAGGCAACACCGTTGCTTTCGCGGATCAGGTGCGTGAACTCGCGCACCGTGTCCAGCCCCGTGGCCGCCGAGATCGGGTCCTGTTCAAATCCGATGACGGAAACCGAAACGATCTGCCCGTTCAGGTCGAAATAGGAGCGCCAATAGTCGTCCGCCGCGCCGGGCACGATGCCGGGGCTGGTGTCGCGGGCGCGCAGAAAGAAGGCGCGGTCGTTCTCGAACGTTTCCAGCACCTCGACGGTTGCGGCCGCCGATTCCCGGCTGAGCGCGGCGCGACCGGTCTCCGACCGGAAAAACCGATCCATGCCGCCGACTGAATCCGAGACCGAGGCCACGCCTTCGCGCGCGCCCGCGATCGACGCGGTCAGCAATGCCTTTACCTTTGGCTCGGCGGCCCGCGCCGATGGCGCGACGACCCGGCAATTGCCCAGCAATACGAAGGCGGTATCGCCGCCGATTTGCGAAGTTTCACGGTCCACGCAAAATCCGGCGGGCCCCTGAATGACGACCTGCTGGCTGGCAACCTTGATGGTTGTCGATTTTGATGTCGTGCCGCCGGTCGAACTGCCCAGACGCGCATTGGTACAGCCCGCCAGCGACGCCGCGACCAGCAACAGAGCGATGGAGTTGATTCGTCGCGAATCAAATATCCATGTAGACATGCTTTTCCTTCTTGCCGCCCGGATGGGTGACCGCCCCCTTGTTCGTGGCGCCGACCTGTTGTGCGTATTTCCACAGGGCGCCCGTGGCATAGATGGTTTCGCGCGGGCCCGACCATTTCTGGCGACGCTTTTCAAGTTCCGCGTCGCTGAGATCGACCGAAATCACACCGTCCATCGCTGCAAGGGTGATCATATCGCCATTCTCGACCAAAGCAATCGGTCCGCCGTGTGCCGCCTCGGGTCCGACATGGCCGACGCAGAAACCGCGCGTTGCGCCGGAAAAACGCCCGTCGGTGATCAGGGCGACCTTTTTGCCCATGCCCTGACCGGACAAGGCGGCGGTCGTCGCCAGCATTTCGCGCATGCCGGGACCGCCCGAGGGGCCTTCGTTCCGGATCACCAGCACTTCGCCCTCGTTGTAGGTACGGTCTTGCACCGCTTCGAACGCGTCTTCCTCGCATTCAAACACGCGGGCCGGGCCGGTGAACGACAGTTCCGCCTCGGTCATGCCGGCGATTTTGACGATGGCGCCCTGAGGTGCAAGATTGCCGCGCAGCCCGACGACGCCACCGGTTTTGCTGATCGGCTGGTCCACCGGATAAATCACCCGGCCATCCGCATTGCGGGTGATCTTGTCCAGTTCCTCGCCCATCGAAAGGCCGCTGGCGGTCATGCAATCCTCGTGCATCAGGCCTGCGCGGCGCAGTTCCTTGAGCACGACGGGAACACCGCCGGCCTCGTACAGATCCTTGGCCACGAACTGACCGCCCGGTTTCAGATCGACGAAATAAGGCGTGTCACGGAAAATCTCGCAGACATCGGCAAGATCGAAATCGATCCCGGCTTCGTGGGCGATGGCGGGCAGGTGCAGGCCGGCATTGGTGGAGCCGCCGGTACAGGCAACCACGCGCGCCGCGTTTTCGAGCGATTTGAGCGTCACGACATCGCGCGCCCGGATGTTCATTTCCAACAGATTCATCACGGCGCGGCCCGATGCCTCGCCATATTGATCGCGGCTTTCGTAGGGTGCGGGCATGCCAGAGGAATTCATCAGCGCAAGGCCAATCGCCTCGGATACGCAGGCCATGGTGTTGGCGGTGAATTGCCCGCCACAGGCCCCGGCGGACGGGCAGGCGATGGCTTCCATCACTTTCAGCTCTTCCTCGGACATGGTGCCGGCCTGATGCTGGCCCACCGCCTCGAACAGATCCTGCACCGTAAGGTCGCGGCCTTTGTAGCGCCCCGGCAGGATCGAGCCGCCATAGATGAACACCGACGGCGTGTTCAGCCGCACCATGGCCATCATCATGCCGGGCAGGGATTTGTCGCAGCCCGCCAGCCCGACCAGCGCATCATAGGCGTGGCCGCGCATGGTCAGTTCGACACTGTCGGCGATGACCTCGCGGGAAACCAACGAGGATTTCATGCCGTCATGCCCCATCGCGATTCCGTCGGTCACGGTGATCGTGGTAAACTCGCGCGGGGTGCCGCCCGCTGCCTTGGCCCCCAGTTTCACCGCCTGCGCCTGCCGGTTCAGCGCGATATTGCAGGGCGCGGCTTCGTTCCAGCAGGTTGCCACACCGACCAGCGGCTGGTGAATCTCGGCCTCAGAAACCCCCATCGCGTACAGATACGACCGGTGCGGCGCGCGCGACGGCCCTTCGGTCACGTGGCGGCTGGGCAGTTTGGATTTGTCGAAACGCTGGTTCATCGGCGCGGTCCTTGCATGAAGTGGGTTCCTTGGCCCACCGCAATAGGCGAGTGGTGCCGCTTCTTCAAGACATGCGATTGCGCCCACAGGGATTAGCCCTTAGCGTTGGTGAAACCATTGCAAAGCCTGCGAATGCTGCCCGAACTCAATCCCCGTTTCGATGCCTTTGTTGCCCCGGCCAGACGATACCCGCAATTGTGGCGGCTGATCGCGGGCATCGTCGTTGGCATCGTGTTCTATCTTGGGTTTGTCCTGGGCTTGATCCTGCTGGCCACGCGGGCTGGCCTTGACCCCGCTCGGGCGCTCAGCGGCGATGGTTCGCCGCTGGAATCGTCTTTGCTGCTGTTCTCGTTCGCCGGCATGAGCGGCGGGGTGCTGTTGGCCGCGCGGCTGTTTCACAAACGCGGCTGGGCAAGCCTTGTGGGGCCGGATCTGGTCGAGGCGTGGCGGTACTTTCGCCTGTCCAGCACCATCGTTTTCGCCATCATGATCGGATGGACCGCGCTGGGCATCTGGGACTCGCCGCCGACGCCGAACCTGCCGTTCGGGATTTGGCTGGTGTGGTTGCCAAGTTCGCTGATTCTGGTGCTGCTTCAGACAGGATCAGAGGAATTGGTGTTTCGCGGCTATCTGCAACAGCAGCTTGCGGCGCGGTTCCGGTCGCGGTGGATCTGGTGGCTGGTGCCGTCCGCGTTGTTCGGTCTGGCGCATCTGGACCGCGAGGTGATGGGGCCAAATGCCTGGCTGGTGGTCGCGGACACATTTCTGATTGGGCTGGTTGCTGCGGACCTGACGGCACGCACCGGCAATCTGGGGGCGGCGATTGGCCTTCATTTCACCAACAACGCCATGGTGCTCCTGTTCGTTGCGATGCAGGGGAACCTGTCCGGCCTCAGCCTGAATGTGACCACGTTTTCGTTGGCGGATACGGCGATGGTCCGTCAGATGCTTCTGATCGACCTTGGCGTGATTGTTTTGCTCTATTCCGCGTATCTGGTTATCCTGCAAAGGCGCAAGCGGCTGTGATTGCATTCGCCGCCACCTGAAACTAAATAGCGGTTCACCACCGGCAGGAGCGATGCACGCATGAACTGGATTTCCAATTATGTCCGGCCCAAGATCAATTCGATCTTTTCGCGGCGCGAAACGCCCGACAATCTTTGGACCAAATGCGACGGCTGTGGCACGATGCTGTTTCATCGTGAACTGACCGAGGCGCAGAACGTCTGCCCCAATTGCAGCCACCACATGCACATCCCGCCGCGCGAACGGTTTCATTTCCTGTTCGATGGCGGCATTTTCACCGATATCGACGTGCCCAAGCCCGTTGCCGACCCGTTGGGGTTCCGCGACCAGAAAAAGTACCCCGACCGCATGAAGGCGGCGCAGAAAGCGACCGGCGAGCATGAGGCGATGCTGGTCGCCGAGGGCGAGGTCGGGCGTACGCGGATCGTGGCCGCGGGGCAGAACTTCAAGTTCATGGGTGGCTCGATGGGCATGCATGTCGGCAATGCAATCATCGCGGGGGCGGAACGCGCCATCGAAAGCAAATGCCCGTTCGTGATCTTTTCCGCCGCCGGAGGTGCCCGGATGCAAGAGGGCATTCTTTCGCTGATGCAGATGCCGCGCACGACGGTCGCGCTCCAGATGGTCAAGGAGGCGGGGCTGCCCTTTATCGTCGTGCTGACCCATCCCACGACCGGTGGGGTGACCGCAAGCTATGCGATGTTGGGCGACATTCATATCGCAGAGCCGAATGCCCTGATCGGTTTTGCCGGTGCCCGTGTGATTGAACAGACGATCCGCGAAAAACTGCCCGAGGGGTTTCAGCGCGCCGAATACCTGCTGGATCACGGGATGTTGGACCGGGTGGTCGAACGCAAGGATATCCGCGAGGAACTGGTCACGATCTGCCGGATGCTGATGCGGCAAAGTCCCGCGATCAAGGGCGATTTGCCCAAGCCGGAAACACCCGCGGCAAGCCCGCCCGAAACCGAAGTCGAAGCCTTCGCCGACGCCAACGAAAAACCTGCAACGGACGAAAAACCGCCGGAGACGCCCAAGGCTGAAGCCGAGACCGGGGCCAAGGGTTGAACGCGGACAAATCCGACATCATTCTGGAAAGGCTGATGTCGCTGCATCCCAAGATCATCGACCTGACGCTGGATCGGATGTCGCGGTTACTGGCCGCGCTCGACCATCCCGAGCGGCGGTTGCCCGCGGTCGTTCACATTGCGGGCACCAACGGCAAGGGATCGACGCTGGCCATGGTTCGCGCGGGGCTCGAGGCGGCGGGCAAATCGGTTCATGCCTATACCTCTCCGCATCTGGCGCGGTTCCACGAAAGAATCCGGCTGGCCGGCGACCTGATTGCCGAGGAGGATCTTTCGCGCCTGCTGGCGGAGTGCGAAGGCGCAAATGGTGGGGTGCCGATCACCTATTTCGAGATCACGACCTGTGCGGCGATGTTGGCGTTCTCGCGGTTTGCGGCCGATTACTGCCTGCTAGAGGTCGGGCTGGGCGGGCGGCTGGATGCGACCAACGTGATCGACCGGCCCGAATTGTGCGTGATCACGCCAATTTCCTTTGATCATCCGCAGTTTCTGGGAAACACCATTGCCGAAATCGCCGGTGAAAAGGCCGGTATTCTGAAACGCGGTGTACCGTGCATCGTGGGGCCGCAGACGGATGAAGCGCTGGCAGTGATCGAGGATCGGGGCGCGCGCATCGGCGCGCCGCTGCTGGTGCACGGCCAGCATTGGCACGTCACCGAGGAACATGGGCGGATGGCGTTTCAGGATGAAACCGGGCTGCTGGACCTGCCCCTGCCCGGACTGATCGGGGCGCATCAGGTCGTCAATGCCGGCGCGGCGATTGCGGCGTTGCGGTTTCTTGGCGCCGATGAAGCCGCCATCGGGGCGGCGATGACCGGGGCGGAATGGCCCGCGCGGTTGCAACGACTGAAACGTGGCCCGCTGGTCGGGGCCGCACCTGCGGCAGAGCTGTGGCTGGACGGCGGGCACAACGCGGCGGCGGGTGCCGCCCTGTCCGAGGCGCTGGGGCGATTGACGCACCGGCCCCTGCACATCATCTGCGGCATGTTGAACACCAAGGATGTCACCGGATACCTGCGCCCGCTTGCATCGATGGCGGACTCGTTTCAGGGCGTCGGCATTCCCGGTGAAACCGCCACGCTGAGTGCGGGGGAAACCGTCGCGGCGGCGCGGGCGGTCGGGATCGCGGGGGTCGAGGCACCGGACGTGCTGGCCGCGATACGTCGCGTCGCGGCGCGCGAACCGGCGGCGCGAATCCTGATATGCGGCTCGCTTTATCTGGCGGGTGCGGTTCTGCGCGAAAACGCGTGATTTTCCGGGCCTGACGCCCTGATCCCCGTTCAGGCGGCGAAATCGTTTTCGCTGAGGATCCGGGACATGCCGTCGGCGCGCTCGAAATCCACGTGCACGATCTTGCGGGTCCTGTTGCCGTTGCGGACCCGGCGGAAGTAGTAATCGCGGTCCGCGAAATTGCCCGGTTTCATGATCCAGCGCGACATGCCGCGCATCAGCCCCGGATAGGGTGCGATCAGGTCGATCAGCCAGAGATTGTCGCCCGATTTCCAGTCCGCCGGGCGCAGATGCCCGCCCGCGACATACCGGGCCTCGGCTTCGGCGCTGAGGTGGGCCCAGGTGATCAACCCGCGCGGGATGCCGTCGAACCGGAAAATCCGGTATTGCCCGAACAGGATCGGAGGCTCGATTGCGGCACGCAGATTGGCGACCGACATTTTCTGATGGTGGACGCTGCGCATGGCCAGAAACATGAAGTCACCGTAGATGCGCAACCTTTCGGCACTGGGAAAATCGGGGCCCTTTGCAACCTTGGGCGCGGGGTTGGGGGTGTCGGTCATGATGTCGCCTCTGCGCTGGATGCAAGCAGCCGGGTTTCCTGCATTTTGAGGTAATACCGCGCTGCGGGCCCATAGGAGTCGCGGTCGGTTTCAAGCTCGGGGAACAGTTTGAACAATTCGGCGCGCGCGTCGCCGTCGATTTCGC
>CAZRLO010000016.1:0-34273 GCA_964600965.1 uncultured Rhodobacter sp.
TGGAACAATTGCCGGATGCGGTCGAACTGATGGTGCGGTCGCTGCGTGTCGGCCACCCGTTTTCCAGCGCGATCAACATCGTCGCACAAGAGGTGGCGGACCCGCTGGGTTCGGAATTCGGCATCATCGCAGACGAAGCGGCCTATGGCATGGACATCACCGAGAGCCTGAACAAGATGGCGGAAACCATCGATATGCAGGATTTGCGGTTTCTTGCCGTGGCGGTCAGCATCCAGCAGAAATCCGGCGGCAACCTGGCCGAAATCCTGGCGGGACTGGCCAAGGTGATCCGGTCGCGGTTCAAGCTGTTTCGGCGGGTCAAGGCCATCACCGCCGAGGCGAAATGGTCCGGCATGTTTCTGTCGATGTTTCCGCTGTTGGTGCTGGTCGGGATCAACGTTTCCCAGCCCAACTATTACGACGCGGTCATGGAAACCGAATTTTTCATCCCCGCATGTCTGGTCGTCGCCGGGCTGCTGGCGGTCAATTACATCTTCATGAAAATCATGGTCAACATCAAGGTTTAGGGGCAGAACATGGATTCGGTGCAACAAATTTTTCAGGGCGGCTGGGATCACTACATGACCCAGTTCGGCCCGATGGGTCCGCTATATCTGATTGGTGCGGTGGGGTTGCTGCTGGTTCTGGTGGCTGCGCCGATCATGCTGCACCGCAAGGCCGATCCAATGGACAAGCTTGGCGCCGGTGCCAAAAAACCGACGAAAACCAAGAACGAACCCGACCGCCCCGGATTGCGCTACAAGGAAAAGGGCCCGAACCTCGACAAATTTGCGAACTTTCTCGAACCGCAGGACCAGAAGTCCTATTCTGCCGCGCATCTCAAACTGGTTCAGGCCGGTTATCGCCAGCAATCGGCGGTGCGGACATTTCATTTCGCCCAGATGGCGCTGGCGCTGGGGTTCCTGCTGGTGGGCATCGTGATCGTTCTGATCCGGCTGGACAGCGCAACGATGCAATCGGTATTGCTGACGATCCTGGTCCCGGCGGGCGCGGGTTATTACCTGCCCAGCTACTGGGTCGAGCGGCGGCGCCAGACCCGGCAGGCCAACCTGACCGAGGGGTTTCCCGACGCGCTGGACCTGATGCTGGTCTGCGTCGAGGCAGGGCAATCGCTGGACCAGTCGATCCAGCGGGTTGCCGGTGAAATTCGCCCCGGATTTCCGGATCTCGCCGATGAATTCACCATCGTCGCCAACGAGATGAAAGCCGGCAAGGACCGCGTGAGCGTGTTGCGGGACATGGGCGAACGTGCCGGCGCACAGGACATTTCGGCCTTTGTCACCGTGCTGATCCAGTCGGCCAGTTTCGGGACGTCGATTTCCGATGCCTTGCGCGTATACGGGGCCGAAATGCGCGACAAGCGGGTGATGCGGGCCGAGGAAAAGGCCAATACATTGCCGACAAAGCTGACGCTGGGCACGATGATGTTCACCCTGCCACCGCTGTTGATAATTCTGATCGGACCGTCAATATATGATATCTATGTGATGTTGGTAGTCGGGCAACAATAATCGATGCGCATTCGGGCGGGGACAATCGTAACCATTCTGCTGTTGACCGGGTGCCAGCATACCGGCCTTGAAAACACACGCGTCGGTCCGAAACCACCTGCCGGTACGCCGATCGTGACCGAAGCCGTGGACGGCCTGATCGTGGGGCACCGGCTGATGGCCGCAGGCGAATACGAGCTGGCACTGCGGGCCTATAGCCGCGCCGCCGCCGAACATGGCATGAACGCCGATGTTCTTAGCGCGTTGGGCTCTGCCAATCTCAAGCTCGGACGACTGAATCAGGCAAAGCGGTTGCTGCGCCGGGCCGTTGAACAGGATGCCGAGCATGTTCCGGCATGGAATAACCTTGGGGTTGTTCTGGCGGAACTGGGCGAAGACGGCGAGGCCCGCAGCGTTTTTCGTAACGCATTTGCACTAGATAACGGAAATTCCGACGAAATTCGCGAAAATCTGCGCCTTGCTATCGCAAAATCCGAAAATACCTCTTATGCTGCCGTGCAAGAAAACAAGTTCGAACTGGTTCGGCGCGGCAACGGGCGATATCTGCTGCTGGGCACACCGGAAACGGACGACGAGCAGTAGAGGAAGTCCGGCGCAATGCGATTTCTTTCTTTCGCCACGGCCTGTCTGGCAGGGACGGTCCTGCTTGGCGCGTGTGAACAGCTAAAAAAACCGGATGTATCGCGGGAAATCGATGGCGTGAACGTTGTCGACGCCACCAACCTGAACGACATCATGATGACCGTAGCCGACCCGAACGAGGCGGTGGACTATTTTCAGCGGTCACTGGCCCAGGAACCCGACCGACTGGATTTCAAACGCGGTCTGGCAACGTCGCTGGTGCGCGCCAGGCGCGCGTCCGAAGCGGTCTTGGTCTTTGAGGCGATCGTCAAGGACAAGGCCGCCACCAACACAGACCGCGTGAACTTTGCCGATGCCCTGATCCGAACCAACGAGTGGAAAAAGGCCGAGGCACAGCTCGACAAAGTGCCGCCGACATTCGAGACCTTCAAACGCTATCGGCTTGAAGCGATGATCGCTGACAGCAACGAGGAATGGCAGAAATCCGACAGTTTTTATGAAACCGCGGCCGGATTGACGACGAAACCGGCCGGCGTTCTGAACAATTGGGGCTATTCCAAGCTGACCCGCGGCGATTTCGAAGCCGCCGAGCGGTTGTTCCTGCAGGCGATCACCTATGACAGGAACCTGTTCACCGCCAAAAACAATCTGGTGATGGCCCGCGCAGCCCAGCGGAAATACTCGTTGCCGGTCATTCGAATGAACCAGGTGGAAAAGGCCGAATTGCTGCACACGCTGGCGATCAGCGCGATCAAGCAGGGCGACATCGATATCGGGCGCGGCTTGCTGGAAGACGCGATCGAGACCCATCCGCAGCATTTCGACGCCGCCGTTCGCACGCTGGCAGCACTCAACAGCCAGATTTAGATCTGCCCTTGGACCGGATTCTATCGTGGAACTGACGGCTCAACAGGCACTTTGGTTGCTGCCCCCTGCCCTTCCTGTCGCGCTGTGGATCGCATGGAGCGACCTGAAATTCATGCGTATTTCCAACCGCGCGGTTCTGGTGCTGGTCGCGGTATTTCTGGTATTCGGTCTGATGGCGCTGCCTTTTGAAACCTGGCTGTGGCGTCTTGTCCAGATGCTGGTCGTGCTGGCCATCGGATTTGTCGCCAACGCGGCGCGCCTGATTGGCGGAGGCGACGCCAAATACGCCGCCGCCATCGCACCGTTTGTCGCTCCCGGCGATGTGCGGCAGGTGCTGATCCTGTTTGGAGTCATGCTGCTGGCCGCGTTCGTCACCCATCGTCTGGTCGCGCGCCTGCCGGGCCTGAAGGCCATGGTTTCCGGTTGGAAATCCTGGCAGGTTGGCAAGGATTTTCCGATGGGGCTGGCACTGTCGGGAACGTTGATCGGGTATATGGCGCTGGCGATAATATAGCGCCTGCGGACGATCCCCGGATCGCAGCGGTTCCGGCCCTATCGGGGGGAGGGTTTGCAGGAACACGCCAGTCCGATTCCCGCGCATGCTCTCGCCAACATTTTCCTATTTTTTAGATATTTATCAATGCGTTGCGATCTAAACCACTGATCTAACCGACTAGACGGCCGGTCGGCCAGACGGCTGGCCCGCCAGACGTGCGGTTCTTGATGCTTGGAAGGGTGTGACCTTCGAGCGGTGCAAATCCCGGCGGGAATTCGCGAATTTGCGACCACTCAGGGATTGCCCCGCCGGAGCAGAATGAACAGGTCGTTTCGCATCACCTCGGTCAGGCCGGGATCGCTTTGCGCGGCGATTTCGTCAAGCACCAGCGTCCGCGCCCGGGGCGTTACCGGACAAAGCGGGATCAGCACGAAATCGGCGTGGCCGAGGCCCGCGTCTCCGCCGTAATACCACGGCGCGCCGCCCGGCAATGGCCTGGTCGAGCCGAACAGCCACAGGTTGGAAAAGGTATCAGCCGTGAACACGGTGGCACCGGCGATCCCCTCGACCTTTTCCAGATCGCGGGCCATCTGATGCAGAACCCCGACCAGACCCATCGCCAGCTTGCACGCGCCAAGCGGCTGGCCGAACAGCATGTCGGCGTCATCGCCCACGGCCTGATCGACCAAAGCGGCGATTTTCGCATCCGACAGATCAAAACCCTCGCGACGTGCGGGCGCATACATGCGCGAGATCTGCATGGCGATGTCGCCATTCCGATCGCCCGGCAGAACCTGAAAAAAGCCCGATCGCGCCATTTGCGCGTGGCGCAGATTGGCGAAAGTCAGGTTCACGACGGTCGGCGCGATCAGCGCCAGCGAAACCAGCGCGGTGATGCCCATCGCGCGACCGACGTCCCAGCCAAACGCATTGTTGACATGCCTTTCCGGCCGCAGCATCATCAATACTATCGCAAGCAGTATCAACCACTTAGGGTCATTTCCCCAGTTCTGCCAGGTTATGTAGACAAAGGCCGGGGCCAGCAGCAGCAGCAACAGCCCCTCGGTTGCGTGGCCCGCCTGCCGCAGCAGGATCACGCCGGCCAGAAGGCAAAGATTGCCCGCCAGAAACGAAGGCCCGATCAGCAAAACGGCCAACCCGTCGCTTGGTGCCGGTCGAATGCCCGAGGCGCTGACCAATCTGAGGTCACCCAGATACGCCGCCCAGAAATCCACCCCGCCGATCAGGGTCATCAACAGGGCCACCACAGCACCTGCCAGAACGCCAAATCCCAGCGTCACCCGGCTTTGGCGCAAAATCAGGGCCACCAAAATCGCGGGCAACAGCGCCACAAAGAAGGTGACCTTGCTCAACACCAGAAAGGCCAGCCCGAAACCCAGCATCAGACCGTCACCGGGTTCGGTCGTGCGCGAACCGGGCAGAACCGTCACCAGCACCAGCAGGAACGCCACCGCCCAGGCCCACCGGTTGTAATACATGGAAATCGAGGCGACCTGCACCGGCCCGCCGTAAACCAGCGCGGTCACAAGAAGGATCAGAAATCCACCCAGCAACCAGCCCCACATTCCGTTCAGGCGCGTCTGGCATACCCACCAGATTGCCGGCAGCATCAGCAGCGCCACCAGAACGCCGCCGCCCATGACCGCTTTGCCGGCGCCGACTCCCATCGAAATCAATGCCGAAATAGGTGCGAAGGCCAGAATGCCGATGGGCGTCGTGAAATCCAGATGCGGCCATTCGCCCGCCCCCATGCGCAGAGCGATCTGCAAGACATGCAGCGCGTCGCCCTCGTGCTGGTCGATCAAAAGGATGCCCTTGCCGAACATCAACGCGGCCTGCACCGCCAGTATCAGCACCAGAAAGGCCAGAAAAACTGCTCCGGACGGCCTTTGCATTTCTGCCCCCGCTTTACTTTTCGGCAATCCTACAACGCCTAAATTGGCGATGCAAAAGCTCTGCCGGTTTTTGTTGTTGAAAACCGCGCGCGTCGCTAGAATTCTGGAAAAAAGAACGAGGCAGCAAATGAATATGCAGGCGATCGACGTCAAGGCACCCCCGGTGCCGACCTCATTGGCCGATACCGGCCTGACGATGGTCATGCTCAGGGACATTTTTCTGAAAACCGTTTTTCGCCGGTCGCTGAATACGGCTTCGGATATTTCCGAGGCGATCTGCCTGCCGTCGCAACTGACCCAGGAACTGATCGAGATCGCCCGCGAACAGAAACTGGTCGAGGCGATGGGTTCCCGGGAAACTGGCGCTGCAACCGAAATGGTTTACGAGCTTTCTGACAACGGCAAGGCGCGGGCCATCGACGCGTTGAATCAGTCTGAGTATTATGGCGCGGTCCCGGTTCCGCTGGAAACCTACAAAGCCCAGACCGAGCGGCAGGCGGTGCGCAACATATCGATCACCAAATCCCAGCTCGATGCATCGATGGCGCATCTGGTCTTGCCGGACGGGCTGTTGGACCAGCTTGGCCCGGCCATCAATTCCGGCAAGTCGATCCTGATGTATGGCCCGCCGGGCAACGGTAAATCATCGATCAGCAACGGCATCCGCGACGCGCTGGGTGACAAGATTTATGTCCCGCGCGCGATCGAATATATGGGTCAGGTCATCACCGTTTATGACCCGATCGTGCACGACAAGGCCGAAGCACAGCAAGACGATCCGAACAGCCTGCGCAAATCCGGCACCCGGTTCGACGGCCGCTATGTGCGATGCCGACGCCCAACGGTCATCACCGGGGGTGAACTGACACTGGATATGCTTGATCTGAAATATAACGCCGTCTCGCGCACCTATCAGGCCTCGTTGCAACTGAAATCGACCGGCGGCGTGTTCATCGTCGACGATCTTGGCCGCCAGGAGGAACCGCCGCAAGCCTTGATCAATCGCTGGATCGTACCAATGGAAAGCGGGTTTGACATTCTGGCACTGCAATCGGGCGAAAAATTTGTCGTGCCGTTTGATACGCTGGTGATTTTTTCCACCAACTTTCTGCCCAGCGAAATGTTCGACGGGGCCGCGCTGCGACGGATTGCCTATAAGGTGAAGGTCGATGGCCCCAATCAGGATCAGTTCCTGCAAATCCTGATGATGGTGTGCAAGGCCAAGAAATTGCCGATGGACGAGGCGGCAATCGTGCACCTGCTGAAAAACCGTTATCCCGAAGTCGACAACGTTTTCGCCAATTTCCACAGCCCGTTTCTGGTCGATCAGATCCTGTCGATCTGTGATTACGAAGGTATCGCGGCGCAGATGACCCCCGAACTGATCGACAAGGCATGGGCGAACCTGTTTGTTGACGAAAGTTCGGGAACCACGCAGTAAGCCTTTGAATTGGGCGCAATCCGGGTGCGGAGGTCGCGCTAACCGCTTGCAACCCATCCACGCCGCATTATCCTCGTTCATATGGCGCAACTGGCCCCTGATTTCCAAGACTGGTTCCACCGGCGGGGCTGGAACCTGCATCCGCACCAGCAGGCGCTTTTGGATCATGCGGCGGAACCGTCAAGCCTGCTGATCGCCCCAACGGGCGGCGGCAAGACCCTGGCCGGTTTTCTGCCAAGCCTGCATGAACTGGCAGAGGGTGGCAAAGGCCTGCACACGCTTTATGTGTCGCCCCTCAAGGCGCTTGCTGCGGATATCAGGCGCAATCTCGGGACGCCGATCCGCGAATTGAGCCTCCCGATCCGGGTCGAGGACCGCACGGGCGACACATCCTACACAAGAAAACAACGCCAGCGGGCCGACCCGCCGCATATTCTGCTGACCACGCCCGAAAGCCTTGCGCTGCTGCTGACCTATCCCGACGCGCCGCGGATCTTTGCGGGCTTGCAGCGGGTGGTCGTCGATGAGATCCATGCCCTTGCCGAAAGCAAACGCGGTGATCAGTTGATGCTGTGCCTCGCGCGTCTGCAAACGCTTGCGCCCGCCATGCGACGCGTTGGTCTTTCGGCCACGGTGGAAAACCCGACGGAGCTCGCCGAATTTCTGACCGATGATGGGCAGGATTGTCGGATACTCAACGCCGATCCCGGCCCCGACCCCGATGTCCGCATTCTGGACACTGATACGGCACCGCCCTGGAACGGCGCCGGTGCGCGTCACGCCATTCCCGAGGTGTTGGCGGAAATCGCGCAGGCAACGACAACGCTGGTGTTCATCAATACCCGTGCGCAAGCCGAGCTTTTCTTCCGCGCAATCTGGATGGCAAACGAAGCGGCGCTGCCCATCGCCCTGCACCATGGTTCACTTTCGCGCGAGGCCCGCGACAAGGTCGAGGCCGCGATGCTGGCGGGCAAGCTCCGGGCGATCATCTGCACCGGTACGCTGGACCTGGGCATTGACTGGGGCAATGTCGATCTGGTGATCCAGATCGGAGCACCCAAGAACATCAAACGGCTGGTGCAGCGGATAGGCCGCGCCAACCACCGCTACAACGCGCCGTCACGGGCCATTCTGGTTCCGGCCAACAGGTTCGAGGTGGTGGAGTGCCGCGCCGCTCTTGAGGCGGTTTATGCGCACCAACTGGATGGCGAACCACGTGGCGATGGCCCGCTGGATGTTCTTTGCCAACACATCCTGATTGCCGCCGCCGCCGGGCCTTTTGACGCCTCGCAGTTGTTTGCCGAGTTTCGCCGGGCCGGGCCGTATCGCGCGCTGACACAGGACGCTTTTGGCGATTGCCTCGAATTCTGCGCAACCGGCGGCTACGCTTTTCGCGCCTATGATCAGTGGCAGCGCCTGATCAGGCGAGACGACGGTCTGTGGCATCTGCGCGACCCCCGCGCCGCCCGAAAAATCCGCATGAATCTCGGCACCATTGTCGATACCGAAACACTGGCCGTCCGCCTGAAAAACCGGCGCGGCGGAAAATCGCTGGGCGAGGTTGAAGAGGCGTTCGCCGCCACGCTCAGCCCCGGCGAGACGTTTCTGATCGGTGGCGAGGTCGTCACCTATGAACGGCTGCGCGAATTGACGGTCGAGGTCTCCCGCGAAGCGCGACGAAAACCCAAGATCGCGGTTTTTTCCGGCACCAAATTCGCAAACTCGACCGTGCTGTCGCATCGGGTTCTGGACCTGTTGCAGGCAGCGGACTGGCCGGATTTGCCGCCCCATACCGCCGACTGGCTGCGCGTCCAGCGCCGGGTTTCCCGGATGCCGGAACCGGGCCGTCTGCTGGTTGAAAGTTTTGTGGCGGACCTTCGGCAATTCACCTGCTTTTACGGCTTCGCCGGTCGCAACGCCTTGCAAACGCTCGGACTTTTGCTGACCAAGCGCATGGAAATCGCCGGGCTGCAACCGCTTGGATTCGTCGCAACTGATTACGCGCTGCTGATCTGGGGGTTGAAAAATGTCACCAATCCTGCCGCGTTGCTGGCCCGCGAAGGGCTGGCCGAGGGGCTGGAAACCTGGCTGGCGGGCAACGCCGTGATGAAACGCTCGTTTCGAAATGTCGCCACCATATCCGGGCTGATCGAAAAGAACCTGCCGGGCAAGCGCAAGACCGGTCGTCAGGCAACTTTTTCGTCGGACATTCTATATGACACGCTGCGCAAATACGAACCCGACCACCTGCTGTTGCGACTGACCCGGCGCGAGGCAATGCAGGGGTTGGTCGATTTTGGCCGGATCGAGGAATTGCTGGACCGGATCAACGGCAAGATCGACCATGTTCTGGCACCTCACGTCACGCCGCTTGCAGCGCCCTTGTTGCTGGAAATCGGCAAGGTTCCGATCCGGGGTCAGGCCGAGGAACGCCTGCTTGCCGACGCCGCCGAGCGCATGATGGCCGAGGCGGGCTTGTCTTAGGCGCGGGTGTGGTATTCTGTGACCGGGATGCAGGCGTACGAATTCACTCTGAACGGCGCGCGGCTGGCCGCTTTGGCCAGCGGCGCGCTGTGGTGGCCGGATGCGCGGCTGTTATGTGTTTCGGACCTGCATTTTGGCAAGTCCGGGCGGCAATCGCGCCGCAATGGCGCGCTATTGCCACCGTATGAGACCCGGGAAACGCTGGCGCGGCTCGAACGCGACATTCTGGAACAGAAACCGGCGATCGTCGTGGCGCTGGGGGACAGTTTTGACGATGTCGCCGCGGCCGGCGAGATGGCCGTTGACGAACATCGCTGGCTGTCGCGCCTGATGGCCGGGCGGCGCTGGGTCTGGATCGAGGGCAACCACGATCCGGGTCCCCTGGGCGTCGGCGGTTCGCATCTGAACAAGCTGCGCGTCACGCCGCTTGCGTACCGGCACATCGCCGCACCGGACGGCAAGGGCGAGATCTCCGGTCATTATCACCCGAAAATTTCCGTGAAAACCGACCTGCGCCGAGTGGCGCGCCCGTGTTTTCTGCTGGATGAAAACCGGGTTATCCTGCCCGCCTTTGGGACCTATACCGGTGGATTGCGCAGCGATAATGCCGCCCTGCAAGCGTTGATGCGGGCCGATGCCGTGGCCCTGCTAACCGGAAGGCAAATATTGGCGGTGCCGATGAACCACTGATCTACGCAGCCCGATGGCTGCGTCACCGACGATTGTTGTTGCATTGGGGCGAGCGTTTCACGGGCGGTTGGCGCCGCTGATCCGGTCGGCTGGCCGACCAACCGTCTGGCTGTCCGGCTGTCTGGCCGTCCGGCTGTCTGGCTGTCCGGCTGTCTGGCCGTCCGGCTGTCTCGCCGTCTAGCCGTCTAGACGGCCAGACCTATGGACCAACTGTTTTATGTATTATTATCAACGGTATACGGCAAAAGCGGCAAGGCCGTTCGTGATGACGTCGTGGCGTCAGAGGTCTGTCCGGCAAGGCTTGGCGGCGCCGATCCGTCAGCGCCTCCGGGGCCGTGTCAATACAGGCCCGAGCCGCGCGCCGAAGCCTGATAAGACCGGCTTACCGACACTTCGCTGCCGTCCTGCAACCGCAACAGAACTTTTCCGCCATCCTGGACAACGCTGCGCACGGCACGCCGGCACACCCAATGCGAGCGGTGAACGCGCAGACCGTCAAGCCCGGTCAGTTCCTCCAGCGCATCGGCAAAGCGCATCAAAATCCGTTCCTGGCCATTTTCGGTCACGACTTCGACATAGTGATCGCGGCTCGAAATCCGGATCAGCGATGTTCCCAGATGCTCGGGCAAACGACGCAGGAAGGGCGCGTCCTGGTCGGTCGCTACAGGCGGGAATTCGGGCATAAGTTTTTTCGCGATGAACGTGACGATGACGTAGATCGCAAAGATCTGCAGCAAAATCGTCCAGTACGGCAGCATCCGACGGCTGGCTGCTTCATAAAAGGGTTCAACCAGGACTTTCAGGCCCAACGCATAAATCGGTGCAAAAATCGCCGCCTGCACCAGTGCCTGAACGCCGATGCCGGATCGTCCGAGCAAGGCATCGACCCCAAAATCAAGCCAGACAGCAAATGCGATGGCCACGCCCACCACCGCGCCCCAATAGAGGAAATTGCCGTAGAAACCAAAAACCTCAAGCGATTCGTAAGGCCCGGAAATCGCGCAAACAACCGAGACCCCGGCCCAGACCAACCAACGCGGCGGTGATGTCAGTTTTTGCCTCAGGATACTCGGGGTACGATACATGACACCGCTGTTAGCGAAATCCCGGACCCGGTTCAACGGACGCAACGCCGCAGATGGAATTTGGCGTCAGGCAGTCAACCCTTCCGGTTCTTCCAGGCCATTGGCGCGGCATGCCGCCGTTACCGTATTGGCCAGAAGGCAGGCGATTGTCATCGGGCCGACACCACCCGGCACGGGCGTGATCGCCCCCGCCTTTTCCGCCGCGCTGGCGAAATGAACGTCGCCGACCAGCTTGGTCTTGCCTTCTTTTTCCGGGTGCGGAATTCGGTTGATGCCGACATCGATCACCGTCGCGCCGTCGCCGATGTAGTCGCCGGTAATCATTTCGGGCCGCCCGACCGCCGCGACAACGATATCTGCGGCCCGACAGACATCGGCCAGATTTTTGGTGCGCGAGTGGGCAATGGTGACCGTGCAACTGTCTTTCAGCAGCAGATTGGCCATCGGTTTGCCGACGATGTTCGAGCGGCCCACGACCACCGCATTGAGGCCGGAAAGTGATCCGTGGTGTTCCCTGAGCATCATCAGACACCCCAGTGGCGTACATGGCACCATGGATTTCTGCCCGGTGCCCAACAGGCCGACATTGCTGATGTGAAAGCCGTCCACGTCCTTGGCCGGGGCGATGGAATTGATCACCAGATCCTCGTTCAGATGGCCCGGCAACGGCAATTGCACCAGGATACCATCCACCGCCGCATCGCCGTTCAACCGGTCGATCAACGCCAGAAGATCCGCTTCCGAAGTGTCGGCATCCAGCTTGTGCTCGTAAGAGTTCATGCCGACTTCGACCGTCGATTTGCCCTTGTTGCGCACGTACACCTCGGACGCGGGGTCTTCGCCCACCAGCACCACCGCCAATCCGGGCGTAATGTTGTGATCGGCCCCAAGACGCGCCACATGATCGGCGACCTTCGCCCGGACATTTGCGGCAAAGGCCTTGCCGTCGATGATTTTCGCGCTCATGTTGCGATCCCTCAGCTATTGTTCAAACGTCGACCGCGGCAAAACTCTCGCGGTAATGTTCCATCTGCATCCGTGTGGCATCCACCGCGTTTTTCATCAACGTCGCCACCGTCACCGGCCCGACCCCGCCCGGAACCGGCGTAATCCAGCCGGCGACCTCGGCGCAACTGTCAAATTCCGCGTCCCCGACGGTGCGGGCTCCGTCCGGCGTTTCGATCCGGTTGATGCCGATATCGATCACCGCCGCGCCCGGCTTCAGCATTTCGCCGGTCACAAGGCCGGGCACGCCGACGGCCACAAAGACGGCGTCGGCTGCCCGCGAATGCATGGCGACCGACCGGGTCCGGTGGTGGCAGACGGTCACCGTTGCCCCCAGCCCCATCAGCAGAAAGGCGATCGGCTTGCCGACGATTTCGCTGTGACCGATGACGGTCACGTCCAGCCCTTCGATTTTCAGCGGCAGAGTCTTCAGAATTTCAACCGCCGCGACCGCCGTACACGGACCGAGCGCCAGATCGTTATAGACGATGTTGCCGATGGATGCGGGGTGCATGCCCTCGACATCCTTCAGGGGATGCACCGCCTTTTGCAGCGACTTGACCGGAATATGCGCGGGTAGAGGCCGTTGGATGATGATGCCGTTGACCCGCGGGTCGGCGTTGAGTCCCTGCAAGATACCGATCAATTGCTCCAGCGAGGTTTCGGCGGGGTAATCCCGGGCCTCGAACGTCACGCCGGCGCTATCGGCGTTTCGCTGTTGGTTGCGCACGTAAATCTCGGCGGCGGCGGTATCGCCGACGGAGACAGATACCAGATGCGGTTGCCAGCCGTCGTTAGCCAGCAGGGCCGCCTCTTGGGCGACCTCGGCCCTTAGCCTTGCGGCAATCTTCTTGCCGTCGATGATCGCCGCGCGCAGAGACATGCCCTAGAACAGACCCTCGATTTCGCCGGCAGCATTCAGCATGATCGATTCCGCGGCCGGCTTGCGAGGCAGTCCGGGCATGGTCATGATGTCGCCGCACACAACGACGATGAAACCGGCACCGGCACTGAGCCGCACCTCGCGTACCGGCACCGAATGTCCGGTGGGTGCGCCCCGCAGGTTGGGATCGGTCGAAAAAGAATACTGCGTTTTGGCCATGCAGACCGGCAGGTTGCCGTAACCCTGTTCTTCCCACGTCCGAAGCTGGTCGCGAATTTTCTTGTCGGCCAACACTTCGTCGGCGCGATAGATGCGCTTGGCGATGGTTTCGATTTTCTCGAACAGCGGCATTTCGTCGGGATAGATCGGTGCGAAATTGGCGACGTTCGCATCCGCGATTTCGGCGACGCGTTTGGCCAGTTCTTCGCTGCCCTTCGAGCCGAATTCCCAGTGCTGCGATACGATCGCCTCGGAACCCGTGCTTTCGACATAGGCTTTGACCGCAGCGACCTCGGCCTCGGTATCGGTCACGAAGTGGTTGATCGCAACGACGACCGGAACCCCAAAAGATTTCAGGTTCTCGATATGCCGCCCGAGATTGGCGCAGCCATTGCCGACCGCATCGACGTTTTCGGCCCCCAGATCGGCCTTCGCCACGCCGCCGTTCATTTTCATCGCCCGAATCGTTGTGACGCAAACCACGACCGAAGGCGAAAGTCCGGCTTTGCGGCATTTGATGTTCATGAATTTCTCGGCACCCAGATCAGCGCCAAACCCGGCCTCGGTCACGACGTAATCCGCCAATTTCAGCGCGGTTTTGGTGGCCACGACCGAGTTGCAGCCGTGGGCGATGTTGGCGAACGGGCCACCATGCACGAAGGCTGGGTTGTTTTCCAGCGTCTGCACCAGATTTGGCTGCATCGCATCCTTCAGCAATACCGTCATTGCGCCGTCGGCCTTGATGTCGCGGCAAAAAACCGGGCTGCGGTCGCGACGATAGGCCACGATGATGTCGCCGAGACGCCTTTGCAGGTCGGCCAGATCGTTGGACAGGCACAGAATCGCCATGACCTCGGACGCCACGGTAATGTCATATCCGGTTTCACGTGGGAACCCGTTCGACACCCCGCCAAGCGACGCGGTGATTACGCGCAAGGCCCGGTCATTCATGTCCACAACGCGCCGCCAGGCAACCCGGCGGGTGTCGATTTCCAGCTCGTTTCCCCAATAGATATGGTTGTCGATCATCGCGCTTAGCAGCGAATGCGCCGACGTGATCGCGTGAAAATCGCCGGTGAAATGGAGGTTCATGTCCTCCATCGGCACAACCTGGGCATATCCGCCGCCCGCGGCACCGCCCTTCATGCCGAAATTCGGCCCGAGCGAGGCCTCGCGGATACAGATCATCGCGTTCTTGCCGATGCGGTTCAGCCCGTCGCCCAATCCGACCGTCGTGGTCGTTTTGCCTTCGCCCGCAGGGGTCGGGTTGACCGCGGTCACCAGGATCAGTTTGCCGTCCTTGCGATCCGCCTGCGCCTTGATGAAGACATCCGACACCTTGGCCTTGTCGTGACCAAATGGCAGCAGATGTTCGGTCGGAATGCCGATTTTCTCGCCAATTTCCTGAATCGGGCGTTTCCGGGCTTCGCGGGCGATTTCGATATCTGATTTGTGGGCCATTTCGGGTACCCCTCCTGTGTGGGCGAAATTCTGACTAGCGGTGCGTATAGTGACGTTTCCGGAGTTGTCACGGGTTCTTTCCGACGTATTTCCGGGCAATATCGGCTTTGGTGAACGGGAAAATTTCCGATCGGAAACCCGATGGCCTTATCGGAAATTGAATTTCGTTCACGCCGTATGGGGCCATGGCGCCTGATCTGGAATATGCAGGCGCACGATGTCGCCAATTCTCAGCAGGCCCTCGCGCTCGACCCAGGCGGTGATCCCGCGCCGGTTCTTCGCCGCCGGTTTGAACGCGCGCCCGATTCCCGGATGCGCAGCGTCGATTTCGGCGGCGGGGAGCACGCAGGGGCGATTCTGCATGTCGACCGTCAACGTCGTACCGTTTTGGGTTTGCAGGCGCGACGAGGGTGGCACCAGCGAGAAATCGGGAATGCCGCGCACGACGATCGAGGCCCCCGCCCACGCGGGATCGAATTCGGCAATTCCCATTTCGGCGGCGATGATATCCAGTTCTTCCTGTGACAGAATGCTGAATTGTCGCGTGTTACGTATTTCGGTGTTCAGCGGATATTGCGCGGCGACGCGTGTATCTGACGGTCGGGTCAGGCCGCCATGGGATTCGGCGGCGAATCCGGCAAATGTCGCGGCGATTTCGGACACCGGATCTGATGCGAGCTTGGCGTCACGGTCGGCGACATGGCCCAGCCAAACGATTTCTCCGGTGTGTCTTGTGGGGATCAGGGCGGGCATTGCGCGGCTCCAGGCGGGATCGGAGTGCGACAATGCTGGGCGCGGTTCAGATTTGCAAGGGGCTGCGGTGCCGATTGTGCGACAGAACGCGGCCCCCGAATTTCGGTGCGCCAAGGGTTGTCACCCGGTCGATTGGCGTGAAGGTGGTGCCGGTCAACCCGTCGGTTCGGGTTCCATTCCGCCATCCTTGACCACCTTTGGCTTGGTGGTTTTGGGAATTGCGGTCACGCTGGCTGCCGAGCCGCCTTCGGGCGTATCATCCTCGTCTTCGCCCTTTTTCAACGCCTCGCCCGCGATCACCCGGGTGATTTCGCGGCCCGTCAGCGTTTCGTATTCCAGCAATCCCTGCGCCAGACGTTCCAGATCCTCGGCCTTTTCGGTCAGGATCGAGCGCGCGGTTTCATATCCCGTATCCACAAGCCGCCGGACTTCTGCATCGATCAGTTTGCGTGCGTCGGGTCCGGCAACGAATTGCGAGCCCTGCGGGCCGATATAGGTCTGCTGTTCGCTGACATATTCGATATTGCCCAGCTTGTCGGACATGCCGAATTGCGTGACCATGGCGCGGGCGATCCGGGTCACCTGTTGAATGTCCGAAGACGCGCCCGAAGTGACGTTGTCTTCGCCGAAAATCAGTTCCTCGGCCACCTTGCCGCCCATGGCCATTGCGATCTTGCTTTCGTATTTGGTCTTGGTGACGGAATACTGGTCGCGTTCGGGCAAGGACAGAACCAGCCCCAGCGCCCGGCCGCGCGGAATGATCGTGGCCTTGTGGATCGGGTCATGCTGCGGCACGTTCAGGCCGACAATCGCGTGTCCGGCCTCGTGATAGGCGGTCAGCTTTTTCTCGTCCTCGGTCATGACCATCGAACGACGTTCGGCCCCCATCATCACCTTGTCCTTGGCGTTCTCGAAATCTTCCATGGTGACGAACCTTTTGCCGGTGCGCGCCGCCATCAGCGCCGCCTCGTTCACCAGATTGGCAAGGTCCGCGCCGGAAAATCCGGGCGTGCCGCGGGCGATGATGCGCAGATCGACGTCGGGCGAAAGCGGCGTCTTGCGGGCATGGACCGCCAGAATTTTCTCGCGCCCCTTGATATCCGGATTAGGCACCTGAATCTGGCGGTCGAACCGTCCGGGGCGCAGCAGCGCCGGGTCCAGCACGTCGGGCCGGTTGGTCGCCGCGATCAGGATCACACCCTCGTTGGCCTCGAACCCGTCCATTTCAACCAGCAACTGGTTAAGCGTCTGCTCGCGCTCGTCGTTTCCGCCGCCATAACCGGCGCCACGATGGCGACCGACGGCGTCGATTTCGTCGATGAACACGATGCAGGGTGCATTTTTCTTGGCCTGCTCGAACATGTCGCGCACGCGGCTTGCGCCGACGCCGACGAACATTTCGACGAAATCAGAGCCCGAGATGGTAAAGAACGGCACACCGGCCTCACCCGCGATGGCGCGCGCCAGCAGCGTTTTGCCGGTGCCCGGCGGGCCGACCAGCAAGGCGCCTTTGGGGATCATGCCGCCAAGGCGGGTAAATTTCTGCGGGTCGCGCAGGAATTCAACGATCTCTTCCAGTTCTTCCTTGGCTTCGTCGATCCCGGCCACATCGTCAAACGTGACCCGCGTCGACTTTTCGGTCAAAAGTTTGGCCTTGGATTTGCCGAACCCCATCGCGCCGCCGCGTCCGCCGCCCTGCATCCGGTTCATGAAGAAAATCCAGACCCCGATCAGCAGCAGGAACGGCAACCACACGCCGATGACCGACAACAACCCGCTTTGTTCCTGCGGCTTGGCGCTGATCGTGACATTGGCCTGCAACAATTCGTCGGTGACTTCCGTACCTGTAGGCTGGATCGTCACATAATCGCTGCCATCGGCCCCTTTGACGTAAATTTTCTCGCCATCCAGAACCACGCTCTGAACCTCGCCCCGCGCGACTTTTTGCATGAAGGTCGAAAAGTTCTCTTCGCGGGCCCCGAGGCTGGATTGGCTGGAACTGAACATGTTGAACAGCGCCACCACCAGCAGGAACAAAACAACCCAAAATGCGATGTTACGTGTGTTTCCCAAAACCTCGGCTCCTCGAAATATCCGTGGGCATAGCGGCATGCCCCGAAGTCGAGCTTAACATAGGCATCCGCGATCGGGATTCAATGCGATAAAATCGAGGCAAAAAAATGGTCGGTGCCATGGATCAGCCGACAGCTCCACCCGGCGCCAAGGCCCGCAAGCGGCGCCGCGACCAACTTTTCGCCGCGCCAGACCGCCGGCAACGAAATCAGGCTGGCGCGCGGCGCATCCAGACCCCGCCAATCCGGGCATGCCTTCAGGCCGTCCTGGCCCAGCGCGCGGATGTCGCAGCCGTCGTTTTGACCCGAGTGACCCAGCACCCAGCGCCCGTCCCAAACCGCGCCGGGCTCGGCCGTTGTGTGGGCGACGGCCTGCGGTTCGCGGCAGATATGCGTTGTCATCCTGTCACGGCTGGCGACCAGACATCCCGCCAGTGTCCCCCGCCGACCGGCGATGACATCGGCGATCAAAACCTCCAACGGTCCGCGACGCGGTGGGTACGGCGCTGTGGCCACCCAGCAAAGCGCGTGCGCCATCAGGCGCGATCTGCTTTCGGCCGGCAGATCGGCAAACAGCTTGGTATCCAGCGCCACGTCCCCGGTCTTTGTGACACGGGCCATCTGCCGGGCGGCGTTTTGTGTTGCAATTTCAAGGGCCTCGCGCGCCACCCACAAACGATCTGCCGTCGCCGCCAGCGCGTCGACGTCCAGCCCCAGTGGCGCAATTTCCGCAAGGATTTTGCGAACCCGGACCCGGGCAAATTGCGGGTCTTCGTTGCTGGGATCGTCAGCCCACGGTACGTTCCGTTCCCGCAAGAGCTGGCGCAATGCCGCGCGTTTCCAACCCAGCAGCGGGCGCAACCACGTCAATCCGCCCGCCGTCCGACGCGACGCCATCGCCGAAAGACCGTCAACGCCCGAGCCCCTTGCCAGCCGCAAAACCAGCGTCTCGGCCTGATCGTCCTGCGTGTGCCCGAGCGCGACCCGCTCGATGCCGCGGGTTTCGGCCCATTGGGCGATCAATCGCTGTCGTGCCCGCCGGGCCGCGTCCTGAAGGTTGCCGGCGCCATCCCAGCCGGCCCAGACGCGGGTCTCGTGCGGGACGCCAAGTGCCGCGCAGGTTTCTCCGGCCATTCGCGCTTCGGCCCTGGCCGCATCGCGCAAATTGTGATCAATTGTCACCGCTTCGATGGCGATGCCGCTGGATTTGCTCCAATCCGCCATCAGGCACAACAGCGCCGTGGAATCGCCCCCGCCCGAAACCGCCACACCGATGCGCCCCGGCAATCCGCCCGCGAGACACCGGTCAAGATCCTCGGCAAAGCGGCGTTCGGCGGCTGATTTCACAAAGCGCAGTCCAGAACCGCCATTTCGGCCATGGCGTCAGCGCTTTCCGAGGAACCGGGATAGCGAAGATCAACCTCGTTCAGGGTCAGACATGCCTCTTCGCGCTGACCGATCCGATCAAGACTGACGCCCAGCCGGAACAGCGCCCGCGGTGCCATCGCGCCGCTCGGGGCCGAACTGAAACTTTGCAAAAAGGCACGCGCGGCCTGATTCCAATCCTCCAGCCCGGCCAGCGCTTCGCCGCGCCAGAAATGGGCAGCGCCGGTCAGGGGTCCCCCTGGGTAATTCACGGTGAATTTGCCAAACTGATCCGCCGACGCCTGAAGCTCGCCCCGATCATAGGACGCCTTGGCGGTCTCGAAATCCACCTGTTCGCTGACCGCCATTTCGGTGCCCTCGTCGGCGGGCAGGGTCACGGTTGTGGTGTTTTCGGGCAATTCCCCGCCCAAAGTCGAGGTTTCGCCCAAGGTCGAGACATCACCGCCTTCAAGTTCGACCAGCCGGAATTCCAGGTCGCCAATGCGGTTGGTGCCGTCGCGCACGATGGTTTGAATGTGGAATTCCAGCTCTTCGACCTTGCCGTTGATCCGCCGCAATTCGCCTTCGAGCGCGTCCAGACGCTGCAATTGCGTGCCGTTGCTGCCGGTGCCCGATGCGCTGCCGGTCGTGGAAAGTTCGGATTGCAATTCCTGTACTTCCACGAACAGAAACGACAGTTCCTGGCGGATGTCGGCCAACGATTGCGCGCGGGTTTGCGCGAATGCGGGGGTGGCAAGAAAAAGCGCAATGGCCGCCAGCCAAAAACCGTGCCGAATTTTCATCATCGTTTCCCGTTTATGTACCGACTGCGGATAAGACGGTTACCGCGCGGCGGTTCTTGGACCAGCATGCCTCGGTCGAGCAGATTTCCAGCGGACGTTCCTTGCCGTAGGTGACGGTCGAAATCCGCGCGTCAGAGACACCCTTGCTGACCAGATAGGATTGGACGGCACTGGCCCGTCTTGCGCCCAGCGCCAGATTGTATTCGCGGGTGCCCTGTTCGTCGGCATGGCCTTCGATCAGGGCGCTGAAGGCACCGTTCTGCATCAACCAGGCGGCCTGCGCGTCCAGCACCGACATCGCTTCGGGGCTGAGCGTGCTTTGATCGACCGCAAACAGCACCCGGTCACCGACCGAGGCCGTGAAGAACTCGGCAGTGTCATGTTTGTATTCCGCGCCCTTGAGGTCGTTGACTCCCTTCCCCGGCAAAATCCCGCTGCAGCTCGTCAATCCAAGAAACGCGGTGGCGACCATCAATATCAGCTTGTTTTTCATCGAATTGTCCTTTTGTCCTGCTCTATACCCGTTTGACACCATTGCAACCCCGCGCCATCGAACGGTTCTGAACAAATCTGTTCGCGGCTGAAGAAGCTCCACGATATTTCTTCCGGTTGACGCGGTTTGGTTTCTTCATTTCCAACTGGATTGCCCGGATCAATGTTAACACTTGTCGCCGATTTTGCGAAATCCGGATTTTTCATTTCAACAACCCTGACCAGGACGGATCCGACCCGAATTCCGGGGTGGTCACCGGTTTCAGATTTCGCCCGCTGATATCAACCGAATAAAGCGAAGGCGCGCCGTTCGCCCCGCGTGTCGCGCGAAAGAACATCAACACCCTTCCGTTGGGCGACCAGGTCGGCCCTTCGTCCAGAAACGAGGCCGTCAGCAGCCGTTCTTCGCTGCCATCCAGCCGCATTACCCCGATATGAAACCTTCCATTGTTCATCTTGGTAAACGCCACCAGATCGCCGCGCGGCGACCAGACCGGCGTACCGTAGCGCCCTTTGCCAAAGCTGATACGCCGCGCTTCGCCGCCGCTGGCGGGCATGACGTAAAGCTGCTGGGTTCCGGCGCGGTCGCTTTCAAACACGATCTGGGCACCATCGGGCGAATAGCTGGGGGCGGTTTCGATGGACGGTGCCGAGGTCAGGCGGTTCAAGCGACCCGAGGCCAGCACAACGCTGTAAATGTCGGTATTGCCGAGATCCGACAGCGAAACCAACGCCGTCTCGCCGTCGGGAGAAAAGCGTGGCGCGAAGGTCATCCCCGGCAATCCGTCAATGCTTTTCCGCCGCATCGTGTTGAGATTAAGCAGAAAAACCCGCGGAACGCCGGTTTCGTACGATGTATAGAGGACTTTGCTGTTGTCCGGGGAAAACCGCGGCGCCAGCACGATCGAAGCGTCATCGGTCAGGTTTTCGACATTGGCCCCGTCGTAATCCATGACCGCCAACCGCTTGCGCCGGGCATTTTTCGGGCCGCTTTCCGAAACGAACACGATCCGGCTGTCGAAATAGCCTTTTTCGCCGGTAAGGCGCGAATAGACCGCATCGGCGACCTTATGCGCCATCCGCCGCCAATCCCGCCGGGTGCCGGCGAACTGCAGCCCTTCGCCCAGCGCCGATTGCGCGAAAACATCGAACAGGCGGAATTTGATCGTGATCCGGTTGCCCCGCTGGGAAACCGACCCGGTGATCAGCGCCTGCGCATTGATCGCCTTCCAGTCCGAGAACTGCACCGGCGCGTCAAAATTGCTGATGCCGGAAATATGAGCGCCACGTGGAATTTCGCGGAAAATGCCCGAACCGCTCAGATCGGCGGCAACGACGGCGACCAGATCTTCGGCCAGCGCGCGCGCGCCCGAGTTTTCGGCGACAAAGGCGGGGGCGGCAAAGGGCATCGGTTCGATCACGCCTTCGGTGATTTCGATCCGCAGCGGGCCGGTGGATTGCGCGGTTGCGGGTGCCGTGATCAGCATCAATGGCAACAGTGCCAACAAGAACAGGTTCCGGGGGCTCATTTGATCCTCATCTTTTCCGGGTTGAATGTCATTTCGATCTCGCGCCAATGGTCGTATTTTGCGGCGGGCAAAGCAAATCCTTTGGCACCGCAACGCAGGATTGCACGTCGCGCGGCCTCGTAGGCCTGCGCCGCAACACCGCCCGCGCCGCCGATTGCCGATATCATGCGCAACGAGCCGGCAAGCGGTTTGCCATCGCGACCCAGCGAAACCGCAACCGTCACCGTCACGCGCAGCGCGTCACTCGAAAGCGACCCGACATTCCAGCATTTCTGTACGGCCAGCCGCAGGCCGTCCTTTTCCGGTTCGCTCAGGGGCGGGCCGACGGGTGGCGCTGCGGGCGCGGTGCTGGCGGTGGCCTCGGCCTGGGCTTTGGCGATCGCTTTTTCGATCTCGCTGGCACCGACGGATCGCTGGGCCAGCTTGGCCGGACGTCCCCGGGGGCGGCTACTGCGCTGGGGCGCGTGCGTTGCCGGGGCATTTTCGGCCTCGGTCACGATTTCGGTTGCCGCCTGATCCGGGGCCGTTGCGTCGCGCGCCGGCGCGGGTTCTTCGGCCTGATCATCCGGCGTCGTAGCGGTTTCGGTTTCCGGGGCGGTGTCGGCATCGGGTTCCGGGCGTGGCGCGGGGGTCGTATCCACACGCGGTGCCGGTGGCTGGACCGGTGCCAGAATGGCAAGCCGATCCGGCGTTTCCAGGCCTGAATTATCCGTCGGTGCCAACGGATCGGTCGGCGGTATCAGGGTCACCCCCTGATCCGCCGTGGTATCCGGCTGCGAAAGTTCGGTCATCTCGACCTGTGCCGCCGCGACCGACGTACCGTCGCGATCGGCGATATCCGGGCTGTTACCGGGTTCCTGCGGGTCCTGCGGTTCGGTCAGGCTGGTCAGGCGCGGCTGATCGTCCGGGCGCGGCTCGTCGGGAACCGTGAATTCGTTTGCGGGCGCATCGGGCTGGGCAACCGATACCGACGCGCTTGGCGTCTGCGAGACCAGCGCCGCGAAAGTGGCTTCCGAGATCACCGAAACATCGGTCACCTGAAATTCCGGGGTTGGATCGCTGTCAAACAAGGGTCCCCCGATCACCGCCCATCCCAGCAGCGCAAGATGGCCGAACCCGGAAATATAGGTGCCTGCCTCCATGCCGCACCCCTAATTGCCCGGCCCGTCGAATGTCGGACCACCGGAATCCGTCACCAGACCGATATTGTTGAAACCACCGCGGTTAAGCGCGCCCATCACCTGCATTACCAACGCATAGGAAACCGACCCGTCGGCGCGCAGGAAAATCTTGTCGGCGCGCCGCTCGGCGGCGATGGCCCTGAGCCGGGGGATCAGTTCGTCGCGGGCGATCTCGGTACTTTGCAGGACCAGACGGCCATCGGCGGCAATCGCAAGTGTCAGCGGTTCTTCGTCCTCGCTTGGCAGCGGGGTTGCCGCGGTTTTGGGCAATTCCACCGGCACGCCGACCGTCAGCAGCGGCGCCGCCACCATGAAGATGATCAGCAAGACCAGCATCACGTCGACAAATGGCGTGACGTTGATTTCCGCCATCGGCTTGGCGCGAACCCGGCGTTTGCGCCGTTTGGGGCGCAGGCCCGCAGAGATGGCCGTGGTCGGCATCGCCTACAGATCCAGTTGGCGCGACAGGATGGTCGCGAATTCATCGGCGAAACTGTCCAGCCCGGCCCCGATCCGGTCGGCGTCGGCGGAAAGTTTGTTGTAGAAAATCACCGCCGGAATTGCCGCCAGCAGACCAAGCGCCGTGGCCACCAGCGCTTCGGCGATACCGGGTGCGACCACCGCCAGATTGGTGCTTTGCTGGGCCGCGATTTCCTGAAACGCGTTCTTGATGCCCCAGACCGTGCCGAACAGGCCGACAAACGGCGCGGTCGAACCCACCGTTGCCAGAAAGGTCAGTCCACGGGCAAGGCGCTCGTTCTCGCGCGCGATGGCCACGTCCATCGACCGGTCGATCCGCGCCTGCACGCCCATGATCAAAGCACCGTCCGACCGGTGTGAACGTTGCCATTCCGACATGCCCGCAACGAATATCTTTTCCGAAGCCCCGCGCGGTGTTTCGCCAATGGATTCAAGCAATTCGTCCAACGGATCGCCGGACCAGAACGCCCGGTCAAACCGGGCCGCCTGTCGCCGTGCCACCCGGAAATTCAGAAATTTCTGAAAAATGATCGACCAGGACCAGAACGAAGCGGCCATCAGCGCCAAAATCACCAGTTTCACGATGAATGTGGCCCGCCAGAACAACGCCAGCAAGGAATAATCGATCGCCTGCACGGCTGCCAGTGTCTCGGTTTCCATTTGCCCCGCCCTGATGCGACCAAGGTCGTTTCTGCGCCGACCGTGATCCTTTACGGGCGACATTACCACACACAGCCGCCAATAACAGGTTTGGCCGTGATTTGAACAGGTTCAGGCGGAATTCGGTCGCAATTTTCGGCGAATATCCGCTGGAATGCGCACCGGGCCACCGGATTGCGCGACACAGGCCAGCGTGACGTTGGCTGAAAACAACCGGCGCCCCGTGCAAGTGACGGTTTGTTGCAGCATGAGCCGGGCACCCGTCATCTCCAGCAACGAGGTTGCGACGATCAGCAGATCGTCGAATTTCGCTGGTTGGTGATAGTCACATTCCAGATGCCGAACCACAAAGACCACGCCCAAGTCCTGCCTGAGCCGGGTCTGATCCAACGCCCGCGACCGGATGAATTCGGTGCGCGCGCGTTCGATGAATTTCAGGTAATTGGCATAATAGACGATGCCCGCCAGATCGGTGTCTTCATAATAGACGCGACATTCAAATTGGTGCGGCATTGTTCATGTCTTTCAACATCAATCCGGCCCGCGCCGCCAGTCGCAGCGCGTGGCTGGCATCGCTGGCCGATCCCGGCAGTCCGGGATCATAGGCGGCGCGGATCAGCGCGGCGAACGGAGGTTTCACGATGCAAAAGCCCCGGTCGCGAACCAGCGCAATCGGGCTGTTCTTGGCAAAAGCGCCCTCGCCCCACAACAGGATCGATTGCGTCATCTGCCCGCATCCCAGCGCCTGAACGGGCGCTTCCGCCAACGTTTCGTCCATCTTCAGCAACAGAACGCAAAGCCGGATCGCGCCCGCGTCGTCAAACCGGAACGTTCGGTACTGATTGGCGCCCGCGCGCGTCAGCGTGGCCTGAAGCGCCGCAAGATCGGGGATCAGTTTGCCCAGATTTGGCACGTGGCCAAGTTCAGCCCAGTCGGCACAGAAGAACACCATCAGGTTGGCACCCAGTTCCGGATCGGTTTCCGCCAGTTTCATGTTGGCGATGCCAGCGACCGTGGCCATCGCATCCTTGAGCGGCGCAAGCGTGGCGTCATCGACCCCAAACACCACGGGCGCAATTGGTCGGCCCCAGCGGGCAAATCGGAATTGGCCATCGGCGTCCGAAAACAATTCGGTGATCTGCTCGGGCGTCAGGGCGGTTTCGCTCATTTTTCGCTTTCAAACAGGTCCGATTGCTGCGCCGGGCGGGGCGGCTCCAGCCCCAGATGCCGCCATGCCTTTGCTGCCAGCATCCGCCCGCGCGGGGTGCGCTGGATCAGGCCCTGTTGCAGCAGGAACGGCTCGATCACCTCTTCGATGCCGTCGCGGGCCTCGCTGAGGGCTGCGGAAATGGTTTCGACCCCGACCGGCCCGCCGCCGTAATTCTCGGCCAGCAATCGCAGGTAACGCCGGTCGGCGGAATCGAGCCCCAACGGATCGACCCCCAACCGGGTCAGCGCCGCATCGGCCAGGGGCTTGGTCACGTTGCCCTCGCCCTCGACAACGGCGAAGTCCACCACGCGTCGCAACAGACGGCCGGCGACCCGGGGCGTACCCCGCGACCGGCGGGCGATTTCCCGCGCGCCGTCCTCATTGGTGTTGGCACCCAGCATCGTCGCGTTGCGGGCAACGATTTGCAGCAACTCACCCTCGTCGTAAAATTCCAGTCTGACCGGAATGCCAAACCGGTCGCGCAACGGCGTGGTCAGCAATCCCAGCCGCGTCGTGGCCCCCACCAGCGTGAAGGGTTGCAGGTCGATGCGCACGGTGCGTGCCGCAGGACCTTCGCCGATCACGAGATCCAGCTCGAAATCTTCGAGCGCGGGATAAAGCACCTCTTCGACCACGGGATTGAGACGGTGGATTTCGTCGATAAACAAGACATCCCGCGCCTCCAGATTGGTCAGGATCGCCGCAAGATCGCCCGCACGCGCCAGCACCGGGCCGCTGGTCATGCGGAAATTCACGCCAAGTTCCCGCGCGATGATCTGGGCCAGTGTGGTTTTCCCAAGGCCGGGCGGGCCGTAAAACAGCGTGTGATCCATCGCGGCAGCGCGCTGCTGTGCGCTTTTGATGAACACACCCAGATTGGCGCGCGCCGCCGACTGCCCGACAAAGGCATCCAGCGTCTTAGGGCGCAAAGCGCGATCGGCATCGCCGGGGCGGTGTTCGGGGCGGAGCGTGGAGTCGGGCTGGTTCATCGCCGATCCCCCGGCGCCAGCGATTGCAGGCAAAGCCGGATGAGCGTCATGGCGTCGGCGTCGGGCAGTTCGTTCATCACTTCGGCAATGGCACCGGCAGCCTCGCCCTGCCCATAGCCGAGGTTGATCAGGGCGGACAGCGCGTCGGCGCGTGCAGCGGCGGCGGCGGTCGATCCGGGCAGCGCGGCCGGTGCCGGTGCTTCGCGTTCGATCACCTCGCCCTCATGGGCAACGGCCGCCGCTGATCCGGCAGCCCCCATCGCCATGATCCCGGCGGCCTTGTCCTTCAGTTCGACGATGACCCTTTGTGCCAGTTTGGGGCCCACGCCCGGTGCCGCCTTGATCGCCGCCGCATCGCCCAGCGTGATCGCGCGGGACATGGCGTCGATCCCCAGGGTTCCGGCAATCGCCAGCGCCGCCTTGGCCCCAACGCCCTGCACGCTGATCAGCAGCCGATGCCATTCGCGCTCGGCAAGGGTCGGAAATCCGAAAAGCTGCAAATTGTCCTCGCGTACCAGCAGATCGGTATAAAGCGCAACCATCCCCCCGGTTTGCGGCAGACGCGCCAGAGTCGGGCGCGAACAATACACGATATAGCCCACCCCCCCGACGTCGATCAGCGCGTGATCTTCGTCGCGATAATCCACCCGCCCCGTGATTTTTCCGATCATCCCTCAGCCTCCGGCCCGTGCGATCGCGGATTCGAGCTTTGCGGAATATTGCACGTGATGCGCGTGGCACAAGGCCACCGCCAGCGCGTCGGCGGCATCGGGACCCGCAATCACCGCACCCGGCAACTGCGTCCTGACCATATGCGCGACCTGTTCCTTGCTGGCGTGGCCAACCCCGACCACGACTTTCTTGATCTTGTTGGGGGCATATTCCGCCACCGCAATGCCGCTGGATGCCGGCACCAGCAGCGCAATCCCCCGCGCATGGCCCAGTTTCAGCGTCGCCGCGCCGTTGCTGTTCACGAAAGTCTGCTCAACAGCGGCGGTGTCCGGGCGCAGACGATCGACAACTTCGCACAATTGTCGGTGCAGGCTGGCAAGGCGGGCGGCCAGTTCCGTGCCGCTGGAGGCGCAGGTTCCATTGGCCACATGCCGGATTTTCGGGCCGAAAATCTCGACGATTCCCCAACCTGTCAATCGCAGCCCCGGATCAATGCCTAAGACGCGCATCCTGCCCCTGCCTTTTTTCGTTGCCGCCACGCCTAGCACGAAACAGGAACATTGGCCAGAGCGGTTTCATCCCGGCCCGGAAAATCTGCCCGGAACATTGCCGCGCGATCCTATGCAAAAACTGCATTTCAGACATGCAAAATCACCAATTGTACCGTGCGAATTGAGGGGCTATCTGCGGCTTCTGAACCCGGCAAATGACCGGCCAACCTTAACAAGAAGGAAGTGCAAGATGGCAACCTTTGAATTCACCCGCCCGGCACCTTTCGGGGCCGAAACCACCTACCGCATTACCAATTTGCTGGACACGTTTCGAATGACGGTTATCGCCCGGTATCAAAGCCGGATCACGCGAAAAGCGCTGAACCAGCTTACCGACCGCGAACTGACCGATATCGGCCTGTTGCGCGCCGATATCGACCGTATCTGATCGCTCAGACCTGCCGACCGGATAACCGCTCCACCTTGCGTGGCGGATATCAGCCTTGAATCCGGGGGGCAGGACCAGCCGATTGCGCGGGATCAAGGGCGCAATCCCGCCGGGAATCGTGCACTGTTCGATACCGAATGGTCGGTCTTCGGGTCCGCGGTTATCAGCGCTCAAATTGCGGAGAATCGCATCACGGATCGCATCTTCGCGGGTGCGATCCTTTTTCTTTGGGCCGGACGTGCTTTTTATCGCCCGGGCCGCAGGATCGGTTCGACGATGTCGCGGATTTTCAGGGTTACCGGGTCCGGTTTCATGACCAGCATGCCGATCTTTACGCCAAGCGCCGGGTCTTCGTAGGCCGCTAGCTGCTGGCGATACTCACCCTCGCCTATCCTCAATACGACGAAGGCTTTCAGCAGGAACAACACGAAAACGACATAAAGCAAAGTCGTCCAGGGCACGCGCAGGCCGCCACGCGCACCAAAGCGGATTGCCGACACCACACGCCGCCGCCTTTCCTGTTTATCGAGCTCTTTCAAACGTTGACGAAATTCGTCCAGATTCGCTTCGGTCACGGTCTGCCCTCCAATACCGGCATGACTTTCACGAAATTACGGGCAAAATATGACCGCGCGGTTAAGCGGTGGTCTTCGCAAGCGTCAGGGTGCTCCACTCGCCGATTTCGAGACGATCGCGCAATGCAAATCCCTGTGCGGCGTAAACGTCGATCACTTCGTCGGCCTGATCGTTCAGAATGCCCGACAGGATGACGACGCCCGATACTGCGACGCGCCGCACCATATCTGCCGCAAGCCCGATCAACGGACCCATCAGGATATTGGCGAACACCAGATCAAAAGGGGTGGCCGACAGGTCGGCGTGATCAAAACCGGTGCTCTCGTGGCAACGCACCACCCCCGCCAAACCATTCGCGACGACATTCGCCGCGGCCGTCTCAACGGCAACCGGGTCGATATCTCCGGCAACAATTTCCGCTTTGGGCCAGATTTTGGCTGCGGCCATCGCCAGAACCGCCGTGCCGCAACCGATATCGGCCACGGCTTTGGGTCGCAAACCATTCTGCGTCAGGGTTTCCAGCGCCAGCAGACAGCCCTTGGTCGTGCCGTGATGGCCGGTGCCGAACGCCATCGCCGCCTCGATCAGCAACGGCACCACGCCTGCGGGCACCTTATCGGCGTCATGGCTGCCAAAAACAAAGAACCGACCGGCGGCAACCGGCGCAAGCTCGCGCTTGACGTGCGCCACCCAATCGGTGTCGGGCACCCGCGACACCACGAATTCCCGCGCCCCGAACACCTGCGCCAACAACGCCAGACCCGCCGGATCCGGCGGGTCGGTAAAATAGCCGCCAACCTCCCAGACGCCGGTGCCGTCCTCGACCTCGAGCACGCCAATGCCGGTCGGCTCGGGGGCAAGCCGCTCCATCGCGGCGGCCAATGACTGCGCGGAGTCCTTGGCTGACAGGGTAGTCAGTGCGGTATAGGTGGGCATGGAATATTCCGGTCGAAAATCGCGTTACTCGGCGCGGTTAAAGGCGCGCGCGGGGCCGGTCAAGCCTCTGATCCGCCGGCGCAAGCCACCCCGGTCCCGGCAATGCCGCAATACCCGCCGGGGTTTTTCGCCAGATATTGCTGGTGATAATCCTCGGCCGGGTAATATGGCCCGGCGGGTGCGATTTCCGTGGTTACCGCCCCGAGACCGGCATCGGCCAGACGTGCCCCATAGGCCGTTTTCGAGGCGAGCGCCGTCTCAAGCTGGTCCGGGTCGGTCGTGTAGATCGCCGAGCGGTACTGCGTGCCCGTATCATTGCCCTGCCGCATTCCCTGCGTCGGGTCGTGGTTTTCCCAAAACACCTTCAAAAGATCGTCAAATCCGATGCGCGCCGGGTCATAGACGACCTCGACGACCTCGGTATGTCCGGTCTGGCCGGTGCAGGTCTCCTGATAGGTCGGGTTGGGGGTGATGCCACCGGCATATCCGACGGATGTCACCCACACGCCATTGATCTGCCACAACACGCGTTCGGCCCCCCAAAAGCAGCCCATGCCGAACCGCACCGATTTCAGACCGTCCGGGCGGTCTCTGAACAGGGGTCGCCCATTGACGAAATGGGTATCCGCCGTCGGAATAGCGTCGGGCCGTCCGGAAAGGGCGGTTTCGGCGGTCGGGATTGCTGCGGGTTTTCGGGCGAAAATGTTCATCGGACTCTCCGGTTGGTCAGAGCGAATATAGAGTCGGTACCGGTATTCCTGCAAGCCGCCTGCAATCACGTTCCCGATGGTGCCGGCGCGGAGTGTTGCGCATGGCGTTGTTCCAGACGCATCACGAAATTCCAGCCCGCCATCGCCGCAATGCCGCCTGCGACCAGCCCCGACAATGCGTGCCCATAAATCACACCCGGTGCCGCGTACCAGCCGCTCATGACAACGGCGAACGGCCACAGGATCACGCCATCGCGGAACCAGTTGAACATCGTGGACCATCCGGCCCGGCCCAGCGCATTGAAGGCGGCGTTTGCCACGAACAGCGAACCGATGAATATCCAGCCGCTGGCCGCGATCCGGCTGAAGGCAAGGATCACGTCCGATGCCTCGCCGCTGAGCCCGAACAGGGTGACCACAAACTGGCTGCTGAAGAACAGGGCCGCCCATGCGACCGAAGTATACACCACGCAAAACAGCATCGCATCGCGATAGGTACGCCGGACGCGATCAAAATGGCCGGCCCCGAAATTCTGGCCGAATATGCCGCCGATGGCACCGGAAAGCGCAAACAATCCACCGAACGCCAGCACCGTCAGCCGCGCGACCACCGCCCAACCGGCAACGGCACTGTCGCCAAATCCGGCAATCACGCTGGTCAGGATGTAATTGCCAAACGGGGTGGAAAGCTGGGTCAGGACGACCGGGAAAGACACCCGCGCAAAGGGACGCAACAGCCGCCGGAAATCGGCCATCCCGACCCGGCCCGCCAGATCATGGACCCGCAGGACGAACCAGATCGACAGACAGGCCGAAAGTGTCCGGGCGATGACCACCGCCACCGCCGCGCCATCCAGCCCCAGCCCCAGCCCGAAAATCAACAGCGGATCGATCAGCATCGACACCAGCCCCGACGAAAGCGTGACCATCATCGCGCGCCAGGCGTCGCCTTCGGCCCGCAAAACTGCAGAACCGACCATCCCCAGCGCCATGAAAGGCAGCGAAGGCACCGAGATCATCAGGTATCGCGCGGCCTTGGCGGCGGTCTGCCCCTCGGCCCCGGCCAACGCCAGAATGTCGTGTCGCCAGAACAGGATCCCCGCCGCCACCAGCACCTGCAACGCGCAGGCGGTGATCGCGCACACCGTTGCCTGCCGCCGCGCGTCGGCATAATTGCCCTGTCCGATCAGTCTGGAAACGACCACCGTGGTCGCGATCATCAATCCGATCCCGAACGAGATCGAAAAGAACTGTACGGTCCAGGCGAATCCCAGCGCGGCCACCAGGCGCTCGACTCCCAGCAGCGAGACCCAGAACAGGTTGGCGGCATCCACCAGAAACATGAAGGTCACACCCGCCGAACCCGTCAGCGTCATCCGCGCGACATGCCCCATGGTCGACCCGGTCAGGAACCGGCCACTGCGCAAGCTCTGGTTCATTCGGCGGCGGCCTTCGCGCGGCCCTGGTCAAATATCGTCTCGAATCCGGGTCGTGGATGGCGCGGCATCAGCAGCGCCAGCAGCAGCGAGGCCAACGCCATACCGGCGGCCAGCCCGAAAACGCTTTCCGGCGATGTCACCCACAAATACCCCAGCAGCGCCGGCAGGAAAACCGCCGCGATGTGATTGATCGTAAACGCAACCGCCGCAGTCGGCGCAATATCGGCCGGATCGGCAATTTTCTGGAAATAGGTCTTTTGCGCGAATGCCAGCGAAAAAAACAAATGGTCGATCACATATAGCGTAGCCGCCAGAACCGCCCCCCAGCCGAAATAGTATATGCCCCCATAGGCCAGAAACACGCCGATCAGACCGAAATACTCAAACGCCAGGGCATTGCGCTCGCCAAAATTGCTGACCGCACGGCCCATGAGCGGCGCAAGGATGATGTTGGCGATATAGTTGATCAGAAAAAGGGCGGTCAGGTTGTGGACCTCGAATCCGAAGCGCTCGACCATCATGAATGCGGCGAATACGATGAATATCTGCCGCCGCGCACCTGCCATGAATTGCAGCGCGTAATAGAGCCAGTATCGCCGCCGCAGCACCATTTTCTTGGTTTGTGGCGTCGGCGATTCAAATTGCGGGTAGGCCAGAAAACAAAAGATCGCCAAGATCACCGTCGCGCCACCACCCATCAGATAGGCGGCGTTGTACGTAAGCCCCCAATATTTCCAGCCCAGAACGATCAACCCGTAGGCGATGAGCGAGGCCGCCGAGCCGATCGCGACGATCCAGCCCAGCGTTTGCGGTGCCTTCGCCCGGTCTAGCCATTGCAGTTGCAGCGACTGATTGACGGTTTCGTAATAGTGAAAGCCGATGGAACTGATCATCGTCGTTGCCAGCAGTCCGTGAAAGCTGGGAAACCACGCGGTCACCGCGACCGCCAGCCCCAGCGCGATCAGCGCGACGACCCCCAGAACCTGCTCGCGCATGAAAATGATGATGGCAATGACACCGACCGCCATAAAGCCCGGAATTTCACGAACCGATTGAAGCCAGCCGATCTTGACGCCATCAAAACCCGCAGCCTCGACGACGAAATTGTTCAGAAGTGCGGACCAGACCGAAAACGCAAGCGGCATCGCGGCCGCCATCACGAACAGCAACACGACCGGCTGCCGCCAGCGCGGCAGCGACTTTGCCTGCTCGAGCATCAGGATATTTTTGTTCGCAAACAGACCCATTCAACCGCCTTAGACCTTTCGGCAGAGCTGCACCATAGGCAAGCACGGCTCAAATCCACCCAACCGCAAAGCCACGCATTTCGCGACCCGGCGACCGGGACTTTCCGGATACCGGTTTCGATGGGATTTTCTGTTATTTCCATGAAATGCCAATATCTTATACTGCGGGCCCGAGTATCCGATCCATATCGCGTGGCGGGTGGTGGCCTTGTCTCCGGCGCTCAAGACCAGCCGATTGCGCGGGATCAGGGCCGCAAGCAAGCCCCGCATCATTGGGCCGGCCATTGGCATGACAATTGGCCGACGGCAGCGCAGCCTGTCGAAGTCGTGCTGGTTTTACGAAAATTGCCGCGACTGAACCGTGCCTCTACCCGGTTTCATTGAAGTTTCGTTAGTGAATTCCACGCAGGCTTGGTCAAAGCCCGGACCCTTCCGCGCGGTGAACCAGATGGTCGAACCGTATGCATCCCTACGCCAAACAGCCGACATCCGCGTTTTGGCGCAACGTCCGCGCGGTGGGCGAACCCGAAGGGGCCGCGCGAATATGGTTGCCCAAATTTCCGATCACTCCGGATCAGAAAATCGCCACATACGGGTCGTGTTTCGCCCAACATATCGGGCCGGCCCTGGCAGATGCCGGGTATTGCTGGCTGCAAGCGGAACCCGCGCCCGACGGACTTGGCCCCGCCGCCGCACGTGAATTCGGCTATGACCGGTTTTCCAGCCGCACCGGCAATATCTACACGACCTCGATGTTGCACCGATGGGCGGCAATTGCGTGCGAAGGTGGCGACTGGCCGACGGAAATCTGGCAACATGACGGACAGATGATCGATCCGTTCCGCCCGGCGATGGCACCCGGCGGCTTCGCGGATGCGGGCGAACTGCGCCGCTCGCGACGGATCACGCAAAAGGCGTTTCGACGCAGCGTAGCCGAAGCGGATGTTCTGATCTTTACCCTCGGGCTGACCGAGCGCTGGATCAACCACCAGAACGGCTGCGAATATCCACTATGCCCCGGCACGAAATTCGGGCAGTTCTTGCCGCAGTCCCACCGCTTTGAAACCATGGATCACGCGCAGGTTCTGCATCACCTTTCGGCGGCGCTGGCTATCATGCGCCGTCAGAACCCGGCCCTCCAATTCCTGTTGACCGTCTCGCCCGTGCCGTTGGCTGCGACGGCGTCGGACCACCACGTTCTGGTCGCGAACGAAATGTCAAAGTCGGTTCTGCGAGCGGTGGCCGGCCAGTTGGCGGCAAAAGCCGGAGATGTCGATTATTTCCCGTCTTATGAATTGATCCGCAGTCCGGTTTTTGCCCCCGACACCTATGGGCCGGATTGGCGTGAAATCCGGCCAAAGGCGGTCACACGCGTCATCGACACGTTTCTTGCAGCGCAGGCCCGACAATTTGGCGCGCCGGCGATGCCGGAACCGCGGCCGGCAAGCCCGGCATCAGAGGGAATGGCGTCTCAATGCGACGAAGAGCTGCTCGCGGCCTTCGGGCGGCCCTCATGAAAATCTGCGTCATCGGCAACAGCCACGCCGCGGCCCTGAAGC
>CAZRLO010000017.1:0-33780 GCA_964600965.1 uncultured Rhodobacter sp.
GCGGCTATACGGTGCGGTTGCGAAAGCTCGACCCCTATCTCAACGTCGATCCCGGCACGATGAGCCCGTTTGAACGCGGCGAGGTCTTCGTCACCGACGACGGCGCGGAAACCGATCTTGATCTTGGCCATTACGAGCGTTTTACCGGGGTCGCCGCCCGCAAGACCGACAGCATTTCATCGGGCCGTATCTATTCCAGCGTGCTGGAAAAGGAACGGCGCGGCGATTATCTGGGCAAGACCATTCAGGTCATTCCCCACGTCACGAACGAAATCAAGGATTTCATCCGCATCGGTGAAGACGAGGTCGATTTCATGCTGTGCGAGATCGGGGGCACGGTCGGCGACATCGAGGGGCTGCCATTTTTCGAGGCGATCCGCCAGTTCGCCCAGGAAAACCCGCGCGGCGACTGCCTGTTCATCCACCTGACCTTGCTGCCGTTCATCGCCGCCTCGGGCGAGTTGAAGACCAAACCGACCCAGCACTCGGTCAAGGAACTGCGCTCGATCGGGCTGGCACCCGACATTCTGCTGTGCCGCTCGGAATATCCGGTTCCCGCCAAGGAACGCGCCAAGCTGGCACTGTTTTGCAACGTCCGCGAGGATTCGGTGATCGAGGCCCGCGATCTTGCCAGCATCTACGAGGCACCGCTGGCCTATCACGAGGTCGGGCTGGACAAGGCGGTGCTGAAAGCGTTCGGCATCTCGCCCGCGCCAAGGCCGAAGCTGGAAAAATGGCGCGACGTCGCGGATCGTGTCTATAACCCCGATGGTGCCGTGCGCGTGGCCATCGTTGGCAAATATACCCAGCTTGAGGATGCCTATAAATCCATCGCCGAGGCCTTGACCCATGGCGGGATGCTGAACCGGGTCAAGGTCGAATCCGAATGGATCGACAGCGAGATTTTCGAAAGCGAGGACCCCGCGCCGCATCTGGAACGCTTTCACGCCATCCTGGTGCCCGGCGGCTTTGGCGAACGCGGCACCGAAGGCATGGTCCGCGCCGCGCAGTTCGCCCGCGAACGTCAGGTGCCCTATTTCGGCATCTGCCTCGGCATGCAGCTTGCGGTCATCGAGGCGGTGCGCAATCTGACCGATATTGCCGACGCCGGCAGCGAGGAATTCGATCACGAGGCCGGGAAAAAACGTTTCACCCCGGTGGTTTACCACCTGAAAGAATGGGTCGAGGGCAACCGCACCATCCAGCGCGACGCCGACGACGACAAGGGCGGCACCATGCGGCTGGGGGCCTATAACGCCACGCTTGCCGCCGATAGCCGGGTCGCCGGAATCTACGGCGATACCGCGATATCCGAACGCCACCGCCACCGGTACGAAGTCGATCTGACCTATCGCACCGCGTTGCAGGAAAAGGGGCTGGTGTTTTCCGGCATGTCGCCCGATGGCCGTCTGCCCGAAATCGTCGAACTGACCGGGCATCCCTGGTTCATCGGCGTGCAGTTTCACCCCGAGCTCAAATCCAAACCCTTCGCGCCGCACCCGCTGTTTGCCGATTTCATCCGTGCGGCGGTGGACCAGTCGCGGCTGGTCTGAACCACGGAGGCCGCCATGCCCAAAGGCTATTGGATCGTCAATGTCGATGTTCACGACATGGAAGGCTACAAGGAATATGTCGCCGCGAACGGCGCGGTTTTCGGGCGTTTCGGCGCGCGGTTTCTGGTGCGTTCCGGGCGGCACGAGGTGGTCGAAGGCCAGATGAATCCCCGCATCGTGGTGCTGGAATTCAAGGATTACGATACTGCGCGCGCTTGTTATTTTTCGCCGGAATATCAGGAATTGATCAGGATGCGCCTGCCCCATGGCGCGGCAAATCTGGCAATCGTCGAAGGCTGGGATGGTTGATGGCTTGGACAATCGTGCCCGGCTGAATATATAGGGACGCATGATAAACAGACTCCTGTCCGCGCTGGGCAACCCGTCCCGAAACCCCGCGGAACCCGCTTTTGACGGCAAGCTGGCGCTTGCGGCGCTGTTGGTGCGCATCGCGCGGGCCGACAACGACTATGCAGCGGACGAAATCGCGGCCATCGACGCGGTTTTGAGCCATCGCTATGGCCTGAGCGACGCCGGGGCCGCCGAGGTGCGGCAACGGGCCGAAGCGCTGGAGGCCGCCGCCCCTGACACCGTGCGTTTCACCCGCGCACTGAAGGACGCGGTCCCCTACGAGGACAGAACCAGCGTCATCGAATCGCTGTGGCGCGTGGTGCTGGCCGATGGCCGGCGCGACGACGAAGAAGACGGGCTGATGCGCCTCGTCGCCAGTCTCCTGGGCATCAACGACCGCGATTCGGCCCTGGCGCGGCGGCGGGTTCAGCGCGAAAACGAATGATCGCCAGTCTGGCCATGTATGACCGGCCCGAAACCGCGGCGGCCAATGACAGGTTCTGGGCCGAAATCCGCGATCGCCTGCGTGCCCACGGCATCGACGCGCCGTCCCGGCTCGAACGCGCGGCACCGTTTTGGGAGGTCTGGCAATCGCCCGCCCTGCTGTTCAGCCAGACCTGCGGCTTTCCGTTTCGCGCAACCCTGCATGAAACCGTGGCGCTGATCGGCACCCCGGATTACGGCCTTGCCGGGTGTCCGCCGGGATACTATCGCAGCCCGTTCATCGTGCGCGCCCGCGACCCGCGCACGACATTGGCCGAATTCAGGGACACGATTTTCGCCTATAACGAAAAACTTTCGCAATCCGGCTGGGCCGCGCCGCAATGCCACGCGGCGGCAGCGGGGTTTCAGTTTGAAAATACCATTTGCGCCGGTGGTCACGCCCGTTCCGCCGCCGCCGTCGCCGAAGGCCGCGCCGATATTGCGGCTCTGGATGCGCTGAGCTGGGACATGATCAAGCGCTACGAGGAATTTTCGCTGGATCTGCGTGTGCTCGAATGGACCGCTCCGACGCCGGGCCTGCCCTATATCACCGCCGCAAACGCCCCGGTCGGCCTGATACGCGGGGCCGTCGTGCAGGCCATCGCCGCGCTCGATCTTGCCGACCGGCGGGTTCTGCGCCTGAAATCGCTGGTCGAAATTCCGGTGCCTGACTATCTGGCCGTGCCCGACCCCTGAGCCGTTCTTGGTGGTCGAAATATCCTCGCCGAAGGCAAGAAATCAAAAGAACGCCTGCAAATCGGTCTGCGCCCGCCCGAGGATCAGCGCATGCACATCATGGGCACCCTCGTAGGTATTCACCGTCTCCAGATTGAGCATGTGGCGCATGACCTGAAATTCTTCGGAAATGCCGTTGCCGCCATGCATGTCGCGGCTCATGCGCGCGATTTCCAGGGCCTTGCCGCAATTGTTGCGCTTGATCAGGCTGACCATCTGCGGCGCGGCACTTGCCGAATCCATCAGCCGCCCGACCCGCAGCGCCGCCTGCAGGCCCAGCGTGATCTCGGTCTGCATGTCCGCCAGTTTCTTTTGAAACAACTGCATCTGCGCCAGCGGTTTGCCGAACTGCCGCCGGTCCAGCCCGTATTGCCGCGCCGCGTGCCAGCAGAACTCGGCCGCGCCCATCGCGCCCCAGGCGATGCCGAAGCGCGCCCGGTTCAGGCAGCCGAACGGGCCTTTCAGACCTTCGACATGGGGCAGCAGGGCGTCGTCGCCGACCTCGACATCCTTCAGCACGATCTCGCCGGTGGTCGAGGTGCGCAAGGACAGCTTGCCCTCGATTTTCGGGGCCGACAGGCCCTTTGCGCCCTTTTCAAGCACGAAGCCGCGAATTTTACCGCCATGTGCCGCCGATTTGGCCCAGATGATGAAAACATCGGCAAACGGCGCGTTCGATATCCACATTTTCGTGCCGTTCAGCACATAACCGCCCTGCACCTTTTCGGCCCGTGTCTTCATCCCGCCCGGATCAGAGCCCGCATCGGCTTCGGTCAGCCCGAAACATCCGATCCATTCGCCGCGCGCCAGCTTTGGCAGGAATTTGCGGCGCTGCTCTTCAGAGCCGTAGGCGTGGATCGGGTACATCACCAGCGAAGATTGCACCGACATCATCGACCGATAGCCGCTGTCGACACGCTCGACCTCGCGCGCGACCAGCCCATAGCTGACGTAACCCGCGCCCAGCCCGCCATATTCCTCGGGAATGGTGGTGCCCAGCAGCCCCATTTCGCCCATTTCGGCAAATATTCCGGGATCGGACTTTTCCTCGCGAAAGGCGGCGATGACCCGGGGTTGCAGGTTTTCCGCCGCGAATGCCCGCGCGGAATCACGGATCATGCGCTCGTCTTCTTCAAGTTGGCTTTCCAGAAGCAGCGCGTCATCCCACTGAAACGTGGACAGATCGGGCGCGTCCTTGGCTTTCAAAACCGGGCGGTCGGGCATGCGGGATCCTTTGTCATCTCGGCGTCTGACCAAGGCCGTACCGCATGATGCGCGGGAATTCAATCGCCGCCGGAATCGCGGGAATTCGGCCTTCGATTTTTGGCGAGTTTGCGGGAAACACGGCGTGGCAAGGTCAATTTCTGGCCACATTCATCTGCTAGCAAGCGCCGGGGGCAAGCCCGGAATCCCGGCAATGCTAGAGTTGGTCATGTTCAAAATCCGCCTTGCAGCGATGGTTACAGCCCTGTCTCTGGCGGCGATTCATCCGGCCGCGGCCGTGACGATCCGAATGGCATCGGTCGCGGATTTTGCGCCCTACAACTATCTTGACGATCAGGGCGTGTTGCAGGGATTTGAGGCCGATCTGGCCACGATGTTGTGCGCTCAGGCCAGTTTGCAGTGCGAATGGGTGCTGGCGCCGTGGGATGAAATGATCACCGGTCTGCTGGAACAGGAATTCGACGTGATCATGACCGGAATGCAGATCACGACCAGCCGGGAAATGTATATCGATTTTTCCGACGAGTATTTTCCGGCCGATCCCAGCGCATTCCTGGCGCTGGACGGCGGGGTCTACCCTTCGTCCATCGACATCGTCGGCGCCCAGACCGACACGCTGCAAGTCAGCTATGTCACCAACGAGGGATGGGCCGTGTCCGCCTTCCCCGAACCCGAAGACGCGATTGCCGCGCTGCTGGCCGGGGAAATCAGCGCTTTCGTGGCGGATCAGGCATATCTGCAAAGCGTCGTCGACGCCAATCCCGGCCAATTTGCGCTGGTGGCGTCGGATGTCGTCATCGGGGGCGGCATCGGGTTGGGCATCCGGGAATCCACCCCCGGTTTGCGCGCTTCGCTGAATGCCGCGATTGCCGCGCTCAAGGCCGACGGAACGCTGGACGCGCTGATCGGCACCTGGTTTGACGGACGCGACCCCAATTACCGCGGAGCGCCGTAAGGCCGGTTGACCTTTCGCCCGGGCATCCGGATATTCGCGGCCTGATTTGCAGGTCTTCGCCTGCCGGAGCGCAGCAGACGGGTGGCCCATGAACGATGAAAACGCGAACTGGCTGGCATCGCGCCCCGAAATTCAGGCATTGCGGCTGGGGATCGCCGATCTGAACGGCGTGGCGCGGGGCAAACGCATCCCGGCCTCGCATGCGGCCAAGGCCTTTGGCGGCGGCTTGCGCATGCCGTTGTCGACCCTGAACGTCGATATCTGGGGCGAAGATATTGCCAACAGTCCCCTGGTTTTCGCCAGCGGCGATGCCGATGGTTCGCTGTTGCCGACCGGGCGGGGGCCGGTGCCCCAAGGCTGGTTTGACACGCCCTCGGCCCTGTTGCCGCTGTGGATGTTCACCGACGATGGTATGCCGTTTGCGGGCGATCCGCGCCACGCCCTGAACGCGATCGTGGATCGTTATCGCGCGCAGGGCCTGACCCCGGTCGTAGCCACGGAAATGGAATTCTACCTGCTTGACGGTGCCTCTGATCTGCCCGCGCCGCCGGTTTCACAACAGAGCGGGCGGAAACTTGGCACCAACGACGTGTTGTCGCTGGCGGGGCTGGACGGGTTCGACGCGTTTTTTACCGACCTGTACGCCGCCTGCGCCGCCATGGACATTCCCGCCGATGCCGCGATTTCCGAGGCGGGTTGCGGACAGTTCGAGATCAACCTGATGCACGTGGATGCCCTGAAGGCCGCCGACGACGCGTGGCTTTTCAAGCAGGCGGTCCGGGGGGTTGCCCGTCGCCACGCCATGGCCGCGACCTTCATGGCCAAACCCTATCCCACGCAGCCGGGAAACGGATTGCACACGCATTTCTCGGTGCTGGACGAGGCAGGCCGCAACATCTTTGACGATGGCACCGACACAGGATCGCAGCGTCTGGGTCATGCGGTCGCGGGGTTGCTGGCGGCGATGCCGGCATCCACGCTGATATTCGCGCCGCACTTCAACTCGTACGCGCGGCGAACGCCGAACAGCCATGCGCCGACCAATGCGTGCTGGGGCTACGAGAACCGCACCGCCGCCATCCGCATTCCGGGTGGCACGGGCAAGGCACGCCGCATCGAGCATCGCGTGGCCGGTGGTGATTGCAATCCCTATCTGATGCTCGCGGTGGTGTTGGGGGCGGCATTGTCAGGGTTGGAAGACGCGGCCCCTCCGGCCCCGGCGATTTCCGGAAACGCCGCGAAATCCGGTGCGCCCGCGCTGCCCTCGGATTGGGCCGAAGCAATGGATCGCTTTGCCTCGGACCCGTTGATCCCCCGCATTTTCGCGCCCGAACTGATTGAAAACCTGATCCTGTGCAAACGACAGGAACAGGCCGGATTTGCCGACCCCGACGAAGGATTTGCGTTCGCCACCTACGGTGAAACGGTCTGAGGTCGCGCGGTGCAGGGTGCGGCAACCGGGGCTGCAATCGCCGATCACGGCATCCCGCCAACGGCATCCGCGCAAGATCCGCGCGCCCGCGCCTTTTTCATGGCCCCAGTGCAAGACCCGCCGAACCAAAGACCGAACTTTCTTTGATGAACGGTTAAGGCTTCGCGCCGGACCTCGTCCCTGACGATCACAGAGCCGCGCAATCAGGGACCATGGTGCGGTGAACTGGTGCAGGTTGTGGTCACTATATCCCGGCAATACCTGCGCGACCCCGATAGGTTGCGCTTTCCTTGACCAATCGCCGTGCCCGGGGGCGACCCAATAATGCGCGGCGGGCCTGCACCCTTGGTCCCGCGCTATCGGCGGTTCTTGAGCGTCGGATTCAAGACCGAACGCCGCCACGCGATGGGATCCGGTTACTCGGGACCTCTGTTTAGCTCCTTTTTATCAACGCCTTACAACCTGCCCACTGGTCTGGCCGTCTAGCCACGTAGATATGATCGCAGCCAGTCCGGCACCAATGAACGCGCAAGCGCCCGGCACCGCGCCGCCCCCTGTTTGCGGGCCGGGGCTTGCCCTTGCAACCCCGGTTCTGCTAGCACCCGTCGGCATTCCGACAATGGGTGAACTATGCGAATCGGCATTCTGCAAACCGGCCATGTGCCCGATGACATGCGCGCGGCGCATGGCGATTACGGTGCGATGTTCCGCCAGCTATTGGATGGGCATGGCTTTGCGTTTGATGTCTATTCCGTCATCGACGGCCATTTTCCCGCTGACATTGGCGCCGCGGACGGGTGGCTGATCACCGGGTCGCGGCACGGCGCCTATGAAGATCGCCCATGGATCGCCCGGCTCGAAGAATTCCTGCGCCAGGCATTTCAGGCGCGGATCCCGATCGTGGGCATCTGTTTCGGCCACCAGATCCTTGCGCAGGCGCTGGGTGGAAGGGTCGAAAAATTCGATGGCGGCTGGTCGGTCGGCCCCGCCAGATACGCGCTCAGCGGCAAGGATGCCGCCGTGACCATGAACGCGTGGCATCAGGACCAGGTGGTCTCCCGGCCCGAGGGGGCCAAAGTTCTGGCCAGCTCCGATTCCTGCGAAAACGCCATTCTGGCCTATGGCGACCGGGCGCTGACGATCCAGGCACACCCTGAAATTCAGCCCGATTTCCTGCGCGGATTGATCGAAAAACGCGGGCGCGGCGTCGTGCCGGACGCGTTGCTGGACGCCGCGAGCGCGAAACTGGAAACACCGTTATCGACCGCCTGGGCCATCGGGAAGATGGCCGATTTTTTCAACCAGCCGCGCAACCGGGGGGGCCAGGATGCCTGAACCCAAAGACTGGACCGCGAAACTTCCGGATGCGGCGCGCGCCTACCTGAACGGGCAGCCCGTCGAAGAGGTCGAATGCATCGTCGCGGACATGCCCGGAATTTCCCGGGGCAAGGCGATGCCCGCCGGCAAATTCGCCGGCGCGCGGCAGATGTACCTGCCGGATTCGATTTTTTACCAGACCATTACCGGCGGCTGGGCCGATTTCGGTTCCGAGAATCGCTATACCGACCCCGACATGGTGCTTACCCCTGAATTTTCAACCGCGACCGCCGCCCCCTGGGCGACGGACCGAACGTTGCAAATCATTCATAATATCAATGATTTACAAGGTGAACCTGTCCCATTTGCGCCGCGAAACGTGCTGAAAAACGTGCTATCGCTCTATGCCGCCCGCGGCTGGCAACCGGTAGTCGCGCCCGAGCTTGAATTCTATCTCGTCGCCCCCAATACCGACCCGACCCAACCGGTCGAACCGCCCTTTGGCCGCTCGGGCCGCCGCATGGCCGCAAGCCAGGGATATTCCATGAGCGCCGTGGATGAATTCGGCCCGATCATCGAGGATATCTATGATTTCGCCGAGGCGCAGGGCTTTGAAATCGACACCATCATCCATGAAGGCGGTGCCGGACAGATCGAATTCAATCTGCCGCATGGCGACGCGATCGGGCTGGCCGATCAGGTGTTCTATTTCAAGCGCCTGATCCGCGAGGCGGCGCTGCGCCACGACTGTTATGCCACGTTCATGGCCAAGCCGATGCAGGATCAGCCGGGTTCGGCCATGCACATCCATCATTCGGTTCTGGATGCCGCGACCGGGCAGAACATCTTTGTCGACGCCGATGGCGGCGAAAGCGCGGCCTTCCGCCATTTCATTGCCGGATTGCAGACCCATCTGCCCAGCGCCATCGCCGTGATTGCGCCCTATGTGAATTCGTACCGGCGCTATGTGCCCGATCATTCCGCCCCGGTGAACCTGGAATGGGGCCGCGACAACCGAACCACCGGCCTGCGCGTACCCATCGCCCCGCCAGCCGCGACCCGCATCGAAAACCGGCTGGCAGGGATGGATTGCAACCCCTATCTGGGCATCGCCGCCTCGTTGGCCTGTGGCTTTCTCGGACTGGTCCAGGCGGTTGATCCACGGGACGAAATCCACGGCAACGCCTATGGCAACGACGACGCATTGCCCCGCAGCCTGCGCGAGGCCTTGTTGCAGTTTGAATCCTCCGAGGCGCTGGCCGGGGTTCTGGGCCCCGAATTCTGCAAAGTATATGCCGCCGTGAAATGGGCCGAGCAGGAAGAGTTCTTTCAGGTCATCAGCCCGTGGGAGCGCGAACATCTTCTGGTGAACGTCTGAACGCCACCGGGACACGCCCCACCGGCACCGAGCGCCTAAAATCTTCTAAGATTTTGGCCCCGGATTTTTTTCAAAATCCTTGTTCGCCGGCCCGCCCTGCACGCGGCGGCGCAATGTCGCGACATCGCCCTGCGCGCGCGATCCGTTTCCCGAAAAGTAATTTTTCGTACAAGAAATTTCCTTAAATTTCTTGTACTTGCCGCGTGAACCTAAGGTAAGCCACGGCGCGCGAGCCCTCTTATTTCCCGGCCGGTTTCTTTTTCGTGGCCTTGCGTTTCTTGCCCTTGGTGGCCGCCTTTGCGGCGATCAGTTCGACCGCCATTTCCATGGTCACGGCCTCGGGCTCCACATCCTTTGGCAGGGTCGCGTTGATCTTTTCCCACTTCACGTAGGGACCATAGCGCCCCGCCATGACGTTGACCGCGCCGCCGTCGGCGGGATGTTCGCCCAGCTCGTGCAGTGGCTTTGCCGCCTGCCCGCGCCCGCCCCGCGCCGCTTTTTGCGCCAGCAGCTCGACCGCTCGGTTCATGCCGATGGTCAGAACTTCGCCCGGATCGGCAATATTGGCATAGATTTTCTGCGCCTTGCCGTTTTCCCCCGCTTTGGTATGCATCACATAGGGACCGAACCGCCCGATGCTGGCCTCCACCGGGCCGCCTTCGGGATGTTCGCCGATGAAGCGCGGCAGCGACAGCAGTTCCAGCGCCTTGCCCAGATCGACATCGTCGAGATCCATGCCCTTGGGGATGGACGAACGTTTGGGTTTCGGGTTGGCCTCGTCCGCGACACCCAGTTGCACATAGGGCCCAAAGCGCCCCGTGCGCAGGCTGACCGGCACGCCGTTTTCGTCCTGCCCCAACAGCCTGCCGTCGGGCGCGCCAAGATCGCCCTCAAGCGCTTCGCCCGCCATCGGGCGCGTATAGCGGCATTCAGGATAGTTGGAACAGCCGATGAAAGCGCCGCCCGACCGCGCCGTGCGCATCGACAACCGCCCGGTGCCACAGGTCCTGCACAGTCGCGGGTCTGATCCGTCCTCGTTTGGCGGAAACAGATGCGGTTCCAAATATTCGTTTATCTTTTCAAGAACTTCCGTGATGCGTAAATCGGCGGTTTCTGCGATGGAGGCAGAGAAATCGCGCCAGAACCGTCCCAGCACAGCCTTGTAATCCTCGCGCCCGCCGGAAATGTCGTCCAGTTCCTCTTCCAGCGACGCCGTGAAATTGTACCCGACATACTTGCGGAAATAGTTTTCCAGAAACGCCGTGACCAGCCGGCCCTTGTCCTCGGGGATCAGCCGGTTCTTGTCCTTGCGCACATATTCGCGGTCCTGAATCGTGGTCACGACCGAGGCATAGGTCGACGGTCGTCCGATGCCCAGTTCCTCCATCCGTTTGACCAGCGTAGCCTCGGTATAGCGCGGCGGGGGCTGGGTGAAATGCTGCTCGGGCGTCACCGAGGTCTTGGTGATCGCCTCGTTCGCGGCAATCTGGGGCAGGCGTTTTTCGTCGTCATCGCCATTGGCAGTGTCGTCGCGACCCTCTTCATAGACCCGCAGGAACCCGTCAAACAGCACCACCTGGCCGGTTGCCCGCAGCATCACCTCGCCGTCGCCGGACCCGATATCGACGCTGGTGCGTTCCAGGCGCGCCGCCTGCATCTGGCTGGCAAGCGTCCGTTTCCAGATCAGGTCATAAAGTTTGCGCTGGTCCGGCTCCAGTTTGGCCAACTTGCCGGCATCGCGCACCATGTCGGTCGGGCGGATACATTCGTGGGCTTCCTGCGCGTTCTTGGCCTTGTTCTTGTAGATGCGCGGACTTTCCGGGACGTATTGGGCCCCATAGCGTTGCGTGATCGCGTCACGCGCCGCGATCACCGCCTCGGGTGCCATGTCGATGCCGTCGGTCCGCATGTAGGTGATATAACCGGCTTCATACAGGCGCTGCGCGGTCGACATGGTCTGACGCGCCCCAAAGCCGAATTTGCGGCTGGCCTCCTGTTGCAGGGTCGAAGTCATGAAGGGGGCCGACGGATTGCGACTGGCGGGTTTGGCTTCAACGGAAACAACGTGCAGATCGCGGCCATTGACGGCGCTGACCGCCAGTTCCGCAGCCTCGGCGGTCGCAAGATCGAATTTATCGAGCTTGGTGCCGCCAAGCCGGGTCAGCCGCGCTTCGAACGCCTGATTGCGCGGTGTTTCAAGGGCGGCCCTGACCGTCCAGTATTCGCGGGCGTGAAACGCCTCGATCTCCATTTCGCGTTCAACGATCAGGCGCAGGCACACCGACTGAACGCGTCCTGCCGATTTCGCACCGGGCAATTTGCGCCACAAAACCGGGGAAAGGTTGAAACCGACCAGATAGTCCAGCGCGCGGCGGGCGAGATAGGCCTCGACCAGTTCCATGTCCACCTGGCGCGGCGCTTTCATCGCTTCGGTCACGGCGGATTTCGTGATGGCGTTGAACACGACCCGCGAAACCGGCGTGTCCTTCTTGATGGCCCGGCGTTTTCGCAAGGCCTCTTCCAGATGCCACGAGATCGCCTCGCCCTCGCGGTCCGGGTCGGTCGCGAGGATCAGTTCGTTATCGTCCGCCAGCGCATCGGCAATGGCGCGCACGTGTTTTTGCGAGGCGCTTGCGATCTCCCATTTCATGGCGAAACCGTCATCCGGATCGACCGAACCGTCCTTGGGCGGCAGGTCGCGGACATGGCCGTACGAGGCCAGCACGGTGTAATCGTCGCCAAGATATTTGTTGATGGTTTTGGCCTTGGCGGGCGATTCAACGACGACGACGGGCATGGGAAATCCTGGCAATCAAATGGCGGCACATTGTGGGCGCGGAAGATGGTGCGGCGGGGCTTGGCTTGTCAATGGCCAGTTTGGCGGTCAGGGATTGACGGGCAGGTTCCCGCCGGGTTTGATGCGGTATCGCAATGAAAGACGAGGGAAATCATGCTCCGCTGGGTTGTGGCATTCTGCCTTTTTCCGATGCTGGCGTTTGGCCAGTCCTATTTTGAACCTGCCCGCGGGACCGAATTGCGGCGCAACCTGATGGCGGCGATCCGGCCGCACGCGGAGTGGAATTTCGGCCGCCCGGTCGAGTTCGTCGTCAGCGATCTGCGCGCTTCGGGCGATGTGGCCTATGCGTCGCTGTCGCCCCAGCGCCCGGGAGGGGGCGCGATCGACATCCGCACAACACCGATGTACGCGCACGATCAAATCGACCCTGAATTCTCGGAGGGGATCTACATGCATGTGCTTTACCAGAAATCAGGGGATATGTGGGTTGCGGTGCATTTTTCCATCGGTGCGACCGACGTCTGGTTCTCGCAACCGGATTTCTGCGCGATCTGGCGGCCCGTGATACCGGACTATTGCCAGTAGCGCCTACACCACCAGCGACAGCAGCCCGCCGGGCTGGCGCGCCAGCTTGCCGTCGAGTTCCATGCTTACCAGATGCGGCGACACCGCATGGGCTGGCAATTCCAGTTCGCGGATCAACTGATCTTCGGCGATCGGGGCGAGGTTCAGCATCGCAAGGATTTTCCGGGACAGTTCCAACGCTTCGGGAATCGCGGCTCTGGCCGGTTCGCCCGTGGTCCCGGCGGCATCGGCGGCGGGGGCCTCGGATTTTGCCGGGCCAAGGGCTGCGATCACGTCGCGCCCGCCGCGCACCAGCGCGGCACCGTCGCGGATCAGCATGTTGCACCCCGCCGCGCGTGCGTCCAGCGGGTGACCCGGCACCGCCATGACCTCGCGGCCCTGATCCAGCGCTTCGCGCGCGGTGATCATGCTGCCGGATCTGGCCGCGCCCTCGACCACGATCACCGCCCGGCTAAGCCCGGAAATCAGACGGTTGCGCCGGGGAAAGTGCCGCGCCTGCGGGGACAATCCGACCGCCTGTTCCGATATCAGCAGGCCATTTTCGGCAATATCTTCGGCCAGTTTCAGGTTTTCCAGCGGATAAATCTGGTCGATCCCGCCGGCCATGACCGCAATCGTGCCGGTTACCAGCGCCGCCAGATGGGCTGCCGTGTCGATGCCGCGCGCCAGCCCCGACGCCACCGAGAACCCTTCGCGCCCGACCTCGCCCGCCAGCAGCCCGGCCATTCTGGTGCCAAGGCTTGACGCGTTGCGCGCGCCGACCAGCGCCAGCGTTTCGGGCCCGGCCAGTTCCGCCCGCCCCTTGATCCACAGAACCGGCGGCGGGTCGGCCAGTTTCGCGAGCGATTGCGGATAGTCCGGGCTGCCAAGGCAGACCAGTCGCGCCCCGGCGGCGATCCCGGCGGCCAGTTCCCTTTCGGCTGCCGCAAGCGGATGGATCGCATAGGATTTCACCCCCGCCGCCCGCGCGATATGTGGCAGCGCCTCGATCGCCAGTCCGGGCGAGGCGAATTCACCCATCAGGCGTTGAAAGGTCGCCGGCCCGACCCGGCGCGAACGGATCAGTTGCAGCCATTTGATGGCTTGGGCTTCGGACGCGGGCGGGGACCACGCGGCAGGGGACGGCGCGAACAGGGAATCGGGCAAGTCAGGCTCCGTGGCAGCGGAATGGGCGCAGATTGGGGCCTTCGGGGTTAATGCGGGGTTAACGTTTTCTCGAATTGCGGTGCCGGGCAACCGTCCGGGTTGCAATCTCGAATTACGGGAACGAAGGCAGCGGCTGCCTGGGTAGAGGCATGGTGGCGTCGGGCCACTGAAAATGGCGAGCCTTCAGCTCACCGTCGCGTCGCAAACGGTGGCCCGGTTGCCAAAGCGCCCGGCGTCGTGCCAGCGGCGCGCATTCAGCGTGACGGGCGGGCACGCCCGGATTGATGCGGGCCGGTGTCAGGCACAGCTCTTTTGGAAACCTCAATGAATTCGCAAAATCGTCGACAATTCGGCTGGCGCCCGCATCAGACTGCCGATCCTCCCACCGTCAGCCCCCCGATCAAGAGCGTCGGTTGCCCGACCCCCACCGGCACCCACTGGCCCGCCTTGCCGCAGTTGCCCATCCCGGGGTCGAGCTTCATGTCGTTGCCGATGCCCCTGATCTGTTTCAGGGCGGTCGCGCCGTCGCCGATCAGGGTCGCGCCCTTGACCGGTGCGCCGCGCACGCCGTTCTTGACCAGATAGGCCTCGGTGCAGGAAAAAACGAACTTCCCGTTGGTGATATCGACCTGCCCGCCGCCAAAGCCGACCGCATGAATGCCATCCCTGATGCCGGCGACCACATCGCCCGGATCATCCTTGCCGCCCAGCATATAGGTATTGGTCATGCGCGGCATCGGCGCATGGGCAAAGCTTTCGCGCCGACCGTTTCCGGTCGCCTCCACCCCCATCAGCCGGGCATTCTGGCGGTCCTGCATGAACCCGACCAGAATGCCGTCCTCGATCAGAACGTTCCTGCCCGAAGGCGTTCCCTCGTCGTCCACATTGATCGACCCGCGCCGCCCGGCGATGGTGCCGTCATCCAGCACCGTCACCCCGGGCGCGGCAATCCGCTGCCCCATCAGCCCGGCAAAGGCCGAGGTTTGCTTGCGGTTGAAATCGCCCTCCAGCCCGTGACCAATCGCCTCGTGCAGCAGAATCCCCGGCCATCCCGGCCCCAGCGCCACATCCATCACACCGGCAGGTGCAGGGATGGCGTCGAGATTGACCAGCGCGACCCGCAGCGCCTCGTCCGCCGTCGCCTGCCAGCTTGCCGGCGAAATCAGACCGGTCAACTCGCAACGCCCGCCGGTGCCCGCCGAGCCGGATTCGCGCCGCCCGCCGTTTTCGACAATGACCGAGACATTGAGCCGCGTCATCGGCCTTGTATCGCCGATGACGCGCCCGTCCGGGCGCAGGATCACCACCTCTTGCAGGCTGGCCGCAATCGTCGCCGATACCTGCACCACCCGCGTGTCTAGGGCGCGCAGATGGGCATCGATCTGGCGCAGGATGTCGATCTTGACCGGAAATTCGGCGTCCTCCATCGGGTTGGTGTCGGGATAAAGCCGCCGGTTGGTGGAACCGGGGGATTGCGCCAGCTTTCCGCCGCCCTGATCCACCGCCAGCCGGGCGGTGCGTGCCGCGCGTTCCAGCGCGTCCTGGGATATCTCGGTGGAATGGGCATAGCCCGACGCCTCGCCCCGGATCGCGCGAAGGCCGAATCCCTCGGCGGCGTTATAGCTGGCGGTTTTCAGGCGGCCATCGTCGAAAACCAGAGCCTCGGCGCGGTGGCGCTCCAGAAACAATTCACCGTCGTCGGCACCAGCCAGCGCAGTTTGCAATGTTTTCAGCGCGGCATTCTGATCGACCGAGGTCTTGAAGGGCTGAAAGGATCCGGGTTCGTTCTGCATGATCTGTTGGTCCTGTTGGTCCGGAAAATTCACCTTTTCGCGGCTGAATGCCGCAAAGGGACAACTTGTTCTTTCTCTACTATTATGGTTTCTCGCAGCCAGGAAACAACCGGGGATTCTCGGCACCTCTCGTCCGAGCCTTCGCCATGCGACAGCAGCGCTGTCCCGAACACAGGAACCAGATGATGCGGATCGCAAATTTTACCGCTTTTGCCCTTGCAGCGCTGATGGCGGCGGTGACGGGTACCGTCGCCCTGGCACAGGATCCCCTGTCCGGGCTGGAAACGATCGGCAAGCCGGTGCCCGGGGCGATGGGTTTCCAACCCGCCGCCACGGAACTGGCACGCGATGTGCATTGGCTTGACGGCATGCTGGTGATCGTCATTTTCGCGGTCACGATCTTCGTGTTGCTGCTGCTGGCATGGGTTGTGGTGCGCTTCAACAAACGGGTAAACCCGACGCCCGCCACCTTTTCGCACCATTCCGTGATCGAGGTGATCTGGACCATCGGCCCGATCCTGATCCTGATCTTCGTCGGCGCCTTCTCGCTGCCGGTCCTGTTCAAGCAACTGGAAATTCCCGATGCCGATGTCACGATCAAGGTGACCGGCAATCAATGGTACTGGTCGTATGAATATGTGGACAGCGAGTTTGCTTTCGACAGTTTCCTGCTGCCGCGAGAAAAACTGGCCGCCAACGGCTACGCCCCGGACGAGTATCTGCTGGCCACCGATGCGCCGGTCGTGGTGCCGGTCAACAAGACCGTGGTGATGCAGATCACCGGCTCGGACGTGATCCATGCCTGGACCATCCCGGCGTTCGGGGTGAAAATGGATGCGGTCCCGGGGCGGCTGGCGGAAATCTGGTTCAAACCGGAAATCGAGGGCATCTATTTCGGCCAGTGTTCCGAACTGTGCGGCAAGGACCATGCCTTTATGCCGATCACGGTCAAAGTGGTTTCCCAAGCCAATTACGCCCGCTGGCTGGAAGGGGCGATCGAGAAATTCGCCGGAAAGGCAACCGCGCTTGAAGTTGCCGAAAACTGATCACAGCAATTGACGCGCCGACGAACAATGGGCACGTTTTCGCGATGGAAGACCCGATGACCAATGCCGCCGCCGAGGTCCGAGCCAAGGAAGCCGAGTTCGGCGACTATTTTGCGCTGCTGAAACCGCGGGTGATGTCGCTGGTGATTTTCACGGCGGCGGTCGGCCTGTTCGTGGCCCCGGTCGGGGTCAATCCGGTGCTGGCGCTGGCCTCGATCCTGTTCATCGCCATCGGTGCCGGCGCGTCGGGCGCGCTGAACATGTGGTGGGACGCGGATATCGACAAGGTGATGATGCGCACGGCGAACCGCCCGGTGCCCTCGGGCAGGGTGCCGGCCCAGAACGCCAAGCTGCTGGGGCTGTGGCTGTCGGGCTTTGCCGTGGTCATGCTGGGCCTGACCGCCAATCTGCTGGCCGCGGGCCTGCTGGCGTTCACGATCTTCTTTTACGCGGTCATCTATTCGATGTGGCTGAAACGTTCGACTCCGCAGAATATCGTGATCGGTGGTGCGGCCGGGGCCTTTCCGCCGATGATCGGCTGGGCGGTTGCAACCGGCGGCGTGTCGGTGGACAGCGCGTTGATGTTCGCGCTGATCTTTTTGTGGACGCCCCCGCATTTCTGGGCGCTGGCGCTGTTCATGAACGACGATTACACCAAGGCGGGGGTGCCGATGCTGCCGGTGACCCACGGCACGCGGGAAACCCGCAAACAGATCATGATCTATACACTGCTGCTGGCCCCGGTCGGGTTGATCCTGGCGTTCAGCCAGATCGGCGGGCCGTGGTTCTTCGGGCTGTCGCTGGTTCTGAATGTGCTGTTCATCGGGGCCGCCCTGCGGCTTTATCGCCGCAACGATGCTATCGCCGACGCGGACGGGTTCGGGGTCGAGCGCCGCTTTTTCCGCCTGTCGCTCTATTATCTTTTTCTGCATTTCCTCGGATTGCTGAGCGAGGAAGTGCTGCGCAATCTTTCAATGTCGGCGCCGAACTGGCCACAATGGGTGGGATGATGACGATCGGTCGCGAACATGAGCTTCACCGCCTTCGGGCGCGCCGCAACCGGTCGCTGGGGCTGGTGCTGGGGGCGTTTGCTGCTCTGGTTTTTGCCATCACGATGGCGAAATTGGCGGACGGGCAATTGTTGGAGGCATTCGATCACTCGTTTCGCGCCTCTGAAACGGTGCCGGTCAAATGAGCGTGCAAGCCAACAACCGCATCGCGTTCCGGCTGGTCGGTGTGGTGGTGTTCATGGGCCTGATGTCGCTGGCCGCGGTGCCGTTTTACAACTGGTTCTGTCGCGTGACCGGCTTTGGCGGTGAAACCGTGGTCGCGGCCGCGCCCAGTGGCAAAATCCTGGACCGTGAAATCAAGGTGCGTTTCGACGCATCGCTGGAACGCGGCATGCCGTGGGAATTCAAACCGGCCCAGCGCGAGATGACCCTGAAGATCGGCGAGACCGGACTGGCCTTCTTTGAAACCCACAACCCCACCGACCGGGTGATCGCCGGAACCGCCAGTTTCAACGTAACGCCTTATTCCACGGGTTACTATTTCAACAAGATCGAATGTTTCTGCTTTGAAGAGCAGATCCTGCAACCCGGCGAGACCGTCATGATGCCGGTCAGCTTTTTCGTCGATCCGGAACTTGTCGAGGATCCCGAGGCGAAATACGTCCACACGATCACGTTGTCCTATACGTTCCACGAGACCGAATTGCCGCAGGCGGCGCTTAGCCTCTCGCCAGACGGGCAGAATCCGCTTAACTAGGCCGAAATTCCAGGGAAGACCGCAATGGCGCATGAAAAAAACCACGACTATCACATCCTGAACCCCAGCCTGTGGCCCCTGATGGGCGCATTGGGCGGGGCCACCATGCTGGGCGGAACCGTGCTTTACATGCACGATATGGGGCCGTGGCTGGCGCTGATCGGGTTGATGATGGTGCTCTATGTGATGTTTGTCTGGTGGTCGGACGTCGTGGCCGAAGCCCATGCCGGCGATCATACGCCGGTGGTGATGATCGGGCTTCGCTACGGCATGATCATGTTCATCATTTCCGAGGTCATGTTCTTTCTTGCGTGGTTCTGGAATTTTTTCAAACACGCGCTTTACCCGATGGGCCCGCAAAGCCCGGCGGTGGACAGTGTCTGGCCGCCGGCGGGAATCGAGACATTCGACCCCTGGCATCTGCCCCTGATCAACACGCTGATCCTGCTGTGTTCCGGCGCGGCGGCAACCTGGGCGCACCACGCGATCGCGCATGAAAACAACCGCAAGGATCTGGTGACCGGGCTTATTCTGGCCATCGCGCTGGGCGCGTTGTTCACGTTCTTTCAGGCGTTCGAGTACAGCCACGCGGCCTTTGGTTTTTCCGGCAACATCTATGGCGCGACCTTCTTCATGGCGACCGGGTTTCACGGTTTTCATGTGCTGGTGGGCACGGCCTTTCTGGCGGTGTGTCTGGCGCGGGCGCTGAACGGGCACTTCACGCCGACGCATCATCTGGGGTTCGAGGCCGCCGCGTGGTACTGGCATTTCGTCGATGTCGTGTGGCTGTTCCTGTTCTTTGCCGTCTATGTGTGGGGCGGGTAAGACCGACCGCGGTTCCGCGCTGCCGCGCGGGAGTATTTTTGCGAACAATGAAGGGGCGCGGACGGCGCCCTTTCGCTTGGGGGGATGATGGCCAGACGCCTGATCGCGCCGCTGCTGTTCGGATTGATCGGTGCCGGTATCCTGACCGGCCTTGGCCTGTGGCAGGTGCAACGGCTGGTCTGGAAGGAAAGCGTCCTCGCGGCCATGGATGCGCGGCTCGGCGCGACGCCGGTGGCGCTGCCGCCGACGCCCGACGAGGGCCGCGACGAATATCTGGCGGTTACGGTCGAGGGGTCGCTGCTGCCCGGCGAAATCCACGTTCTGACCAGCCGCCGCGGTTTCGGCGCCGGATACCGGGTCATCGCGCCCTTTGATACCGGTGCGGGGGTGGTTCTGGTCGACCGGGGTTTCGTGCGCCAGCGCGACAAGGCGGTGCCGCGCGGGCTGTTTGCGGGGCGGGTGACCGGCAACCTTCTGTGGCCGGACGAGGTGGATCGCCGGTTCACCCCCAGCCCCGACGCGGATGCCGCCATCTGGTTTGCCCGCGATCTGCCGGCGATGGCCGCGCAACTGGGGTCGGCGCCGGTGCTGATCGTGCTGCGCGCACCGGCATCGGGGCAAAACGCACCCGTCGTCTGGCCGGTCAGCAGCGCCGCCATCGCCAACGACCATCTGCAATACGCGATCACCTGGTTTTCACTGGCGCTGGTCTGGTTGGGGATGACAGCCTATCTGGTTTGGCGTATCACCCGCAAATCCGACGAAAATGCGTGAATTGCTGCCATGAAATATATCTCGACCCGCGGCGCTGCGCCGGTTCTTTCCTTTGAAGAGGCGATGCTGGCGGGGCTGGCGCGTGATGGCGGGCTTTATGTGCCCGAGACCTGGCCCACGCTTTCGCCCGACGATATCGCAGCCATGGCGGGCCTGCCCTATGAAGAGACCGCCTTTCTGGTGATGAAACCGTTCATTGGCGACGCGTTCGGGGATGCGGAATTCCGCGCGATCATCGCCCGCGCCTATGCCAGCTTTGATCACGAGGCGCGTTGCCCGTTGGTGCAGATCGGCGAAAACGATTTCCTGCTGGAATTGTTCCACGGCCCCACGCTGGCGTTCAAGGACGTGGCGATGCAGTTGATCGGCCAGATGTTTCAGGTGGCGCTTGCGCGGCGGGGCGAGCGGGTGACCATCGTCGGCGCGACCTCGGGCGATACCGGTTCGGCGGCGATCGAGGCGTTTCAGGGGCTGGAGTCGGTCGATGTGTTCATCCTGTATCCGGATGGCCTTGTGTCGGATGTGCAGCGCCGCCAGATGACCACACCAGAGGCGGCGAACGTTCATGCCATCGCGGTCGACGGCGATTTCGACGATTGTCAGGCGCGCCTGAAAGACCTGTTCAACGATTTCGATTTTCGCGACGAGGTCCGTCTGGCCGGGGTGAATTCGATCAACTGGGCGCGGGTTCTGGCGCAGGTCGTGTATTATTTTACCGCGGCGATCTCGCTGGGCGCCCCGCATCGCGCGGTCAGCTTTACCGTGCCGACGGGCAATTTCGGCGATGTCTTCGCGGGCCTTGTCGCCCGGCGCATGGGGCTGCCGATCGACCGGCTGGTCATCGCGACCAATCAGAACAACATCCTGCACCGCACGCTGGAAACCGGCGCCTATACCAAGGCCGGGGTCATGCCCTCGATCAGCCCGTCGATGGATATTCAGGTTTCCTCGAATTTCGAACGCGCCCTGTTTGAGGTTTACGACCGCGAGGGCAGTGCTGTCTCGCAATTGATGGCGGAACTGGAGACCGGGTCGTTCACGCTGTCCCAGGGGGCGCTGGCGCGGCTGCGGCTGGAATTTGACAGCGGCGACTGCTCGGAAGACGAGACCACGGCGGCGATCGCGACGCTGCGGCGGCTGACCGGAACGCTGGTTTGCCCGCACACCGCCGTCGGCATCAAGGTGGCCGCCGATCGGCGGCTTGATCCCGCGGTGCCGATGATCACACTGGCAACCGCGCATCCGGCCAAGTTTCCCGACGCGGTTGCAAAAGCCACCGGCGTTCGGCCTGCGCTGCCGCCCCGGTTTGGCGATCTGGAGACCCGGGGCGAACGGGTGACGAAGGTCGCCAATGATCTGGACGCGATCCGGGCGTTGATCCGCGGGGAACTGGCGAAATGAGCATTCAATTCCACACCCTTGGCAATGGATTTCGGGTCGTCACCGAGCGGATGGAAGGGCTGAAATCGGCCTCGCTGGGGATCTGGGTCAATGCAGGCGGGCGCCACGAAAGTGCCGCGCAGAACGGAATCGCGCATTTTCTGGAACACATGGCCTTCAAGGGAACCGCCACGCGCACCGCCCTAGAGATCGCCGAGGCCATCGAGGATGTCGGCGGCCATATCAACGCCTATACCAGCCGCGAAATGACCGCGTATTTTGCCCGCGTACTGGAGGACGACGTGCCGCTGGCGCTGGACGTGATTTCCGATATTCTGCTGAACCCCACCTTTGATGCCAACGAGATCGAGGTGGAGCGGGGCGTGATCCTTCAGGAAATCGGCCAGAGCAATGACACGCCCGACGACATCGTTTTCGACTGGCTGCAGGCGGTGTCGTATCCCGGACAATCCATGGGGCGCTCGATTCTGGGGCCGGTCGAACGGGTGCGGGAATTCGGGCGCGATGATCTTGCCGCCTTTGTCGCCGAGTATTACGGCCCCGGCCAGATGATCCTGGCGGCGGCAGGTGCGATCGACCACGAAACCCTGTTGAAAGCCGCCGAAAAACGTTTCGGCCATCTGCCAGCAACCGCCCCGGTCAAAACGGAAAAGGCCGTTTTCAGCGGGGGCGAAACCCGGCGGGTGAAGGACCTGGAACAGGCGCATTTCACGCTGGCGCTGGAATCGCCGGGCTATCTGGACCCGGCGGTCTATACCGCGCAGATCTATTCGATGGCGCTGGGCGGGGGCATGTCGTCGCGCCTGTTTCAGGAGGCGCGGGAAAAGCGCGGGCTGTGTTATTCGATCTTTGCCAGCGCCGGTGCCTTTGCCGATACCGGGACGCTGACCATCTATTCGGGCACCAGCGGCGAAGACGTTGCCGGGCTGGCCGAATTGTGCATCGACGAAATGCGCCGCACGGCCGAGGATCTGAGCGAAGTCGAAATCGCGCGTGCCCGCACCCAGATGAAGGCGGGCATGCTGATGGGGCTGGAAAGCCCCTCGGCCCGGTGCGAGCGGCTGGCGCGGATGGTCGCAATCTGGAACCGGGTGCCCGGCCTGCAGGAAACCGTGGCGAAAATCGATGATGTCAGTCTGGAAAAATGCCGCGCCTTCGCCGAAAACCTGTGCCGGTCGGGCCAGCCGGCGGTTGCGCTTTATGGCCCGGTGGCCGATGCGCCCGCAATTGATGCCATGACCCGGCGTCTGAACGCATGATCTTCAACCGCCGCAGGACCAGGCCGATCGAAACCGAGCGCCTGCGCCTGAGATTGCCCAGGGCCGCGGATTTTTCCGCATGGTCCGCACTGCGCTTGCAAAGCGCTGAATTTCTGCAACCATGGGAGCCCGTCTGGTCGCCCGACCATCTGACGCGCAAGGCTTTCTCCAGCCGGGTCTATTCGGCGGCACGTGCGGTCGATACCGGTACCGGCCTGCCGCTGTTTCTGTTTCGCCGCAAGGATCAGGCGCTGATCGGGGCCATCACGCTGGACAACATTCTGCGCGGTCCGTCGCAATGCGGTACGCTGGGATACTGGATCGGCGCGCCCTTCGCCCGGCAGGGATTCATGCGCGAGGCGGTTCAGGCGGTGGTGCATCACGCGTTTTCCGATCTCGATCTCAGCCGCGTGCAGGCGGGATGCCTGCCGGAAAACACGGCCTCGCGGGCGGTGCTGGAGCAAACGGGGTTCAAATACGAGGGGGTCGCCCAGAGCTATCTGCAAATCTCGGGGCGCTGGCGCACGCATGTGCTCTATGCCAATCTGCGCAGCGACCGGCGCGGCAAAACGGATGCGGGCGAAAGATGAGCCTGAAATCACCGGGACCGGCGGCGATTTCAGATTTGCGTGCCCGCCTGCCCGAAACCTGTTTCAAGAAACCAGGCCCGCACTATCTGACCGAACCGCGCGGGCTAATCGCCGGACAGGCGGCGATGGTGATCGCGCCGGAAAAGACCGCGCAGATCGCCGAAATCGTCGGTCTTGCCAACAAACACCGCTTTGGCATCGTGCCGTTCGGCGGCGGAACCGGGCTGGTCGGCGGACAGGTCTGCGATGCGGGACCGGCGGTGGTGGTCGTCTCGATGGAGCGCCTCGACCGCATCCGCATGACCGACCCGTCTGATAATGTGCTGATCTGCGAAGGCGGCGTCATTCTGGCGGATATCCAGATGGCGGCGGCAAAGGCGGACCGTCTGTTCCCCTTGTCGCTGGCAAGCGAAGGGTCGTGTCAGATCGGTGGAAATCTGGCCACAAATGCCGGCGGGACCGGTGTGTTACGTTATGGCTCGGCCCGCGATTTATGTCTGGGAATAGAGGCGGTTCTGCCCGATGGTTCGATCTGGAACGGCCTTGGCCGCCTGCGCAAGGACAATAGCGGGTATGATCTGAAAAACCTGATGATCGGGGCCGAGGGAACGCTGGGGATCATCACCGCAGCCAGCCTGAAACTGGTGCCGCGCCCGGCGGTGACGCGTTCCGTATTCTGCGAAATCCGCGACCCGGCCGCGGCGTTGGAGTTGCTGGCGCGCTGCCACCGGACATTGGGCGATACCGTTTCTGCGTTCGAACTGATTTCCCGTCAGGGGTTTGATTTCGTGGCGGAAAAGCTGCCGCAGCTTCGCTTGCCGTTCGCCGTTTCACCGAACTGGATGGTGCTTGCCGATTTCGGGTGGCCCGAAGGTTCCAACGACGATTCGCGACTGTTGGCGCTGCTGGAGGATGCGGTCGCGGCGGGCCTCTGCGGCGAAACGCTGGTGTCGCAAAACGCGGCACAGCGCCGGGAGTTCTGGGCGCTGCGCGAAGCCATCCCCGAGGCCAACCGGTTGATCGGCGCGATCGGCAGCCACGATATTTCCGTGCCGCTCAACCAGATTCCGGCGATGATCACGCAAGGCAAGCGCCTTGTTGCGGCGCTGGGTGATTTTCGCGTGAACGTTTTTGGCCATGTGGGCGATGGCAACCTGCATTTCAACGTCTACCCGCCCAAGGGCCGCGCGCGGGTTGAATATGCGGCCCAGCGCCCGGAAATTTCCGCTGCCATTTACGATCTGGTTGCCGAACTGGGCGGATCATTTGCGGCAGAACACGGGATCGGCCGGGTGAAGCTCGACGCCTTGCGCCGCTTCGGTGACCCGGCGAAACTGGCGATGATGCGGTCGATCAAGGCAGCACTGGATCCCAACGGGATCATGAACCCCGGTGCCGTGGTTCCCGCGCCGGTCTGAGCGGGGCCGGTCAACCCTGGATATTGCGCCCTGTCCATGCTCAAAGACAGGGCGCAAAAACCAGACTGGAGGTCTGTTTGTGCAAGCAGACCGGCCCCGCGCTAACGGGACGTCCAAGCATTACGCCGAAATTCTTTCGAATTGGTTACCATCTGCCTGCACGGTGAGCGGGAAGTGAAATTCCGGATTTTTCCCGGTCCCGCCCTAGCGGCGGAAATCCTGCGGACCAGCGACGTTCCCCTTTCGCCGCTCAGGCTGGTCCCTCGTTCGTCGGTGGACGGATTGATCGGTGAACGGGTCCTCTGGCGGACCGGAAAACTGGTCGTCTGGTATGCCGGTCATCTGGTGGACCGGTCTTCTGATAAACCGATAAACTGGTGGACCGGCGAACCGGTCCTCTGGTCGACCGGAAAACTGGTCAACCGATCTACCGGTAAACCGATCTACCGGTAAACTAGTTTTCTGGATCATTCGAAACGTTAAGCGTTTCATCAGGCAGGGTGCGCGCCAACGACCGCCAGTACGCCCGCGGCAAAATCGCAAGATCGACAGCGATCCGTTTTTGAACAGTCGCCGCAACTATCACAAAATCACGTGATCATTCAGTCCGTTACGAAATATCCCAAAGCCAGGCGTTCCCCTGTCTCGAACCCATACCCGCAAAAAGGAACGCCCGTTCGCAGCCGCCCTGCCTAAGCGCACCAGACGGCAAGCTCGTAGCCTTCCGGATCGATGAAGTGGAACCTTTTCCCGCCGGGAAAGTCAAAAACCGGGCGCGAAATCTTGCCGCCCGCCGCCACCACCGCCCGGGCCAGCGCCGTCAGATCGCGGCCATATAACACGACCAACGGCCCGCCGTGTGGTGCGGGCGCGCCGGTTGCCTCGAAACCGCCCTTCATGGCACCATCGGTAAATTCGCAATACGAACTGCCGAAATCGGTGAAGGTCCAGCCGAATGCCGCGCCGTAAAACGCCTTGGCTCGCGGAATATCGCTGACGGCAAATTCAACGTAGTTGATGGTCTTGTCGCCGGGACCTGCCATATCTGCCACCGGAACCTCCGTTCGCTTCGCGAATGTTTCGTGCAATCATTCCATTTTATCCGGTTTGCACCGCGGCGCAACGATCGGCCGTGCCACCCTTGCGGACCGCCGGGCGGTTGGCGGCGTCAAACCGTCCTCTTGCATTGGCAAGCCGGTGCAATCTGTGTAGAAATGCGGCGAATTTCGTCCCTTCCAATATCGGCTCAGACGTATGACCATCACCCGTTTCGCCCCGTCTCCGACCGGGTATCTGCATGTGGGCAATCTGCGCACTGCATTGTTCAACTACCTGATCGCCCGCAAGGCCGGCGGGCAGTTCATTCTGCGTCTCGATGACACGGACCCCGAACGCTCCAAACCCGAATTTGCCGACGCGATCCGGGCGGATCTTGCCTGGCTGGGGCTGGAATGGGACCGGGTGGAAACCCAATCCTCGCGGCTGGATCGCTATGAAGCGGCCGCTGCGCGCCTGAAAGAGGCCGCGCGACTATACGAGTGTTTTGAGACGCCGACCGAACTGGACCTCAAGCGGAAAAAACTGCTGAATATGGGGCGGCCACCGGTTTACGACCGGGCGGCCCTGTCGATCGGGGCGGCGGAACGGGACGCTTTGCGGGTCGAGCGTGGCGGCCATTGGCGGTTTCGGCTGGATCACACGCGGATCGACTGGACCGATGGTATTCTGGGCGACCTTTCGATTGACGCGGCCAGCGTTTCCGATCCGGTGCTGATCCGGGGCGACGGGCAGTTCCTTTATACGCTGGCTTCGGTCGTGGACGATACCGAGATGGGCATCACCCATGTCGTGCGCGGTTCCGATCACGTGACCAATACCGCGACGCAGATACAGATCATCGCGGCGCTGGGTGGGACGGTGCCGTCCTTTGGGCATCATTCGCTGCTGACCGGACCGGCGGGCGAGGCTTTGTCCAAACGCCTGGGAACGCTGGCGCTGCGCGACCTGCGCGCCGCCGGGACCGAGCCGATGGCGATTCTTTCGCTCCTGGCGCGTCTGGGGTCGTCGCAACCCGTGGAACTTTGCAGTTCGCTGGACGAATTGGTGGCCGGATTTGAGCTGGGGCATTTCGGTGCCGCGCCCACCAAATTCGATGTGGATGACCTGAAACCGCTGACGTCAAGGGTGGTTTCCGGGCTTTCGCTGGACCAGATCGCCCCGACGCTGGCCGATGCCGGCGTGCCGCAGGATTTGGCGGCAGCGTTCTGGGACGCGGTGCACGAGAATTCGGAAACCCGAGGCGACGTTGCCAATTGGTGGGCGCTTTGCCGCGACGGTGTGGCCCCCCTGATCGACGACGAAGACCGGGAATTTGTCGCGGCTGCGCTGGCGATGTTGCCCCGGCGCCCGTTTGACGCGGCAAGCTGGGGAAACTGGACCAGCGCCGTGAAATCCGCCACCGGGCGCAAGGGCCGGGGATTGTTCATGCCGCTCAGAAAAGCGCTGACCGGGCGCGCGCACGGCCCCGACATGGGCAAGCTGATGCCTTTGCTGCAGCGCGCCGGAAAATAGGCTTGCCGCCGCCCCGCCAGCCGCACCGTCCACCCGATCCGATCAAAACCGCCGCCGATTCCCCGATATCAGATATTCCCGTTCGCGGCCTTCACATGACACCGCCGGTCAGAATACCCGAACCACATCATGTGGCGGGTATTGGCCGCGCATCCGACGCCCAAGACCTGCCGATTGCGCGGGATCATGGGTGCAAGCCCGCCGCGCATCAAAGAAAAGGTCCGCCAGAAAGCCCGAACCGTTCATCAGAGCGCGGTCGGCCTTCGGGTCCGTCGGAACTACGCATTACATTTTGTCGATCTTCAAAGGACCATGCGGTCCTCGCCAAGGCGGCGGCACCGATTGTCAGGCGAGTGCATACGGCTTGCACGATCCTGCCGGTCGCCACCGTCCCACGGGCGGGTGAATTGCCACGCGCGGCGACACGACGGCCCTACCCGGCAATCAGCCCCATGTTTTCGAGCTTCAGGAACACCTGATGCGCGCAATTGTCGACCTCGGAATTTTCGGTTTCGATCCGCAGTTCAGGATTGGCCGGCACATCGTAAGGGTCTGAAATTCCGGTGAATTCCTTGATCTTGCCTTCACGCGCCAGTTTGTACAACCCTTTGCGGTCGCGGCGCTCGCATTCCTCGATCGAGGTGGCAACATGCACTTCGACGAAGGCACCGAAAGACTCGATCTCTTCACGCACCGCGCGGCGCGTGACCGCGTAGGGCGCGATGGGCGCGCAGATGGCGATGCCGCCGTTCTTGGTGATTTCGCTGGCGACATAGCCGATACGGCGGATGTTCAGATCGCGGTGTTCCTTGGAAAACCCGAGCTCGGATGAAAGGTTTTTCCGCACGATATCGCCGTCAAGCAACGTCACCGGACGCCCACCCATTTCCATCAGCTTGACCATCAGCGCATTGGCAATCGTCGATTTGCCCGAGCCGGAAAATCCGGTGAAGAACACGGTGAAGCCCTGCTCCGCTCGTGGCGGGCGGGTCTTGCGCAGTTCGCTGACCACGGCGGGAAACGAGAACCATTCGGGAATTTCGAGACCTTCAGCCAATCGGCGGCGCAACTCGGTGCCGGAAATGTTCAGGATGGTGACGTTCTCGCGGTCGGCAATTTCGTCATTCGGCTCGTATTGCGCCCGCTCCTGCACATAGACCATGTGCCGGAAATCGACCATCTCGATGCCCATTTCCGCCTGATGTTCGCGGAAAAGTTCCTGTGCGTCGTATGGTCCGTAAAAATCCTCGCCCGCCGAATTCTTGCCCGGCCCTGCGTGATCGCGCCCGACGATCATGTGCGTGCAGCCGTGGTTCTTGCGGATCAGCCCGTGCCAGACCGCCTCGCGCGGGCCGCCCATGCGCATGGCGAGGTTCAACAGGCTCATCGAGGTCGTGGATGACGGATACTGATCCAGCACCGCCTCGTAACACCGCACGCGGGTGAAATGGTCGATATCGCCGGGTTTGGTCATGCCGACGACCGGGTGGATCAACAGGTTGGCCTGCGCCTCGCGCGCGGCGCGGAATGTCAGTTCCTGATGGGCGCGGTGCAGAGGGTTGCGGGTCTGGAACGCAACGACCTTGTTCCAGCCGACCTTGCGGAAATAGGCGCGCAGCTCGTTTGGCGTGTCGCGCAGGGCGCGGAAATCGTAATGGATCGGCGGTTGCAGTCCTGTGATTGCACCACCAAGGTAGGTGTCGTGCGAAATATTGTGCAGGAAATTGACCGCCGGATGTGCGTCGTCGTCGGCACCGAAAACCTTTTCCGCCTCAAGATGCTTGTCGGGCTGCCACTTGTCGGAAACCGAAAGCGTTGCCAGAATCACCCCTTCGGCATCCCTGAGCGCGATGTCCTGCCCCGGAGACACCCCTGCGGCAAAGGCGTCCGAAACATCCAGCGTCACCGGCATCGGCCACAGCGTTCCGTCGGCAAGGCGCATGTTCTTGACCACGTTGTCATAGTCCGCCTGCCCCAGAAACCCCTTGAGCGGGTTGAACCCGCCATTCATCAAAAGCTCGAGATCACACATCTGCCGGGGCGTCAGGTCCCAGGACGGCAGATCGCCGGCCTCGACCTTCAGCTTCCGGGCGCTGTCATGGGACACGTAAAGTTCGGGGATCGGGGAATTATTGCTGGCATTCATTGGGATTTCGGGCCTTCGCGCGGTCGGTTTTGAGACTGCGCCTCATATAACAGGACCGGCGGATTGCGCAATTGCGCAATATGCAGGGCCGGTATGCGGGCGTGGGTAAAAGTGTTTCGGGCCAGCACCTGTCTGTCGGGTGGGCGCCGTGATGCTGAAGAAAGTCACTTTGTCTCAATTTCACCGAAATCGCCTCGTCCGTGGCACCCCGCTGCAACAGCGCTTGCCCGGTGGCGCGGGAGTGTGTTGAAACGAGGATTTCCGGTCGTTTAACCCATGGCGTTCTCTGCCAGCCACTTTTCCGCATCCAACGCCGCCATGCAGCCCATGCCCGCCGACGTGACCGCCTGACGATAGATGTGATCGGTCAGATCGCCGGCTGCAAAAACACCGGGTATCGTGGTTGCCGTCGAACCCGGCGTGACCTTCACATAGCCCCCCATATGGGTTTCAAGTTGCCCGGCCACCAATTCAGAGGCCGGCGCATGCCCGATGGCAATGAACACGCCCTTGCAGGGGATTTCGGTGATCTCGCCGGTTTTGACATTTTTCACGCGAACGCCCGTAACCCCCAGCGGATCGCTGTCGCCGACGACTTCCTCAAGTGTATGAAACCATAGGGGTTCGATCTTCTCGTTCTTAAGCAATCGGTTTTCGAGGATTTTTTCGGCCCGTAATTCATCCCGCCGATGGATCAGCGTCACCTTGCTGGCAAAATTGGTCAGAAAAAGCGCCTCTTCCACCGCCGTGTTGCCACCGCCGATCACCACGATTTCCTGCCCGCGATAAAAGAAACCGTCGCAGGTCGCGCAGGCGGAAACGCCGAATCCTTTGAATTTATCCTCGCTCTCCAATCCCAGCCATTTGGCGCGCGCGCCCGTCGCCAGCACCACGGCATCGGCGGTATAGGTGGTGCCACTTTCGCCCCGGGCGGTGAACGGGCGGTTCTGAAGGTCCAGTTCGCCGATATGGTCGGTGATGATTTCGGTTCCCATCGCGTTGGCATGCGCTTCCATCCGGACCATCAGGTCGGGGCCCTGAACCTCGGTATCGCCGGGCCAGTTTTCAACCTCGGTCGTGGTGGTCAACTGCCCGCCCGGTTCCATGCCCTGCACCAGAATTGGGGCCAGCATGGCGCGGGACGCATATACCCCGGCCGCATATCCGGCGGGACCGGAACCGATGATCAACAGACGGGTATGGCGGTTTTCTGACATCGAAATCCCCGGATGGTGGCGAAACTCGCCCGTATATAGGCTGCCAGATTGCTGGCGAAAAGCGCCGGTTGCGCGATTGTGACCAGTTTTCCGCCGTCGCCCCATCCTGTGACAAATATTGCGCAATCATGAAATATTATTGCGGAGGTTCCCAAATTTCGATAATTTACGGCCAATTCCGAACGAGGAACCAGGAATGACCATCAGCAAGCTAGATCCGATCGACCGGAAAATTCTGTGCGAATTGCAATATGACGGTCGCATGACCAACGTGGAACTGGCGCGCCGGGTCGGCATATCGGCCCCGCCCTGCCTGCGCCGGGTGCGCGCGCTGGAAGAATCCGGTCTGATCCGGGGCTACCATGCCGACGTGAACGCCCGTGAACTGGGTTTTGAGGTTCAGGTTTTCGCGATGGTCGGGCTGCACAGCCAGGCCGAGGCCGATCTTGGCGCGTTCGAGGAACGCTGCCGCAACTGGCCCCTGGTCCGCGAATGCCACATGCTGAACGGCGAGATCGATTTCATCCTGAAATGCATCGCCCCCGATCTGTCGACATTTCAGAGCTTTCTGACCGAAAGCCTGACCGCCGCCGACAACGTGGCCAGTGTCAAGACATCGCTGGTGATCCGGGGCGCGAAAGACGAGCCCGGCGTGCCGTTTGATGTGCTTGAACGGCGAATCGCGGCGGCGGATTGACCCGCCGCACTGTCGCGCATGGCGGCCAGGGCCGGGCGCGGGCCGGTCGGATTGCGGATCTGGCTCCGCGCGGGGCGCGCACCCGGTCGACGTTCGCATCGCCCGAGCGGGTCCGTGACCCGACCGCAGGCGAGCACCGCTAACCCGTTCGCAAAATCTCGGCCTCGAACCCTTTCAGGATCGGCCTGACCGTGCGCCCGAAGCGCCCCAGATCGCCGTTGAGATGCGGGAAAATCCGCCGGAGATGTGACTGCATTTCCAGCGCCATCACCGCAACGCCGAAATTGCCGGGGTGATAGCTTTCGGTTTCCAGGCCGTTGGCCTGGATGATCTGGTGCTGGTCGAACATCAGGTTGTAAAACGGCAGGTCCCGCGCCGGGCGTATCCGCAGGATGGTGTCGCCGTCCAGCAGATCCTCGGCCGGGGCCAGGGTTTCGGGGCTGCCAAACAAAGCTTCGCAGCTTGGATGGTTTGAAAGCAGGCGGAACCGCGCGGAAACCACGAGATCCTGTATAGGCCGCAATTCGCCCAGCGCATCCGCCTTGATGCGCAGCGCCTGGGATTCGGCGGCGTCCGAAGACTTCGCCTCCTGCATCGGGCAGGCGCTGATCCAGCGCAACACTTGCAAGCCGGCGTCCCGGGTGCGGATCATGTCGCCCGGCTGCAAATCCTCGACCGCGATCTGGCCGTCGGCGGTGGCGATCAGGGTGCCGCGGGCAAAGGCGGCACAGATATCCTCCAGAAACAGATCCGCCGGGGCCCTGTGATCAAACTCGGCCAGCGCGCCGTCGTCCATCAGGGCCGCAATCCGAAACCGGTTCTGCCGCTCGGTCCGGGCGCGGGCCTGCGCCAGATCGTTGCCGCCCGTCCGCCCTTGCGCATGCAAAAGATGTTCGGTCTTGAGGTCGGCGGGTCTGCGGGTGTTGCCGATGTCGGCGGACAGGCCGCCAGATTGCCCACCCGCGCGCTGCTCTGCGCGCCGGTCCGGCCCGGTGGTATAAGCCATGCTTTCAGTCCCTTCGGTCCTGAGTGCACGCCCACATCTACCCACCATAATGTAGATGAACACGTTGAAGGCCGCGGATGCGACCCCGGTTATGGCGATCAATATAGCCCAAAAAAACCCTATTCGTCAAACGGTTGCGCCGATATTGCACCGCTGGCAGACAATGCACAGCGTGCCATGAAATTGTTTCCAAACGGACATGCCCGCGCGGGGCAATTCGGGGGGGCGTCATTGCGCCGGTCGCGCGATTCATGCGACAAGGGCGCGAACCGGATCCGGCCCGTCAGTTTTGGGATCAACATGAACCTGCACGGCTTAGAGAATGCCAGCAATATCAGGTCTTTGGCCCGTTTCAACTTCGTCGCTGGCTTGCCGCGTTCTGGAAGGTCGCTTCTGTGCGCGCTGTTGCGGCAAAATCCACGTTTCGTCGCCACCACCAACAGCCCCGCCAAAGCGGTATTCGCGCAAATCCGGGATTTAACACAAACCGGCGCGATCGCACGGGAAATTCTGGCACCGGCGCAGAAATCCGCCCTGTTGCGCGGCACGATCGACGCGGTTTTTCACGACCGACCGTTTGATTCTACGGTGTTTGATGCCAATCCGGACTGGCTGGGCCACACCGACGCGCTGGTGCGGCTCTATCCGCTGTGCCGGTTCATCATCTGCGTGCGCAACCCGGCCGCCATCGTGAATTCGCTTCAGCTTGCCGGCCCTCTGCCCGCAGACGGCGGAAATCTGGCCAACCGCGTTGCCCGGCTGATGGCGGCGGACGGCATGGTCGGGGCGGAAATCGGACATCTGCGCGACGCCCTTTCTGGCGCGCACGCCGAACGGATGTTCGTGCTGGATTACGACCGGCTGGCCGATGACCCCGAAGAGGTGATGGATGTTTTGTATGAATTCCTGCGTGAACCGGAATTCCCGCATGATTTCCACGAGATCGGAGATGAAGCTGCGGGATTTTCCGGCCCCGTTCAACGTTCGGACCGACCGATGGCGCTGTCCACGCGCATGATCCTGCAATTGTCCGGCCGGGCATTCTGGCGCAATCTCAGACGGACCAGCGCCACGATGATGCTGGGTCGGTCACGCTAGTGGATCGAACGCGACATTCGAGCCCCCTTGCTTGCGGCACACATTTCACCAGGGCACCCGGGATGTCGTGATCATTTGATCCCTAAGGCGAAATTCAAGTGGATCGAACCGTTGGATCGGCATCACCTGACCCGCCATCCTGCCCCCCCGATCAACCAAGGAATGACCCGGTGCTGCACGAAATGATCACGACGATGACGGCGATTGACTGGCTGG
>CAZRLO010000018.1:0-31865 GCA_964600965.1 uncultured Rhodobacter sp.
TAGGAAAACCCTCCAATGACATTTTTCAAAACATCGAATACCTGTTCGATCTTGCCTTTGCGCCCGGGCGCGAAGCGCTGAGCTCCTATCGTTTGCGCGAGGGGGTCGAACCCGTCGGTGAACTTTCGCTGGTCGCGCGGGATGCTTATGCAACACTGGCGGGCGCGGTGCGGTTCTGGCCGGTTCTGATCGGGGACGCGGGCCATGAAAGCCTGTTGCTGGGGCCGATTGCCGTGCACCCGACCCATCAGGGCGAGGGGCTGGGTGCGATCCTCATGCAGGACAGCCTGGCTTTGGCGCGCAGGGCAGGGTGGGCGCGGGTGATCCTGATCGGGGACGCGCCCTATTACGGGCGTTTCGGATTCCAGAAGGCCCGGGGCCTGACGTTTCCGCCCCCAACCAATCCCGAACGTTTGCTGGCGCTGGCCCTGGCGGCACCGGGGTTTGAGGGTGTCGTGGGCACCGTTCGCAAGGCGTCGGCCTGAACCCTGTTGGCACCCGCGTGGCTATTTCAGGATCGGAGGTTTCGCGGGGTCCATGCCGGGTGCGGTTTGCGTTGACACATCGGCGACAGGCTGGGGCACGGGCAGATCGATCCGCAGTGCGATGCGTTCAAGCCGTGCGCAATGGCGCGAGGCCGGTTCGAGGAAAACCAGATCGATCGGCACCGGTTCTTCGCCAAAGCGGACCAGATCGGCCACGACCTGACGAAAGGCGGCCTCGGCGCCGTTCCGGACATTGACGACCGCCAGCAGGTTTTGCCGGCTTTGATCGGCATAGGTGGCGGTTGCCAGATACGCCATGTCCGCCAGACCGGCGGCGGCGGCCAGACGTTGCTCCAGCGTCCGCAACAAGGCATGCGGCAAATCACCCGGCGGAAAAAACCCGGTGGCGCGCGCCATCACGTGGTCGCCCGTGCGTCCCAGATTTTCGTGAAGCCAGCGCACGGTCTGGCGGTCGATCAGGGTTTCGATACCGGCAGAACCAAGATTGAACCCCATGCCGATGTCGGCCTCGGCAAGCATTTCGACCAGCCCGCGGCCCGACATCGATACATGGGCGGCAACATCCGACGTAAAATCGACCAGCCGGGATTCGCTGTCAAAGACCAGCACATATTTTTCACCGCCCGCCGCCACGATTTCGGGCTCGACCGCCTGATCGCGGGCGTCATTCTGAAGCAGCAGGAAGATCTCGGTCGCAGCCAGATCGGAAAAAAACCGCAGCCGCAGGGCGCGGTCGTCGGGCGCGTCATTCATCGCCCGGGCCGATCGGGAAATTGCGGTCATCGATTTGCTCTGGGCACAGGTTTCAGAATGCCGCGAACGCACTGTCGCAGCGCCGGCAGCAATTCGGCCGCGAACCACGGGTTTTTCGCGATCCAGCCGGTATTGCGCCAGGACGGGTGCGGCAGCGCGAACACAAGGGGCGCATGATCGCGCCAGTTCCGGACGGTGTCAGTAACATTCCCGCGCCCCAGATCGTCGAGGTGCCATTTCTGCGCGTATCCCCCGACCAGCAGCGTCAATTTCACGGGTCGAAGCGCTGCAAGCACCTTTGTGTGCCACGCGTGCGCGCAAACGGTCGGAGGCGGTAAATCGGACCCCTTGGCGTCGTAACCCGGAAAACAGAAAGCCATCGGCAGGATCGAGATCAGGTCGCGGTCGTAAAATGCGTCCCGCCCGATCCCCATCCAGTCGCGCAAGCGGTCACCGGATCGATCGTCAAACGGCCGCCCGCTTTCCTGTACGCGCGCGCCCGGTGCCTGACCCGCGATCAGAATGGGCGCCCGGTCGCGCAGCCAGAAAACCGGGCGCGGCTCGTGCGCGGTTGCGGTTTTGGAAAATCGGTCCGAACAGATGCGGCAGGCGCGGATGTTGGTCCCAAGTTCGGAAATCGGATCGGACATCCGCAAATCCTATCCGATCCCGAACACCGGCGAAATCCGCAATTTTCGCGATGCTCTGCGACCAACCGCCTGCGACGAAATCCGACCCGAAATCGATGGCGCAATATGAATTTCAAAGAAAAACACGAATCCATCGGTCTTGCCGCCCAGCCGTCCAACCAGCTAGCTGACGAGCCGTCCAGCCGTCCAGCCAGCTAGCCCACGAGCCAGCTAACCGCCCAGCCGTCCAGCCGTCTGGGTGTCTAGCCCTCTAGACGAACGGATTTCATAGCAACGCTTTGGTATTGAGCGATAATATCGATCCCAACACTTGGAGGCCGTCGGAAAACGGCGCGGCGGTTCCCGCTGATATTGGCGACCTTATCGACCGGGCGCAGCGCCGGGGCCTGTCTGGTGATGCGAACGGCAGCACTGGCGCGATTCAAGGCCGGCAATCGCGGGTTGACTTCAATTCGATATTTTTATAATTTTAGAATTATGGATATATTAGCCACCCCCAAACCCGCCACCCACCGCGCCGCGCAGGCATTTGCCGCGCTTGGTTCCGAGCAACGGCTTCGTGTTCTCCGGGCGCTGGTTCGTGCCGGGCCCGAGGGGTTGGCAACAGGTCGACTGTCGGAAATGACCGGGGTCGCGGGGGCCAATCTTACCCATCATCTGCGGATTCTCAATCAGGCCGGCCTGATCACCCAAAGGCGCATCGGCCGGTCGATCATCTGCGCCGCACCCGCCTATGATCGCGTGAGGTACCTCTCTGAATTTCTGTTGTCCGAATGCTGCGCCGACGCCAGGACGACCGATCACGAGCATCCGGGCCAATGAGCGATATCGTCCGATCCGGCCCGCCGGCAAAATTACGCCGTCCCGACAAGGCGTGGTCGGTAACGGTGTTGATTCTATTGCTTCTGATCCTGTTCGCGCCAACGGCATTCCTGCCGACCGTCCGATTTGCGGCGACAGCTTTCGGGCAGACCGCGGTTTTCATCGCCTTCGCGGTTCTGACGCTGGGATATCTCAAGGCGGCTGGCGCAGAATCGGTGGTTGCCGGTGCTTTCGTCGGGCGCGAAACGCGGATGATCCTGATGGCTGCCGCATTTGGCGGGCTGGCGCCGTTTTGTTCCTGCGAAGTCATCCCGTTCATCGCGGCACTGCTGGCGCTGGGGGCGCCGCTTTCGGCGGTGATGGCGTTCTGGCTGGCCTCGCCCCTGATGGACCCGGCGATGTTTCTGATCACCAGCGCCAATCTCGGCGCCGGTTTTGCCGTGGCCAAGGCGGTCGCGGCGGTGGGGCTGGGTCTGTTTGGCGGGTTCGGTGTACGGGCGCTCGGATTTTCCGGGCTGTTCGCCGAACCGCTGAGACAGGACGTTCCGACGGCCTGCGGCTGCGGCGGTGACACGATTTCGGGCAGGCCGGTCTGGGATTTCCGCCGTGATCCGGCACGCATGGCGGTGTTCCGGAATGCGGTGATCGGCAACGCGCTATTTCTGACCAAGTGGCTGGTGCTGGCATATGTGCTGGAGGCGCTGATGATCCGCTTCATTCCGGCGGCATGGATCGCTTCGACGCTGGGCGGTGACGGGCTGCAACCGGTGGTGCTGGGGGCGCTGCTCGGCGGGCCCGCCTATCTGAACGGGTATGCCGCCGTGCCACTGATCACCGGGATGCTGGAACAGGGCATGAGCCAGGGCGCCGCGATGGCGTTTGTGCTGGCCGGCGGCGTAAGCTGCATTCCGGCGGCGATTGCGGTCTGGGCCTTGGTGAAACCGCGCATCTTCTTGGCCTATCTGGGATTTGCCTTTGTCGGTTCCGTCATCGCCGGGCTGATCTGGATGCTGCTTCAATAAATCGTCAATTTCGGTTGCCCAGACGGGCCGGTTATTTTATTGCCGTGGCGGGCAATAACGGGCGGCACGGCATGTATAGAATCTGGGGTTTCATTACCAACTACTCGATCCTTTTGATCGCGGGTGCCTTGACGGCGCTGGTCTGGGCCAATCTCGATTTCACGAGCTATCACCACTTCGTCGACTTTCCGCTTTGGACGGGAAGTTTCGTCGGCACGCTGCACGACGACGGGGCCGGGCACGTCGTGCGGGTATTGACGGTCCACGCGCTGGTGAACGATGTGCTGATGGCGTTGTTCTTTGCCATCGCCGCCAAAGAGGTATGGGAGGCGGTGGCGCTCAAGAACGGCAGCCTGCGGGGCCGAAAATCGATCACCCCGCTGTTTGCAACTGCCGGGGGCATGATCGGGCCAATTACGGTCTATCTGGGGCTGGCGCTGTGGCTGGGGTCGGATACCTACGACGCGGTGGCCAATGGCTGGGCGATCCCGACCGCGACAGATATCGCGTTTTCCTATCTGGTCGGTCGTCTGGTGTTCGGCGCCGGACACCCTGCGGTTCGTTTCCTGCTGTTGCTTGCGATCGCCGATGATGCGGCCGGTCTGATCATATTGGCGATCTTTTATCCCAGCGGCGATCTGGCGTTGAGCTGGCTTTTGCTGTCGCTGGGTGCCGCGGTTGGTGTTTTCATCCTTTTCAACTATTTGCCCCGGCGGATTGATCGCGGCAATCAGTTGCGCCCGAATTCGACCTGGGTTCGGAAAAACCTGTCCTTTGTGCCTTACGCGCTGGCCGGTTGTGCAAGCTGGTTTGGTTTTCTGCAATCGGGCCTGCATCCGGCACTGGGTCTGCTGCCGGTAATCCCGGCGATCCCACATGCCGACCGCGCCTTCGGGTTGTTCGCCGCCGCCGAGCAGCACCTGACCGACCTTTTGAACCGCATGGAACATGCCCTCAGGACTCCGGTCGAAATCATCCTCTTCTTCTTCGGCCTCACCAATGCCGGGGTGGCGCTGTCGTCGATTGGCGACGCGACCTGGCTGGTTCTTTTGGGGCTGCTGGTCGGCAAACCGGCCGGCATCCTGATTTTCGGCTGGTTCGCGGCCCGCCCGTTGCGGCTGGGAATTCCGGAGGGTATGCGGATCTCGGACCTGTTCGTCATCGGCTGTATTGCAGCGATCGGGTTCACGGTATCGCTGTTCATCGCGTCCGTCGCCTTTGAGACCGGACCGGTTCAGGATGCCGCGAAAATGGGGGCGCTGCTCAGTTTCGCCGCAGCCGTGATTTCGATCATCGTGGGCAGAATGCTCAAGGTTGAAAAGCGTCGCGACTGACGCGCCCGTCGGATTGGCCTGAATTTCATTGCATTTGGACCGGCTTGACCGTCATAATGCCAACCAAGGTCGCCAACTTGTTAAGAGCTGGCAACTAAACTTGCGTGATAAGCAAGGGAACGGATCAGGGCGGATATCGGGCTGTGCTGCAATTCATGAATGTCTCCAAGTCCTTCTGGACCGGCAAACAGCGCAAGGTCATACTGGACCAGGCGTCGTTCCGGGTCGATTTGGGCCAGAGCATGGGCATCCTGGCCCCGAACGGCACCGGCAAGACCACGATCATCAACATGATGGCGGGGTTGGAAAAACCGGACGAAGGGCAGATTTTCCGCAAGTCGCGCATTTCCTTTCCGCTGGGTTTCATGGGCGGGGTGGTCAACAAACATACCGGTACCGAAAACGCGCGTTACATTGCGCGGCTTTATGGTCTGGATCCCGATTATGTCGAAGCCTTTTGCCGATACCTGACCGGGATCGAAGAATATTTCGACATGCCCGTCGGCACCTATTCGTCCGGGATGAAGGCGCGGTTCTCGTTCTCGCTGCTGCTGGCGCTGGAGTTTGATATCTATCTGATCGACGAAGGCATGCCCGGCACCACGGATGTCGAGTTCAACCGCAAGGCCGGTTCGATCCTGCAGGAACGGCTGTCCAAATCCACCGTCATCATTGTGTCACATCAGGCGCGTACGCTGGAAAAATATTGCCGTTCCGCCGCCGTCTTGCGCGACGGCAAACTGATCATGTTCGACACGTTGGAAGAAGCGAAGCAGTTGTACAATTATGAAGCCTAAAGCCAAAAAGTTCCGCATCAGGCGCAGCGGCAATCGCGGCGTATCCGGCCCAGTACAGGCCGGTCACCCCGCGCCGCCGATCGAAGAAGCGGAATTCAGCGACCAACCGGTCGCCGCCGAACCCGCCGCGCGCCGGATCAGCGAAGGCGATCAGTCGTTTTTGTCCCCGCGCGAAGAAATCGAAAGGATCAAGGCGGAAAACCTGACCGGGCGCCAGTTGCGCATCGCACGGCGCGAGGCCCAGAAACACGGGCTGAATGCGTCGTCCGATCTGGATGCGGTACGGCTGCTGCGCAAAAACGGCATCGATCCGTTCCGGCGCGCCGACCTGCTGGAACTGGTCGTGAGCGATAACGGCGAAGCACCGGCAAATCTGCCCGCCGCGATCCGTCATGCGCCACCGCCCTCTACCCATGTTCTGACCCCGGATGATCGGGCGCTGGAGGTGCACAAGATCCAGCTTGGCCTTGCCCGCCGCCGCCGCCGCCGGCTGGGCCTGCTGGTGGTCAAGCTCGGATTTTTCGTGTTGGCACCAACGTTTCTGGCCGGATATTACTATTACAAGATCGCCACGCCGATGTTCGCCACAAACTCGGAATTCGTCATTCAACAATCCGACAATGCCGCATCGTCCGGCCTTGGCGGGCTGTTTGCGGGAACCGGCTTTGCCACGACGCAGGATTCGATTACGGTTCAGAGCTATCTGAATTCTCGGGACGCGATGATGCGGCTGGACCGGGATCACGATTTCAAGGCCCATTTCCAGCAAGCCCATATCGACACCATCCAGCGGCTTGAACCCACCGGCAGCAACGAAGCCGCGTACCGGATCTACCAGAAGCGCGTGAAAATCGGCTATGACCCGACCGAGGGCATCATCAAGATGGAGGTGGTCGCCGCCTCGCCCGAAGCCAGCCGCGTTTTTTCCGAAGCCCTGATCGGTTATGCCGAAGAGCAGGTCGATCAACTGACCCAACGGCTGCGTGAAGACCAGATGCGCGGCGCGCGCGAAAGCTATCAGGAGGCCGAGGCCAAGCTGACAGCCGCCAATCACCGCGTTCTCTTGCTTCAGGAACAGCGCGGCGTCGTTTCGGCGGAAAGCGAGCTGGCGTTGCAGATGCAGCAGATCAGCACGTTCGAGCTGGAACTCAAGACCCGGCGACTGGAACTGGCCGAACTGATGGACAACCCCAGCCCGAATCGCACCAAGGTCGACATTGCCGAAAAGGGAATTCTGCGGCTGGAGCAACTGGTAAGCGACATGCGCCGCTCGCTGACCGAAAGTTCAAGTGGCACGGCATCGATCGCCAAGATTCAGGGCGAACTGGTGATCGCGCAGGCCGATGTCGCGACCCGGCAACTGATGCTCAGCCAGTCGCTGCAACAACTGGAGACCGCCCGGATCGAGGCCAACCGCCAGACCCGGTATCTGTCGCTGGGCGTCAGTCCGGTGCCCCCGGACGAGGCGACCTATCCACGGGCCTTTGAAAACACGATGCTGGCGTTCCTGATCTTTGGCGGGATTTATCTGATGGCCAGCCTGACAGGCTCGATCCTGCGCGAACAGATCACGGCCTAGCGCGATGAAATCGGTTGAAATCCGGGGGCTGAAGGTTGGCAACGAACAGCCGCTGACCCTGATCGCGGGCCCCTGCCAGTTGCAAAGCGTGGATCACGCGCAAATGATTGCCGGCACGCTCAAGGAAGCCTGCGACGCCGCGGGCATGGGGTTTGTGTTCAAGGGCTCGTTTGACAAGGCCAATCGCACGTCGCTTGGCGGCCAGCGCGGGTTGGGCATGGCACAGGGCCTTGGGGTTCTGCAATCCGTCCGCGATGCGCTCGACATTCCGGTTCTGACCGATATTCATGCACCGGATCAGTGCGCCCCCGTGGCCGAAGTGGCGGATATCCTGCAGATCCCGGCATTTCTTTGCCGTCAGACCGATTTGTTGCTGGCCGCCGGCGATACCGGCGCGGTGATCAACGTGAAAAAGGGGCAGTTTCTGGCCCCCTGGGACATGGACAATGTCGCGGCCAAGATCGCCTCGACCGGCAACCGACGCATATTGCTGACCGAACGCGGCGCGAGCTTTGGCTACAATGCACTGGTGTCTGACATGCGTGCCTTGCCCCGCATGGCCCAAACCGGCTATCCGGTGGTGATGGACGCGACCCATTCGGTCGCACAACCCGGCGGCAAGGGCACGTCGTCCGGCGGGCAGCGTGAATTCGCACCGGTGATCGCCCGCGCGGCCGTCGCCGTCGGCGTTGCGGCGGTTTTCATCGAAACCCACGAAGACCCCGATAACGCCCCGTCTGACGGGCCGAACATGGTGCATCTCGGCGATATGGGCGGGCTGATTGCCCTGTTGATGCAGATCGACCGGATCGCCAAATCCAACCCGGTCGCAATCTGACCGATCGCGGAGCGCATATCTTGAACAGACCGCTGGCAGAAGTCGCGCAAAATACCTGGGAATTCCTGCGCGACCCCATGATCGCTCCAACCGGCTTTCGTGAATACGATGCCCGCTGGAAATACCCGGACCAGATCAACCTGCCCGGCATGACCGCACTGGGCCTGGGGCTGGGCACGCAAATCCACGCGGCCGGGATTGCGCCGGTGATTGCGGTCGGAAACGATTACCGCGACTATTCGCTGACGATCAAGAACGCGCTGGTCCTGGGGCTGATGCAGGCGGGCATGCATGTCAAAGATATCGGCCCGTCGCTGAGCCCGATGGCCTATTTCAGCCAGTTCCACCTGAATGCACCCGCCGTTGCGATGGTCACGGCCAGCCACAATCCGAACGGCTGGACCGGGGTCAAGATGGGCATGGAGCGCCCGCTGACCTTTGGACCGGACGAGATGAACCGGTTGCGCGACATCGTGCTGAACGGCGAGGGCGTGGCGCGGGAAGCCGGGCACTACGAACGGATCGATGGCGTGATGGACGCCTATCTCGACGATCTGTGCGGCGATTTTCGCATGACGCGCAAACTGAAGGTGGTCTGCGCCACAGGCAATGGCACCGCGTCTGCCTTTGCGCCGAAAGTGCTGGAACGGATCGGGATCGAGGTGGTGGCCCTGCACAACCGGCTGGACTACACGTTCCCCCATTACAACCCCAACCCCGAAGCGATGGAGATGCTGCACGACATGGCGGCAGCGGTCCGCGCGTCGGGTGCCGATCTGGCGCTCGGATTTGACGGCGATGGCGACCGCTGCGGCGTCGTGGACGATGCGGGCGAAGAGATTTTTGCCGACAAGGTGGGCGTGATCATGGCCCGCGATCTGGCGCGGCTTTACCCCGGATCGACCTTCGTTGCCGATGTAAAATCCACCGGATTGTTCGCCTCTGATCCCGTTCTGGCGGCACACGGTGCCAAAGCCGACTATTGGAAAACCGGGCACAGCCACATGAAACGCCGGGTAAGGGAACTGGGCGCGCTGGCCGGGTTCGAGAAGTCGGGCCACTACTTTCTGGCCGAACCGATCGGGCGCGGGTACGACTGCGGCATGCGGGTGGCGGTCGAGCTGTGCAAACTGTTGGACCGCAACCCGGATCGCCGGATGTCGGATCTGCGCAAGGCGCTGCCCAAGACCTGGACCAGCCCAACCATGTCGCCCCATTGCCCGGATACCGAAAAATACGCGGTACTGGAAAGGCTTGTGGCGCGGTTGATGGATCGCCACGCCAAGGGCGGCGCGCTGGGCGGGCGCAGGATCACCGGGATCGTCACCGTCAACGGCGCGCGGGTGATGCTGGCAAACGGGGGATGGGGGCTGGTGCGGGCCTCCAGCAACACGCCGAATCTGGTCGTGGTCTGCGAAAGCCCGGAAAGCATGGCCGAGCTCAGGGCGATATTCGCCGATCTGGATGCGGTGATCCGCACGGAACCGATGGTCGGGGAATACGACCAGACAATCTGACGCCCCGGAAGCCGATTGCCGGTTCCGGTTGGCGCAGAACGGGACTTGCATCCCGAACATTTTGCCGCTCAGGCTACGAAAACCGGACGGCCGGCCGGCGTTTCGTGCGCTGTTTCGAAACCGCGAAAGCGGCGAAACAAGCCGATCAGAGGGCGACAAGCCATTCCCGCGCGGCGCTGACAGCGACATTGATGCCATGGCTGAAACTGCGAAATACCCGCCCCTCATCGGGATTTCCGGCTCCGCGCAATCGTACCGGCGCGGCCCCAAAGATCACGCACCCGCGGGATTTCTGTGCCCAAAAGCAGGCGATTCCTTCACGCCCGACCGCCGTCCACCCGTCTAACCGTCCACCCGTCTAACCGTTCAATCGCCCAGCCGGCTAGCCGTCAGGCCGTCTAACCGTCTAGACGGTTGGATGTGAGCCACCCATTGAGACTCCACAGTCAGACCGGCGTTGTGCAGACGTTTCCACAGCCTGTGAATTTCCAAAGCGTCCTTTGATCGATACTCTTGCGCGCGCGGCTTGCACCACCGCTGGCCATCGTGACGTTCAGCCGATCGAATAGGGCAGCACGCCGCGTTGGTCGTGGTCGATCCTGATCGCGCGTTCCAGCGGCGGGACCGAGCGTTGGTGGCAATGCGCCCGCTCGCAGATGCGGCAGGAAATTCCGATCGGCTCGAACGCGCGCGCGTTGTCGATATCCAGATCATCGCCGTAGACCAGTTCGCCGGCGTGGCGGATTTCGCAACCCAGCCCGATTGCAAGCCGCCGCACCGGTGCGCGGAACGACCCGCCGGGTTTGCTGACGTCGCGCGCCAGACAGAAATAGCGCACCCCGTCAGGCGTTTCGGCAAGCTGGCGCAGAAACCGCCCCGGCGTCTCGAAGGCCTGATGCACGTTCCACAACGGGCACGCCCCGCCGAACCGCGCGAATTGCAGCCGCGTGGCCGAGTGACGCTTGGTGATCGTGCCCGCCTGATCGACGCGAACAAAAAAGAACGGCACACCCTTGGCACCGGGTCGTTGCAGGGTCGACAGACGGTGCGCGACCTGTTCGAGCGAGGCGCCGAAACGCTCGGCCAGCAGTTCCAGATCGTGGCGGGTTGCTCCGGCGGCCTCCAGAAACGCGCCGTACGGCAGCACCGCCGCACCGGCAAAGTAGTTCGCGAGCCCGATTTTTGCGATATCCCGGGCCTCGCGCGATTGGAACCGCGCCAGATCCAGCGTTGCCTCCAGCAGGTCGTCGTGCTCCAGCAAGGCGCATTGATGCGCCAGTTGAAAGCTCTGCGTCGCGGGCGTGCTGCTGGCCGAAATCGTCAGGACACGCCTGGCCGCATCAAACCGGCGTACCGGCCCGTCGATCTCCAGATGTGTGGTGATGTGCTTTCGCGCCAGATAATCGGTGATCGCCTCCAAACCGCCGCGGTCGGCAAGGCCGACGGTGTGCGAAAAATGTTCGGCCGCGCGATCCACGGCGTCGATGTAATTGTCGCAGTAGTGAAAGAAGTCCCGCACTTCCTCCCACGGCGAAAGTGCTGCGACCCGGTCTTCGCGTCCCAGCATTTCATCGAGACTGGCCAGCCTTTCATGGCTTTGCCGATACGCCCGGTGCAGCGTCAGGAATGCCCGCGCCATCGTTGGGGCGTTCGACGCGGTCAGCCGCAGGTCGGCCAGGGGCGGCGTGTCCTCGCCAAAGACCGGATCGGCCAGTGCCTCGCGGATATCGGTGACCATGCGTTCGCCGTCGCCGGTCGACAATTCGGTCACGTCAAAGCCGAATTCCTGCGCCAGCGCGAGCACGACGCCAGTGGAGACCGGCCGGCGGTTGTTTTCCATCTGATTGAGATAGGGCAGCGATACCCCCAGCTTGGTCGCGAAATCCTTTTGCGTAAGGCCCAGCCGCAGACGGGTTTCGCGCAGTTTCACCCCGGCATAAAGCTTTTGATTGGCCACGTCGGCACCCGCTGATTTGCAGATTAGCTGATGGCACTATTACGGTTTGCGAAACTGCAAATCAAGTCGCCGGTCATTCCGCGATCTGGACATCCAGTGCGCCGCGTGTGGCGGCGATGCGCATGACAATCCCGATGGTTGCAATGGCCATGACCGCGGTCGTGATCATCAGGATCAGCAGCGGAAACGGCCCGGAGCCGGGTTTCAGCACCGCACCCGCGATCGCCGCCAGCGTGGCACCGCCGCCCAGCATGATGGCCCCGCCGATCCCCGAGGCCGATCCCGCCAGATGCGGGCGCACCGACAACATCCCCGCCATCGTGTTGGGCAGCACCATGCCATTGCCGACCCCGACCGTCAGCATGAACCCGAAAAATGCCAGCGGATGCGTGAAACCGGCGCTCAGCAGCAGATAGGACAGGCACAATCCGGTCAGCGTGATCACGCCTCCGAAAAGCATCATCCGGTTGATCCCCATCCGAACCGAATACCGGCCCGAGAAAAAGTTCCCAAGAATGTAGCCCAGCGAGACGATGGCAAAATACAACCCCAACCCCGATGGCGACAGCTCGAAAAAATCGGTCGCCACGAATGGCGCACCGCCCAGAAAGGCGAAAAACGACCCCGAAGCAAACGCCGCCGTCAGGCAATAGCCCCAGAACCGATAGGACGCGAACAATTCCGGGTAATCCCGCACCTGTGCCACGAAGCTGGACGATTTGTTTCGGTTGGTTTCGCCCAGATCGGACCAGACGATCACGGTAACCACCACCGCCATCAGCAACAACATGCCAAAATTGGCCTGCCAGCCGAAAAATTCATCCAGATAGCCGCCGATGGTTGGGGCGATCATCGGCACCACGGCCATGCCCATCGTAACGTACCCGATCATGCTGGCGGCCTTGTCCGCGGGCACCATGTCGCGCACGATGGCGCGCGACAAAACCATGCCGGTCGCGATCGCGGCCTGAATCATGCGGAAAACCAGAAAAGTCTCGACGTCCCGCGCCAGCAGGCAACCAATGGTCGCGGCCATGAATATCGCGAGCGCCACCAGAATGACCGGGCGGCGGCCATAGCGGTCCGACAGCGGGCCGATTGCCAGTTGCAGCGCGCCGGTCAGGCCCAGATAGGCCGAGACCGCAAGCTGCATCTTGGCGTAATCGGTGGCAAAATAGGCGGTCATCCCCGGCAGCGAGGGCAGGAACACATTCATCGACAACGCGGACAGCCCCGCCAACAGCACCAATGTCAGGATGTGCGGCGGGGTCGAATTGTCGAAAAATCGGGTTTTGGGAAAATCGCCCATTGGCGGTAGCTATGCATCCTTTCGGCGGATGTCCATTGCATTTGCAATAAAGTTTTGACTTTTCGGTAAACCTGTCGGCATTCGCCGCCTTCAGGGCATCCGCGGCCAGGTGTCGGACAGCCGGTAACCCGCGGGCCACGGGTCGTCCGGATCGCATTGCAATTCATGGTGGCCCGTAATCCAGGCGCGGCCCCGCACGGAGGGGACAATGGCCGCGCGGTCGCCGATCGTCGTAACCGCCGTGATCCGGCAGTCAAACCGCCCGCCGATGATCGAATGCCCGACATAGCGGTCATTGACGCCGATTTCGCCCCGCACCGCCAGCACCGCCAGACGTGCGGAACACCCGGTGCCACAGGGCGAACGGTCGATTTTGCCGGGGTCGATCACCACCGCACTTTTGCCGTTCAGAACGCCCTCGCTCACCGTGGTCGTCTCGGTGAACTGGCAGAACGAGATGTGATCCCACGCGTCGTTCGGATGCGCAAATCCAAGCTGCTCGTTGGCGGCGCGGGTGATTTTCGCCCCCATCCCGGCAAGGTCGCGCGCTTCGTCCGGAACGAGCGAAAATCCAAGATCGCGCGCCCGGACCAACACAAAGGAATCCCCGCCATAGGCGGTATCGACCTTCAGCGTGCCGATGCCGGCAATCTCAAGCGGCGCGTCCAGCCTGTCGGCGAACGAAGCGACATTGGTGATCTCGACCGACTGTGCCCTGCCATCTGCGCAATGGGCGCGGACGCGCAACAAACCGGCGGCGCATTCCAGCATGAAATCGGTGATCGGTTCGAGCATCGGAATGCGACCCGTATTCAGCAGAACCGTCGCCACACACATGGCGTTGCTGCCGGACATCGGCGGGGTGTGTTCCGGCTCCATCGTCAGAAAGCCGAAATCGGCGGCAGGGTTTTTGGCCGGGACCAACAGATTGACATGGGTGAACACGCCGCCGCGCGGCTCGTTCAGAACAAGGTTTCGCAAGCGGCCATCGTTGTGCAGGTATTCGCGCTGGGCCCACAGGGTTTCCCCCGGCGGCGGGGCAACACCGCCGACGATAACGTTGCCGACTTCACCCTCGGCGTGGGCGGAAATCATCCGGATCAAGGGGGTGTCGCGCATTGTCCCTGCCACGCTGTGGATCGAGCGTCATCAATGCGGTCGCTGCCCCGATTGCGCAACCTTGTTTGCAATCCGCTCCCTTGACTTTGCAACTTTGCATTTCGCACGTACAATTAGCAAACCATTTAGCAAATATACCAAGTTTCGCTTTCTTGCAGGGCGTTGCCGGGGTAAAACAATCGGAATTCACGCCTTCGCAAACCAGGGCCGGTCCATGAAAGATATCCTGCAGGAACTCGAATCCCGCCGCTCCGAGGCCCGTCTGGGCGGTGGTCAACGCCGCGTCGACGCCCAGCACGCCAAGGGAAAACTGACCGCGCGCGAGCGGATCGAAGTGCTGCTGGACGATAACAGTTTCGAGGAATTCGACATGTTCAAGGCGCATCGCTGCGCCGAATTCGGCATGGAAAAGGTGCGCCATCCCGGCGACGGCGTCGTCACGGGCTGGGGCACCATCAACGGGCGCATGGTCTATGTGTTCAGCCAGGATTTTACCGTTTTTGGCGGATCGTTGTCGGAAACCCATGCCGAAAAGATATGCAAGATCATGGATATGGCCATGAAAAACGGTGCGCCGGTGATCGGGTTGAACGATAGCGGCGGCGCGCGCATTCAGGAAGGTGTCGCCAGCCTTGCCGGCTATGCCGATGTGTTTCAGAAAAACATCATGGCCAGCGGGGTTGTTCCGCAGATCAGCGTCATCATGGGGCCCTGCGCGGGCGGCGCGGTCTATTCGCCGGCCATGACCGACTTCATCTACATGGTGAAAGACAGTTCCTACATGTTCGTGACCGGTCCCGATGTCGTGAAAACCGTGACCAACGAGGTGGTGACCGCCGAGGAACTGGGCGGTGCCAAAACCCACACCAGCAAATCCTCGGTCGCGGACGGCGCGTTTGAAAACGACATCGAAGCCCTGAGCGAGGTTCGGCGGCTGTTCGATTTTCTGCCGCTGAACAATCGCGACAAGGCCCCGGTGCGGCCGTTCTATGACAGTCAGGCGCGGCTGGAAAAATCGCTGGACACACTGGTCCCGGAAAACGCGAACCTGCCCTACGACATGAAGGAACTGGTAATGAAAATCGCCGACGAGGGCGATTTCTATGAAACCCAGGCGGATTTCGCCGGCAATATTCTTACCGGGTTCATCCGCATCGAAGGTGCGACCATCGGCGTTGTCGCCAATCAGCCGCTGGTACTGGCGGGGTGCCTGGATATCGACGCAAGCCGCAAGGCCGCGCGGTTCGTACGGTTCTGCGATGCGTTTGAAATCCCGATTCTGACCTTTGTCGATGTACCGGGTTTTTTGCCGGGCACGTCCCAGGAATATGGCGGCGTGATCAAACACGGTGCGAAGCTTCTGTTTGCCTATGGCGAGGCGACGGTGCCCAAGGTGACCGTCATCACGCGCAAGGCCTATGGCGGGGCCTATGACGTGATGGCTTCAAAACATCTGCGCGGCGATTTCAACTATGCGTGGCCGACGGCGCAGGTCGCGGTGATGGGGGCGAAGGGGGCGGTCGAAATCCTCTACCGCGCCGATCTTGGCGACACCGAAAAGATCGCCGCCCATACCGAGGAATACGAAGACCGATTTGCCAACCCCTTCGTGGCCGCTGAAAAAGGCTTTATCGACGATGTGATCATGCCGCATTCAACGCGAAAACGGGTCGCGCGGGCCTTTGCGGCGCTGCGCAACAAGCGACTTAGCAACCCCTGGAAAAAGCACGACAATATACCGTTGTAAAGGATGCGCTTCTTTTTGGCCCAAATACTCGAATTCCACCGCCGGATTGCCTGCGGCGCGGATATTTGGGCCAAGCGGAAAGCAAAGGAGTGAACTGGAATTGAACGATATCCTGCTGATCCTCGCCGGTGGGCTGTCTGCCGCCGGTCTTTACCTTCACATGGTGCGGGGTCGGCGTCTGATTGTCGAACCGATGCTGGCGGCCGATCTGCATCCGGTGTCAAAGCAGACGCTGGCGTGGTCTTGGCAATGGGGTGGCGTGACCATGGTGGCACTGACGGTCTGTTTTCTGGCGCCGATCCTGCGGATTGATTTCCTGCCGCTGGCGATGCTGGCCACGGTCTATGCCTACTGGTTGGGTGCGCTTGCCTTCTTTGCGATGCGGCGAAACGGGTTTCGCGTCGCGCAAATGCCGCAATGGATCCTGTTTTGGGCATCCTCGCTTGCGGGCCTGCTGGCGTGGGGCCTGCCATGAACCGGGTCGCGGCAGCCTTTGTTGTGATGCTGGCCGCAGCACCGGTCGTGGCACAGGATGGTCTGATGACGGTACCATCGGGGCAGACCATCCTGCCTTACGAGGCGCTGTGGGAAGATCACATGAACGAGGGCGCATCGGGCGAGACCTGGCTGATCCTGCGTTTTCTGGCCCCCGGCATCTCAAAGCACGGTGGCGACATCAGTTTTGAAGTTGCCGCGGGCGATCTTGATTTCATCTGCGCCGAAATCGGTCAGAAGCTGGCCGATATGACCGGCGGCGGCGTCGATCAGATTATCGTCAACCTGCTGGACAAGCCGTTGGCGCGCGGGCAGCGCGATCCCGAGGTCACGCAATTCATGAACGCGTACCGGATCGGGGAAGGCGTGTGTCTATGGGAGTGAACCGCGCCGAAATGCACAAACACCGGGGGTTTCCGTCGCGACTGGCCAGTTCCGATTTCCAGTTCACGATCCGGCGCGCCAATCCCAAGGGCGTGACCCCGTTGCTGGCGCGCGCGCGCTATGCCGACCGCCGCCCGGGCGACCGCCAGGCGGATGCGGCTTTCATGGCGGCGTTGTGGGATCATTTCGGCGATCGCGAGTTTCAGCGCGGCAATCTGGACGCCGGACGGCTGAGCTGGCTTTTCGGGCGTGAAGTGATTGCGGCCACCGATCCCTTTGACAATCAAAGCTATCAGGCTCTGCTCAAGATTGATCGCGGGCGGGCAATGGCGTCCTTTCCGGACGTATTTGCCAGAGGATCGGCATGATTTTGCTTATCATTCTCCGGGTTTGGCAGATAGTCGCCGAGAAAGCGCCACCGGCAACTTTGCCGTTTGGTGCAGCGGTATTTCCGGCCTATGTTGATGGCGTGGCAGGTGTTTGCGTCACTTTCCTGCCCGAAAGTTACTTCGAGATATACCCTTCCCCTCCTTTGGGCCTGGTTGCACCGCAACCGGGCCCCTTCTTTTTGCGCGACGCCGATTTCGCGCGAAATCCACCGATCCCCGTATTTTCCAGACCGCTCGCCCGGGCCACAAGGACGTAATCCATGTTCAAGAAAATCCTGATCGCCAACCGCGGCGAAATCGCCTGTCGGGTCATCAAGACCGCGCGCAAGATGGGGATCGCCACGGTTGCGGTCTATTCGGATGCCGACAGGCAAGCGCTGCATGTGGAAATGGCGGACGAGGCGGTCAATATCGGCCCGCCGCCCGCCGCCGAAAGCTATATCGTGATCGACCGGATCATGGAGGCCATTCGCCAGACCGGGGCGGATGCGGTACATCCGGGGTATGGGTTCTTGAGCGAAAACAAACGCTTCGCCGAGGCGCTGGAACGCGAGGGCGTGGCATTCATCGGTCCGCCTGCAGGCGCGATCGAGGCAATGGGCGACAAGATCACCAGCAAGAAACTGGCGCAGGAAGCCGGGGTTTCGACCGTTCCGGGGTACATGGGCCTGATCGGGGATGCCGACGAGGCCGTCAGGATCAGCAACCGCGTTGGCTATCCGGTGATGATCAAGGCCAGCGCGGGTGGCGGTGGCAAGGGGATGCGCATCGCGTGGAATGATGACGAGGCGCGCGAGGGTTTCCAAAGCTCCAAGAACGAGGCGGCGGCGTCCTTTGGCGACGACCGGATTTTCATCGAGAAATTCGTGACCCAACCGCGCCACATCGAAATCCAGGTGCTGGGCGACACGCATGGAAATATCCTCTACCTCAACGAACGCGAATGTTCGATCCAGCGCCGCAACCAAAAGGTGATCGAAGAGGCGCCCAGCCCGTTTCTGGACGCGAAAACCCGCAAGGCCATGGGCAAGCAATCGGTCGCACTGGCAGCGGCGGTGGAGTATTGCAGCGCCGGCACGGTCGAGTTCATCGTCGATGGCGACCGGAATTTCTATTTTCTGGAGATGAACACGCGCTTGCAGGTGGAACATCCGGTCACGGAGTTGATTACCGGCATCGATCTGGTCGAACAGATGATCCGCGTGGCCTTCGGTGAGAAACTGGCGATGAGCCAGAAAGACATCGGGATCAACGGTTGGGCAATGGAAAGCCGGCTTTATGCCGAGGACCCGTATCGCGGTTTTCTGCCCTCCATCGGACGGCTCACGCGCTATCGCCCGCCTGTGGAACGTGCCGATGACACCGAAATCGTGCGCAATGATACCGGGGTTTACGAGGGCGGCGAAATCTCGATGTTCTATGATCCGATGATTGCCAAGCTGTGTAGCTGGGGCAGGGATCGCGCGGCATCGATCGAGGTCATGCGAAACGCACTGGATGCGTTCGAGGTGGAAGGGATCGGCCACAATATCCCGTTTCTTTCCGCAGTGATGGACCATCCGAAATTCATTTCCGGCGATATGACCACGGCGTTCATCGACGAGGAATATCCGGATGGTTTTGACGGCGCAGACCTGCCCGAGGCCGAACTGAAACGCCTCGCGGCTTCGGCGGCCGCCATGTACCGGGTACAGGAAATCCGCGATGCGCGTATCTCGGGCACGATGGACAATCACGAACGCGAGGTCGGCACCGACTGGGTAATCTCGCTCAGCGGGCAGGATTATCCGGTGGTGATTTCGGCGGACCGGACTGGTGCCACGGTCGGATTTGCCGACGGTACGGTGCACCGGGTCGCGTCGGATTGGGTGCCGGGGGTATCACTGGCGGTGATGGATGTGGACGGCACGCGCCTGGTGGCCAAGGTTGACCGCGTGCCCAACGGTTACCGGATGCGGCATCGGGGCGCTGATCTGCGCGTGGCGGTACAGACCCCGAGGCGGTTCGAACTGTCGGGCCACATGATCGAAAAGGTGCCGCCCGATACGTCGAAACTGCTGCTGTGCCCGATGCCGGGGCTGGTCGTCTCGGTCGGGGTGGCCGAAGGCGACGCGGTGCACGAAGGTCAGGCGCTGTGCACGGTCGAGGCGATGAAGATGGAGAACGTGCTCAGGGCCGAGAAAAAGGGCGTGGTCGCCAGAATCAACGCGGGCGCGGGGGATTCGCTGGCGGTGGATGACGTGATCATGGAGTTTGAATAGGGCCAATGCCGCGCGAGGGGTTCAATTCGATGGCGATTTCCACGGGGTTGGCCGGGTTGTGGGGGGCTTTGAAATTGGCCGGCGCCACCGTTTGGGAACGGCGTTTTTGCGGCCGCGCGGGAATTGGGGCACCGACATGAAAGATCTGGACGATTTCCGGGTCAGTATCCCGGATGCTGCACGGTCGGGTTGCCGGTCGGGTTGGAATGTTTGCGGGTCTCAATCGACTTGGCTGCTGGTTTCGGGACGATATTTCTGGAATGAAACTGCACGCCGGATTGGTGCGGATACCCCGGTAATACGGCGCTCCGCCGTGATCACGGAAATACCCGTTCCACGTCTCGCCCGGCGGTCGCGCCGGGCCGCGCCCGCCTTCCGCACAGCAGGCGCTGCCCTTATTGTGGTGTTCGATATTGCGCCGTGGTCTCGCAGGGTTTTGGACAACTTGGCCTATTGGTTGCCGTTTTGCCGCAACTCTTCCTGCCGCATCGGCATCTTGTCGATGGCACGCGACAATTCACGTACCGACCACGGAAACGGCTTTCGCAGCGCGACCGTGCCGTCCTTGCCGATCAGCACCAGCATGAAATCGCGCGGATGCAGCGTCTGGCGCAGTGGCCCGTCGGCGTCAGGGTCGGTGTCGGTCAGAATGACGACATCACGCGATTCCAACTCGTCCGGCGTGATCGCCAGCATTTCCATCTGGTGGCGGAACCGGGGGTCATCGGGCGTATCGGCAAAGATCACCAGCGGCCGATTGTGCCACTGGTACTGGCCAAGCGGATCGACGTCTTGCGCGAAAGCCATATTGGGAAGCGCAAGCAAAAAGGTCAGGGCGGCGATCAGGTGCATGGTTCCTCCGGCTTCCTTCAATATTGGGTCTGTCGCCCGGCATTCCAAGGGATTTTCGCGGCACCAGAGCAATATCGCGCAAGAAGTGGGGCTGTCGTGGATGTGATCCTGCATATCGGCGCGCACCGGACCGGAACGACGTCGCTGCAACGGGCTTTGCAACAGAACCGACAGCGTCTGGGTCGCGCCGGTATCGCGATCTGGGGGCCGGGGGCCACCCGCGATGGCCGGTTTGAGGGCATGTTCCGGTTTGAGGCAAGCACCGATGTGGCAACGTCCGAGCTGATCCGGCGGCGCGGCGCGGCCGTGCGGGCCGAACTGGACAGACTGACGCAGGCGGGCCGGAAATTCCTGATCGTCAGCGAAGAAAACATGCTGGGCGGCATGAACGTCAATCTGGTGCGGGCGTCGCTCTACCCGGAAATCGAGCTGCGACTGGCGCGGTTCGCGGCGGTCTTTGGGGGGACCTGTACCCGGATCGGGCTGGCAATCCGGCCTTACGAGGAATACTGGGCCTCGGTCTGCGCGTTTCGCATGTTTCGCGAACACGGCGCGCCCGATCCTGCGGAAATCGAACGTCTTGCCCACCAGCCACGGACCTGGCGGCGGGTCATCAACGGGGTTTCAGCGATGTTTCCGAAAGCCGAAATCGTGGTCTGGGACGCGAAAACCCTGATCGGTCGCCCGACGGCGCAATTGCGCGCCCTGACCGGCGCAAATGGGCCGCAACTGGCCCCGACCGAAGTTTTCAACGCATCGCCCACGCAAGCAGAACTGCGCGAGGCGTTGCTGGCACGCGGCGACGATGCCTCGGCCAAGCGCATTCCCGCAACACCGGGGCGATACGCGCCCTTTTCCGCCGATCAGTTGGCGGTCATGCAGCAAAGATACGCGGCCGATCTGGATTGGCTGGCGGCCGGACCAGACGGCGTGACATTCGTATGCGACGGGGCCGATAACCTCCGGAAATCCGGCGCGGAAGGAAAAGAGGAATAGAATGAGCGGTACGAAAGAAACCTGGCAGACGCTTGCCGAAAAGGAATTGCGCGGCGGCTCGGTGGCCGATCTCGATTGGGAGACGCCCGAGGGGATCCGGGTCAAACCGGTTTACACCGCCGCCGATGTCGCCGGCACCGGCGGCGCGGACGCCATGCCGGGGGTCGCGCCCTTTTTGCGCGGACCACGGGCCACGATGTACACGCACCGACCCTGGACGATCCGGCAATACGCAGGATTTTCCACCGCCGAAGAAAGCAACGCCTTTTACCGGCAGGGGTTGGCGGCGGGTCAGATGGGGGTTTCGGTGGCCTTTGATCTGGCCACACACCGGGGATACGACAGCGACCATCCGCGCGTCATCGGTGATGTCGGCAAGGCGGGTGTGGCCATCGATTCGGTCGAGGATATGAAAATCCTGTTCGAGGGCATCCCGCTGGATCAGATCTCGGTTTCGATGACGATGAACGGGGCGGTCATTCCGGTTCTGGCGGCGTTTATCGTCGCGGGCGAGGAACAGGGCGTGGAACGCGCCCGGCTGTCGGGTACGATTCAGAACGATATTCTGAAGGAATTCATGGTGCGAAACACCTATATTTACCCCCCCGAACCGTCGATGCGGATCGTGGCCGATATCATCGAGTTTACCGCCGCCGAAATGCCGCGATTCAACTCGATCTCGATTTCGGGCTATCACATGCAGGAAGCCGGCGCGAACCTGGTGCAGGAACTGGCATTCACGCTGGCTGATGGCCGCGAATACGTGAAAACGGCGATTGCGCGGGGCATGGATGTCGACGCCTTTGCCGGACGGCTGTCGTTCTTTTTCGCGATCGGCATGAATTTCTTCATGGAAGCGGCCAAATTGCGGGCCGCCCGCCTGCTGTGGTCGCGGATCATGGCGGAATTTTCGCCGAAAAAGCCGCAAAGTTCGATGCTGCGCACCCATTGCCAGACTTCGGGCGTATCCCTGCAGGAACAGGACCCCCACAACAACGTCGTGCGCACCGCCTACGAAGCATTGTCGGCGGTGCTGGGCGGCACGCAGAGCCTGCATACCAACAGCTTTGACGAAGCGATCGCGCTGCCGACGGAAGCTTCGGCGCGACTGGCGCGCAACACGCAGTTGATCCTGCAGAACGAAACCGGCGTGACCAAGGTGGTCGATCCGCTGGCGGGGTCGTATTACGTGGAAAGTCTGACCCGGGAACTGGCCGATGCGGCCTGGGAAATCATCCAGGAGGTCGATGAAATGGGCGGTATGACCAAGGCGGTTGCCAGCGGCATGCCCAAGCTCAGAATCGAAGAGGCGGCGGCGCGTCGTCAGGCGGCGGTCGACCGGGGCGATGAAGTCGTCGTCGGCGTCAACAAGTTTCGCCTGAAAGAGGAACCGGTGATCGACGTGCGGGACATTGACAATTCCGCCGTTCGCGAAGCGCAGGTGGCTCGGCTGAAGCGGATCCGCGCCACCCGCGACGCCGAGGTCTGCACGGTCGCGCTGAAGGCGCTGGAAACCGGCGCGAAGGAAAAAACCGGCAATTTGCTGGCATTGGCGGTCACCGCCGCCCGCGCCCGCGCAACCATAGGGGAGATTTCAGACGCCATGGAAAAAGCATTCGGACGACATCGCGCCGAGGTCAAAACCCTGGCCGGGGTCTATGGCGCCGCCTACGAGGGCGACGAGGGGTTCGCTGCCATCCAGGCAGATGTCGAGAATTTCGCCGAGGCCGAGGGCCGCCGCCCGCGCATGCTGGTGGTCAAGATGGGTCAGGACGGGCACGACCGGGGCGCCAAGGTGATCGCGACGGCGTTCGCGGATATCGGCTTTGATGTCGATGTCGGGCCGTTGTTTCAGACTCCGGAAGAGGCTGCGCAGGACGCGATTGACAATGATGTGCACGTGGTCGGTGTTTCCTCGCAGGCGGCGGGCCACAAGACACTGGCGCCGAAACTGATCGAAGCGCTGGACGCGGCGGGTGCCGGCGAAATCATCGTGATCTGCGGTGGCGTGATTCCGCAGCAGGATTACGAGTTTCTGACCAGCCGGGGCGTGAAGGCCATATTCGGCCCCGGTACCAATATTCCCGAAGCGGCGAAAAACATCCTCGATCTGATCCGGCGCGCGCGCCGTTAACGCGCCGGTCAGCGGCGGCGAAAACAGATTGCGTCTGTCGACGGCCATATCAGGCTGGTCAACCGTGTCGCGGGGATGACATCCGGCGCGTTTCGGGCGTGCCCCTGACCGGTCATGGCATGGTGATATGGCACCGCTCAAGCAGGATCACCGTAGAATCTCCCGTCGTTTAATCAAAACGCTAAACGAAAATAATGTATGAAAATCAGGTGCTTATTGCGGGAATAATCCGGAAAACCGGTTTACCGGACTGCCGGATTATTGGTTTTCCGGTCCATTGGTTTTCCGGTCCGTTGGTTTGCCGGATTATTGGTTTTCCGGTCTATTGGTCTACCGGTTTATTGGGTTTCCGGTTCGACGATTTATTGGATTGCCAGATCATTAGTTTACCGGTTTATTGGGTTTCCGGTCGACCGGTCCACCGGTGTGCCAACAGACCGGTTATCCGGACGCTCAGACGGTTAACCGTCCAGACTTCTAACAGGTCAACCGCCCAACCGACGCCCAACTGCCCGGCGGCCCAACCGTCCCGCCGCCGTACTTTCCTTCCGCCATAACGTCCCGGCACCTGACTGCCGGGCCGTCCGGCCGTCGCCTAACTGCACAACGGTCCAAACGTCCGACAAAGCCATCGTCCAACCGGACGGCCGCCAAATCGTCGCACTTCTTCGGTGTCTGACCGTCTCACCCTTCAGCGGCCCGACCGCCTGACCGGCCGGACGCCTCGCCGAAGCGCGCCCCCCCGAAACCGATGCCACAGCGCGCAATCGATTGCGCACCGACGCACCAGTCAGACGCCCAATATCCGCGCGTGACAAATCTCAGATCGCCGGCTTGCGACATGCCGCGACCGCCACGAAAATGCCGGGCGTCATGAAGACCCGACTGCGATCGGCATCCCCGCGAACAACGGATATTTCCGCGCGCACCGGCCCCGCCCGGCGCCCGCGAAACGTCTTTCCGAACAGCGGTAAAATCGATCACCGCCGGTCCCAGGACCCCGGTACCGGCAGACAGCGACCGGACGATCGCGCTTCGCGTCGTGAAGTTCCGGCGTGCAATTGCCGTCGCCTGCCAAGGGTGGTATGGCTGCGCCTAGCCTTGAGGATCGGCAAATGAGCCCGCTTGCTTTCATATTGTCCCTGCCGGTGCGCGCCTATCGTCTGATCGGCAGCCCGTGGGTCGGCCATCATTGCCGGTACCAGCCGACATGTTCGGCCTATGCGCTTGAAGCGCTCGAGAAACACGGCGGCATCAAGGGATCATGGTTGGCGATCCGGCGCATCGGGCGTTGTCATCCCCTGGGGCGATCAGGGTATGATCCGGTGCCGCCGCAAGACACCTGATGCTGGACGCAAATCCTGATATCCACCCGCTTTTTGCCGGGGCGCCGGACACCACACAGTTCAGAAAACTGCGCAAGCGGATCGTGCGGCAGGTGCGCGAGGCGGTCGAGCATTACCAGATGGCGGCGCGCGGTGCCAAGTGGCTGGTCTGCCTGTCGGGGGGCAAGGATAGCTATACCCTGCTTGCCGCCCTCCACGAGCTTAAGTGGCGCGGGCTTTTGCCGGTCGAGATACTGGCCTGCAACCTGGATCAGGGGCAGCCGGGATTTCCGGCGACCATCCTGCCGGAATTCCTTGCCCGGATGGAAGTGCCGCACCGGATCGAAATGCAGGACACCTATTCCATCGTCACCAGTAAAGTTCCACCCGGGCGCACCTATTGTGCGCTTTGCTCGCGGTTGAGGCGCGGCAACCTATACCGGATCGCCCGCGAGGAAGGCTGCGATGCGGTCGTGCTGGGCCATCACCGCGACGACATGCTGGAAACGTTCTTCATGAACCTGTTTCACGGCGGCCGGCTGGCGACGATGCCGCCCAAGCTGTTGAACGAGGCGGGCGATCTGCTGGTCTGCCGGCCTTTGGCCTTTGTCGCCGAGACCGATTGCGAAAAGTTCGCGCGCGCCATGCAGTATCCGATCATCCCCTGCGATCTGTGCGGCTCGCAGGACGGTCTGCAACGCCAGCAGGTCAAGGCGCTGCTGGATCAGTGGGAAACCAACAGCCCCGGGCGGCGTCAGGTGATGTTCCGCGCCCTGATGCACGCGCGGCCCAGCCATCTTCTGGACACGGAATTGTTTGATTTCGCGGCACTTGCGCCGCGCGCCGTCGGCACAGATGTCGCCAAATAGCCGAAAATTGGCGATTGATTTTCGCGAGTGATTAACGCTGTTGCAGCGCACCGCCACTAGGCATGAAATACGGCGATACGGGCCGTGGAATTGCCGGTCGGGGGTGGGTTTGGCCCAGGAAAATCACAATTTGCCAGCGCCAGCCGGTGACCGCAATCCGGGCGATTTCCAGCTTCTCAGCTTTCTGCCATTGATGGTGATCGTCGCGTACTGGACCCGAATCGAGGCGGTGTTGTTTGTCGTCTGCTTCATGTTCCCGCTGTTGCTGGCGTTTCAGGAGTTGGCCAAAAGGGCGGCGCCGATCGCGGCGAAAATACGGGTGGACCCCACGGCGACCGATGCACTGACGGGATTGGCCAGCCGGGCGGAAATGTTGCGCAGATTGTCGGAATTTCTTGAAATCGCCCGCAATTCGGGCGGCGAGGCGGCGGTTCTGTACATCGATATCGATCAGTTCAGCCGCATCAACGGCCGGTTCGGAATGGCGGCGGGCGACGCGATGTTGACGGAAATCGGCCAGCGGATTTCCGATTGCGTTCGCGACAGCGATCTGGTGGCGCGGGTGGATGGCGACGAATATGCAGTGGTGCTGTTCCCCCCAGGCAAGGTCGATACCACGCTGGCGCTTGCGCTGGCGGACCGGATCGGTGCGGCCCTTGCAAAGCCGTTCGCGGTGGACCGGATCCCGTGTTTTCTGACCTCGGGCACCGGGGTTTGCATGTCGGGGCGCGCCCCGATGCAGACCGCGGAATCGGTGCTGGACGCGGCGGCGACCGCGATGGCCCATGGTCGCCGAAACGGCCCCGGCCTGGTGGGCAGTTTTTCCCCGAAAATGCGCCGCGAAGCGGTCAAGATGCGGGCCCTCGCGCCCGATATCGATGCGGCATTGGACGACGGACAGATCCGGCCCTGGTTTCAGCCGCAAATCTGCACGGATACCGGCGAAATTGCCGGATTCGAGGCGCTGGCGCGGTGGGAACATTCGGAAAAGGGGGTAATTCTGCCGGGCATGTTCCTGAAGGCGATTGCAAATGCCGGTAAATCCGCCCGCCTTGGCGAGGTGGTGCTGTATCATTCCCTGTCGGCGTTGCGCTCGTGGGACCGGGCCGGCTTGCGCATTGCCAGCGTCGGCGTGAATTTTTCATCGACCGAACTGCGCAATCCGAAACTGGTTGAAAAGATCAAATGGGAGGTGGACCGTTTCGACATCACACCCGCCCGCCTGACGATCGAAATTCTCGAGGACGTCGTCTCGGACCATGACGATGATGTGATCCGGCACAACGTCCGGGCGTTGGCGGCGCACGGCTTTGGGATCGATCTGGATGATTTTGGCACCGGTCACGCCGCGATTGCCAATATTCGCCGGTTCGCGGTGAACCGGATCAAGATCGACCGCAGCTTTGTGACCCGCATCGATGAGGACAGCGAACAGCAGGTGATGACCGGGGCGATTATTCGTCTGGCGGAAAGCCTGGGCCTTGAAACATTGGCCGAGGGCGTGGAAACCGTCGGCGAACACAACCGTCTGGCGCAATTGGGCTGCCGCTACATTCAGGGTTTTGGCGTCGCCCGGCCCATGCGGTTTGAGGATACGATTGCCTGGATGCACCAGCATCGCGACAAACTGGCAAAAGGCAGCGGGACCGTGCGCCGGGCCGGCTGATCACGCCGCGCCATTCGCGCGCACCACCGGGGTAATTTCCGGAAAACCGCTTGACCTTTCCGGGTCATATCTGTTGAACCACCCTATTCTTTTTCTGGGTGGAATGGTTCATGGACGAGCAAAACAAGAACCTCATTCTTGCGACCGTGCTCAGCGCGCTGGTGATCCTGGTGTGGCTGACATTCTTTCCACCACAAGAGCCGGTGGCACCGGTTCCCGAAGCGACCCCGACGGCCCAGAACGACCCGGCGACCACCGGGGATCCGATTGCGGCGACGCCGGAGCCCGGTGGTGACACGGTGTCGGCACCGTCGCTTGACGACGCGGAAATTCAGTCGCGGGAACTGGCCCTTGCCGCAACGCCGCGCGTGCGCATCGACACGCCGCGACTGGCGGGTTCGGTTTCCCTGAAAGGCGGTCGGATCGATGACCTGTCGCTCAAGGATTATCGGGTCACGCTGGACGAGGATTCCGATCTGGTAACCCTGCTTTCGCCCGTGGGCGGGGCCCACGCCTATTACGCGCTTTACGGCTGGGCGCCGGTAGGCGATCTCGAATTTTCGGACGTGCCGGGGGCCAACACGGACTGGTCGGTCGTATCAAACGGAGAATTGACGCCCCAAAACCCGCTGGAACTGGAATGGGACAACGGTAGCGGGTTGATATTCAACCGAAAAATATCGGTCGATGACAATTACCTGTTCACGATCGAGCAAAGCGTACGCAACAATGGCGACCTGGTTCTCAAGGTCTCGCCCTATGGGATCATCGCGCGGCACGGCGAACCGGACACGATCGGATTCTATATCCTGCACGAAGGCGTGGTCCGGGCGTTCAACGACCAGATCGAAGAGATCGACTACAACGATATGCCCGATCAACCGCTTTCGCAGGCCGAAGCCGCGAATATCGATACCAAACAGGTCGAGACCGGCGGCTGGATCGGATTTACCGACAAATACTGGATGACGACCCTGATTCCGGATTTCGACCAGAAATTCGACTCGGTCGCGAAATACTCGGCGCGCAGCGACGTCTATCAGACCGATATGCGCCTGCCGATCATCACCATTGAACCCGGCGGCACCGGGGCGGTGACCACTTCGCTGTTCGCGGGCGCCAAGGAATGGAAAACGATCCAGCACTATCAGGATGCGCGAAACATCGACCGTTTCGTCGATTCGATCGACTGGGGCTGGTTCTTTTTTCTGACCAAACCGATTTTCCGGGTGCTGCATTTCATGAACGGCCTTATCGGCAATATGGGTGTCGCGATCATCAGCCTGACCATCATGATCAAGGCGCTGCTGTTTCCGCTGGCCTATAAATCCTATGTCTCGATGGCTAAGATGAAGGAACTTCAGCCCGAGATGGAGAAACTGAAAGAGGCCGCCGGCGACGATCGCCAGAAGCTTCAGCAGGGCATGATGAAACTGTACAAGGAAAAGAAGGTCAGCCCGCTGTCAGGCTGCCTGCCGATCCTGCTGCAGATCCCGATTTTCTTTTCGCTCTACAAGGTGATTTTCGTCACGATCGAGCTTAGACACGCACCGTTTTTCGGCTGGATTCACGATCTGTCGTCACCGGACCCGACCTCGGTTCTGAACCTGTTCGGTCTTTTGCCATGGGACCGGCCGGACCCGGGCACTTTCGCGGCCATCCTGTCCATCGGTGTCTGGCCGATCCTGATGGGGATCAGCATGTGGATGCAGCAAAAGCTCAACCCCGCACCCGCCGACAAGACGCAGGCGCAGATTTTCGCGTGGATGCCCTGGGTGTTCATGTTCATGCTGGGCAGGTTTGCCAGTGGGTTGGTGATTTATTGGGTTGCGAACAACACGATCACGTTTCTGCAACAGTACACCATCATGCGTACGCAGGGCGTGAAGCCGGACATTTTCGGCAACATCCGGGCGAGCATGCGCCGCAAGGGCGAGAAGACCGGATGACCGGCCCGGTGGCTTTCGGTCCCGCGCGGGGGCAGGCACCAAGGTGACCACGCGATTCCCCGTAGTGCCGGAACCCGACGGTCATGAGGCCGAGGCCGGTCGGTTGCTGTTCGCAGGCGGCTGCCGGTTCCTGAAGGGCGTGGTCGAGATGAGCGGCCTGCCAGACGGGGACCGCCCCGAGTTTTGCTTTGCCGGGCGCTCGAATGTCGGGAAATCTTCCCTGATCAATGCGTTGACCGGCCACAAGGGTCTGGCACGATCATCAAACACGCCCGGACGCACGCAGGAAATCAACTTTTTCACCGTCGGCGAAAGCCATTTTCTGGTTGACCTGCCGGGGTACGGATTTGCCAGAGCGCCGGTCGCGATCGTGGAAAAATGGCAGACCCTGATGCGGGCGTATCTTTCGGGACGTGCGAACCTGCGACGGGTATTTCTGCTGATCGATGCCCGCCACGGGCCCAAGGCGGTGGATGCCGAAATCATGGCGCTGCTTGACAGTTGCGCGGTGACATTTCAGGTCGTTTTGACCAAGATTGACAAGATAAGCGAACAGGATCGCGCCAACGTGGTCCAGGCAACCGCGCGAAACCTTGCCACCCACGCGGCGGCCTATCCGGAAATCCTGGTCACTTCGGCCGAAAAAAAGCTCGGTCTCGGCGCGGTCAGGGCGGCCGTCGCCGCGATCGGGTAACCGAACTTTCATACGCCGTACGGCAGGTGCCGAACTACCCAGACCCGCTGCGCGGACAGAGATCGGGATTCGATGTCGAGAAGCGTCTTCGTTGCAAGAAGGGCATTTTATGGCGTAATATCATTGTGTTATGCCAAAATCCGTTCGTCTAGCCGTCTAGACGGCCAGACGACCAGCCGGCCAGACGGCTGGATGCCCGGACGGCCAGACCACCGGCCAGCCAGACGGCCAGACGGCTAGCCGGGTTGTTCCACGCTCAATTGTCCGCGCCGCCCAGATCGTGCCGGCCCCTCTCCGGCGTCCGTTCGAGCGAAGGCCGCCATCAAGGTCTTTGCAAGTCGCACCGCACCCATGTAGAACGCCGCAAACTCCGGAACGGTGAATTGAAAATGAAACGCGACTGGATCGCAACGGCCCGAACGCTCAGCGAAGCACTGCCTTTTCTGCAACGCTATGACGGTGCGGTGGTCGTGGTGAAATTCGGCGGCCACGCGATGGGTGACACGGCGGCGATGAACAGTTTCGCGCGTGATATCGTACTGATGAAACAGGTGGGCATTCATCCGGTCGTCGTTCACGGCGGCGGGCCGATGATCAACCAGATGCTTGAACGGCTGGAAATCAAATCCGAATTTGTCAACGGCAAGCGGATCAGCGACGAGAAGACGGTCGAGGTGGTCGAGATGGTGCTGTCCGGCACGATCAACAAGCGCATCGTGCAGGCGATAAATCAACAGGGCGGCAAGGCGGTCGGCCTGTCGGGCAAGGACAGCAACCTGATGATCTGCGAAAAGGCCCGGCCGGATATGGGGTTCGTCGGTGAACCTGCCGATGTCGACCCCCGTGTGCTGACCGAACTTTCCGGTTCGGGCTACATTCCCGTGGTGGCGCCGCTGGGGGCCGGTCGCGCGGGCGAGACCTTCAACGTCAACGGTGACACGGCGGCGGGTGCGATCGCGGCCGCGCTGAAGGCAGATCGGCTGTTGTTGCTGACCGATGTTTCGGGCGTCAAGGACGCCAGCGGCAAGGTTCTGACCCAGATCACTCCGCAGCAGGTGGAAGCGCTGACCGACGAGGGAACCATCGCCGGCGGCATGATCCCCAAGACCGAGACCGCGCTGGCCGCCATTCGCGGCGGTGTGCGTGCCGTGGTCATTCTGGATGGCCGGGCCCCCAATGCGGTCCTGCTTGAACTGTTCACCGAACATGGCGCGGGCAGCCTGATCCGGGCCACCTGAGCCGCGCGTCTTGCCAAACGGGGCCACCGGGTTAAAACCGGGGCCATGGAGAACGAGTCGGCAATCCGTCTGGGGGTGTTTCTGGGGCTATACGCCCTGTTCGCACTTGTCGAACTGGTCGCCCCAAGGCGAAAACCGGTGCTGGCGCGGTCGGGACGATGGGTCACGAACTGGCTGTTGCTGATCTTGGGATTCGCTGCTGTCAGCCTGATGCGGGCGCTGCTACCGTTCCTTGCGGTCGGCGCTGCAATCGACGCGCATGATCGCGGGCTGGGCCTGTTCAACACGATCGGCTGGCCCCATTGGGCCGAGCTTGCCCTGGCGGTGATCCTGTTGGACCTCGCCATCTGGGCGCAGCACCTGATCATGCACAAGATCCCGGTTTTGTGGCGATTTCACAGGGTGCATCACGCGGATCGGGATTTCGATGTGACGACGGCGCTCAGGTTTCATCCGGTCGAGATCGCTTTTTCGATGCTCCTGAAAATTGGGCTGGTCTATTTGCTGGGCCCTGCAGCAGTGGCGGTGGTGCTTTTCGAAGTGCTGCTGAACGGTACCGCCATGTTCAACCACGCGAATATCCGCCTGCCTCGGGCATTGGACGCGGTATTGCGGCGGGTGCTGGTGACACCCGACATGCACCGGGTACATCATTCGGTGCAG